>NZ_MAJV01000069.1:0-167154 GCF_001691065.1 Aliivibrio sp. 1S128 | reverse complement strand
GTTCTGGTTCTGGTTCTGGTAAAGACTGTATTTTTTTAGCATTATTGCTAGTATTAATTGGAAAATTTTTTTCTTCTACATCACTTTTAGTTATTTTTTTTAATTTATTTTGAAAATTATCAATCATTTTTATCTTAGGTGATAAGATTATTTCTTTATTTTTATTATTAACATTTAAATCAGAACTTTTAACATTACTATCATAAAAAGAACAGCCAAATAATGAATTAAACATAAAAAAATAAACACTACATACTAAAACCTTAACTTGCACAAATACATCCAACATAATAAATAAAAAAGCCACAATTAATAATTGTGGCTTCGTATATAACTAATTTTACATCATGTATAATTTATAAACAAAAAAAAACCAATCTAAAGAAACTTATTATATATAAAACCAATAATTTTAAGAAATTAATTTACATTGATGAATATAATTGAGACAAATACTTTATCCACCCTTTCGCTTCATTTGATGGCGTAAAATCATTGGCTCTTTTCGCATAAAGTAAGGCTGAATCTATTTGGTTTAGCTTGTAATAGGCTCTCACTTTAGCTAATGCAATATCATCTGTCTTTTTGTAATCCTTAACCTTATCTAAAGTCTTCAAGCCTTGTTGATGATGACCCTCTTGGATCTGTAATTGGGCCACTTGCCAATAATAACGTGAATCTAGCGTTGCAGCCTTTGACCAAGTGACAGTGGCTTTATCCCACTCTTTTGCTGCTTGCCAATAACTTGCTTGCATAGTCAGTAAATCAATATCACTTTGCGCTTCATCTAACTGACTTAATACTTCAGCAGCTTTCTCTGGGATACCGCGCTGAGCATAAAGTTGAGCCAACAATTTCAATTCTGATTGACTCAATTCAATTCCTTGTCGCTCTGCAAGAATAAGAGTATCTAACGCATTTTCAGGTTGATTCAAACGAAGCTGAATACTCGTTAACTGCTGCCACCATGTCGCTTTATTTGGTTCAAGTACAATTAAACTGTTCAAGGTAGGGATCGCCGATTTCCATTGTTTTAACTGCAGTTGCGCCCCTAATCTCAGTACTAGCGATTGGCTTCTTTCACTTTGTTTCTTATATATCGCGACACGTTCATGCTTATTTAATGCAGAAAGGACCTTTTCCCATTGCGCCAACTGGTAATGGGTTTGAGAAATACGGAACCATAAATCGCCTATTTTTTGTTTTTCAGGCACTGAGTTCGCTAATTGATAATAATGCGGTAACGCATCACTAAAGCGCTGCTCTGTTAATAATAAATCGGCAAGCATACGTTGCGTTATCCATGCTTGCTCATCGGCTAATTGCTGGCTATTTACCGCTTTAGTGAGATATTTAACTGCCGATTTACTACTCCCTGCCTGCCAATGAAACACACCCAACATACGTTGAATATAGGCTTTATCATAATCCTGAGAAGGGGTTAATTCTGCCAAAACAGTAATTGCCTCGGTCATTTTTTCTTGCTGTTGTAATTGTAATGCTCGCTGTACTTTTGCTGCGTTATATTGACTCAATTGCTGTGCTTGAGAAACGCAACTAAATAGAAATGCTAAGCAAAGTAAGAACACAGAACCCAACTTTAAAATAAAGCCGCGTAAAGATCTCAACGAATCTGAAGTATGAGGTAAAGGTAATTTCATCATTTTGCTAACGTAAACTCCAATTTCACCGTTTGTCCAACTTGAGCAATGGCTTTCCCACCGACTACTTTTGGTTGATATTTCCATTTTTTCAACGCTTTAACTGCTTCTCTTTCAAACATTCGACGCGGTTTAGCATCCGTTACTTTTACATTAGTTGGGCGACCTTGTTCATCAATGGTAAATGACATAACAACAAAGCCCTCTGCACCTCTTTTCATCGCTTTTGATGGATAACGAGGCTCAACACGATACAACGGCATCGCTTGTTGGTTACCTGTAAAATCAGCGAAACTCGGTGCATTTATCGCTAACCCCGAAATACCAGAATCCAAGCTCATTGGTGGCATTGAACTTTGTGGCGTCGCCATTGAAGTTTGAGTTTGAGACGCCATTGGTTTTGCCTCTGGTGGCGGCTCTGGTGTCTCTGGTTTTTCAGGCACTCGACGTTGACGGCGCTGAATATCTTGTTCTTGCTCAACCATCACCATGTCAAAGCGGATCGTCTCACTGCTTTCTGGTTTGCCGTTATGACCGTTGTCTACCATCCACGCCATAAACGTGAATAACCCTACCGTCATAGAAAGCGCAATAGGCACTGCCAACAATAATCGCCACATTAGTTTTTCTCCGCAGCCAATGCGATGCCTTTAACTCCCGCACCTTTAGCCGCATCCATTACTTTTACAACCGTACCGTTATACGCATGTTCATCTGCTTGGATCACTAACGATGCATCAGGTTGTTCTAATAATAAATGCTCTAATGTGGCTTGAACTCGCTCGGCGTCCACCATGCGTTTATCAATGAAAATATCGTTTGAAGCGGTAATAGCGACAAAGATACCCGCGTCTTTTTGACTCGATACATTACTGGCTTGAGGGCGATTTACTTCAACCCCTGATTCACGCACAAATGAGCTTGTTACGATAAAAAAGATCAGCATGATAAATACGATATCGAGCATTGATGTTAAATCTATTTGTGCTTCTTCTTGGTTTGAAGAACGACGGCCAAGTCTCATGACTGACTCCTTAATGCTTTTTCTAAATGATGTTCTTTACGGCGGCATACTTTGGCTAAACGAGCATGAACAAACATACCCGCTAGCGCAGCAACCATTCCTGCCATGGTTGGTAATGTGGCTAATGAGATACCAGAAGCCATCAGTTTTGGCTGGCTACTGCCTTGATTTGCCATTACATCAAACACTGAGATCATGCCTGTTACCGTGCCTAGCAAACCGAGCATTGGGCAAATGGCGACAAGAACTTTGATGAAATTCATGTATTGATTAAGCTGAAGATGTGCTTCGCTTACCCAGCCATCACGGATCGTTTTTGCGTACCACGAATCGTGATCGTCTCGCTGTTGCCATTTATCTAACCATACTTTTCGCTGTGCCGGAAAAGTGAAAGATAAGAAAAATACACGCTCAACCACTAGTAACCAACACACAGCAACAACAGCGCCTAACCACCATAAAATGGGGCCGCCTTGTGCCATAAAGTGAGATAAGAAAGCCGTCATTAGGCTGCAATTCCCATTGGTTTATTTATTGTTTCTTTTTCTGCTTGTTCAGCCACTAAACTCAAGCCCTGTTTTTCAAGGATGGTACGAATACTCTCTGCTTGTGAGCTTAAGATATTGTGAGTTAATAACAGAGGCATCGCTGCAACTAAGCCTAATACCGTAGTCACAAGAGCCATTGAAATACCGCCCGCCATTACTTTTGGATCGCCATTACCAAATTGCGTGATCACTTGGAATGTTTCGATCATGCCAGTAACAGTACCTAAAAGACCTAACATAGGTGCTAATGCAGCGAGAAGCTTAAGCATTGAAAGACCTTTTTCTAAGCCTTGTTGCTCATCGACAATGGTTTCTAGTAAACGAAGTTCTAACGCTTCTACCGAACGAGTTTTTTCTGCATCATAAACAGATAAAACACGACCAAGAGGATTATTACCGATGTGTTCAGGATCTTTTAATTGAGTACGGATCTGCTGACGAATAACCAACAATCTTGCACCATTAAATAACGAAATAAGCAGGCCAATTGCCAATAGAGCGATAATGATTTGTCCAACCACACCACCCGCTTGAAGGCGATCTTTTAGCGTTGGCGAATTTGCAAGTTGTTCTAGCATGATGCCACGCGATGGATCCACTGCCATCATGATCACTTGTTGCTGCGCCATATCAGATAATGTTGCTACTGATGGCGCAAGCTCTGGCTGTTGTGCATAATACGTCGCAACTTGTTTTTTGTTATCCCAACGTAAAAAGCCTTCGTCGCCAACCAATGCCATATTTCCTAAACGGTAAGCATTCACTTCTGCGCGATGACCTGCACCGTCAATAACAGTTACAGGAACTAAAGTCAGTTGTGAACTTACCTGTGCTTGTTGTGCCATTGTTTGCCATAAACCGGTCAACTGGCCCATCGAAGGCAAAGATTTAGCGGCAACGATATCATTAATTACTTGGCTATTTTTCTTATCATCAAGGCCTGTCACTGAGTTCTTTAACTCTACATCGACATCTTTTGCTGTTTGTCTTACAACACCAAACAGCTCTCCCAGACTGCCAGTTTCTAGATGCAATTTTTGCTCTAAAGAGGCTAACGTTTTTTCATTGTTACTGAACGTTGAGCTTAATTTATCACTCTCTTTTTGTAGCTGTTTTCGTTCTGCTATTAACGCATTTCTTTGTGCTTTTAAACTTTGTTCTGTTTGTTTAAAACCAGACTCACGCTGTGCATTATGTTGTTTTTGAATTTGGCTTGCTTGCTTGGTGTCTTGAACTAATTCAGAGCTTGCTGCCGATGTGTTAGCTGAAAAACTTAATACTGAAATAGCTAAAATAAGTGGTTTAATCGTCATGTTATTTCACCTCTTTCAGTGATAAAGAAACGGGTAGAGTCAATAAGCTCGGAGCCACTTGCTTATAAGCGACAGAGTACGCTTTAGCTAAGTCGTCATTAAATGATGAATCCAATAATGTCCACTGATTACTGTAGGTATTCCAGCTCCAGTATTGTGAAGAATCCAAACGACGAGCAAGCAATGAAACACGACCTAAATGCAACATATCAGTATCGATTAATTCATCATTATCAACCGTGATTTGAGTTTGATATGTACCTAGCTTCGATCCGTAATCCATCTCAATTTGATACGCTTCGAGAATACGACGGTATTTTTCTGCATCGCTCACATCGGCTCTTGTCATCATGTGTTCAAGTTTTTCAATACGTTGTTGGCGTTCTGCTATCTTGATTGGTTTATCTTGCTCAACTAACACAGTAAGGCCCGATAACATTTTATACATCAATGGCACGACGCCTTGTCTTGTCTCTTTAATTGTTTCTATTTGATTATTTAGGTTACCCATTTCTTGTTGTTGACTATTCACCAAACCAGTGAGGTGATCACGATAAACCGCAAGATTCTTTACTTCTTCTTGCAGTTGTTCGATCTCTGCTTTGTATGCCAATGTTGCTTCTGAGCTTTTATCAATTTTTGTTTGGCTCACAGCAGAGGCTGTATTCGATTTATTTTCGATAGATCGTGCTTGATCAAGCGTCGTTGCCTGAGCGGTTGTGATCACGGTAGCTAACGCTATTCCTATACTGGTTTTTAAAATATTCATATTATCTATTTCTTAACTGTTATTTTTTAAGGTCTATCTCTTAAAAAATTTGCCTTCAAATAAACGCAGTAAAGGGAGACCGAAGCCTCCCTTATATTTAATGCGCTAAATTAGTATTTAACTTGTAGTGTCGCCATGTAGTTTCGGCCTTCACCAACCACTACACCACTTGCACTACCACCTGCTAGATAATCGGTATCCAATAGGTTTTCCACATTGAACCGAGCAACAAAATCTAAGCTTTCATCATATTTAATAGTATGTGAAATACCCATATCTACTCGTGTGTAAGCATCTTTTTTGAATTCATTCTTAGAGTCACCGTAACGCTCGCCTACGTGATAAACACCAAGATTAATACCTGTACCGTTATTGAAATCGTACTGAGACCAAATGCTTGCACTAAATTCAGGTACATCCGCAGGCGTTTTACCTTCTAATGCTGGGTCATTTTCATATTTAGCATCAAGTAAAGTTGTTGATGCGCTTAATGAGAACGCTTCTGTCAGGTAACCTGTTGCAGCTAACTCAATACCAGTATGAACTTGCTCACCGACCTGTGAAGTACGTGTATTTGAACCACCGTTAATATCTTCAGACACTTGCATGTTTGACTGTACAATTTGGAATAAAGCACCAGACACATACAAGCTGTTATCTAATAGTTCCCACTTAGATCCTAGCTCGTATAAATTACCTTTCATTGGGTCTTGCTTTTGACCATCATTAACATCATCAGCATCATTAATGGTTGCTACTGGTTCAAAACTTTCAGAATATACGGCATAAATAGAACCATTTTCAGCAGGATGATAAATAACACCAAGCTTAGGAAGAATGTTAGTGTAATCTTCTTTTTTTCCTTTACTGTCTTCTGTTTTATCTACAGCAAAACGTGCGCCAGCAAGTAACTGCCAAGAGTCATTAAATGTCACTAAATCTTGAAGGTAAATACCGTAATGTTGGCTCTTAGAATGAGAGCCAACAGTATCATCACTTGAGTTCAAATCACCAGGGCGATTAAAGCCATCACTGCATGTATCAGTACCTGTATCACATGATGTTGAACTGTCATATTGACGTTTGTAATCATAATGCAGGCCGTTACCACCTACTAATAAACGGTGATTAACACCCAGGGCATCTACATCACCAGTAAAATCAACATAAGCGGTATCGAATGTCCACTCATCATGACGATCAGATGATTTATAACTGCTGCCATCTTTATGTATGTCTGACTCTGTACGTTGACGCTCATAGAATTGACGGCTAATACCGGTTTTAACAGACCATGAGTCAGTTAAGTTTGCAGTTAAACCAACACCATAGTTGACAACATCATTATCTGTTTTTGCCCAGTTTTGGTCTTTAACGGTATTTGGATCAATCACTTCACCCGTCGTTGTATCTACTTTTGAGCCGTTATCTAAATCACCTAGCTCGTCAGTTCTGTCATAATGAGCAGATAACATGATGTCTTCATTGATATCATAATCAACAAACAAACCACCAACAGTACGTTCCGTTTCTACATCAGTACCGTCAAAACGTGTACGCCAAGAATCTTGATTTTCTTGAGATAAAATCACGCGAGCACGTAATGTTTTATCTTCATTCAATGCCCCACTAACATCGGCTATTGAACGAGTGTAATTATTTGAACCAATATCTTGACTAATAGTTACTTGAGTCTCATACGTTGGTTTTTTAGAGATCATATTTACTAAGCCACCAGGAGTCGACTTACCGTAAAGTAAACCTGCAGGGCCTTTCAATACTTCTACACGCTCTAATAATTCAATTGGTTGACGATAATGAGACCAATGCTGAGAGCCATCACGTAAGAAACTTGAACTGCTGCTTAATTCAAAACCGCGTAAGTAAAAACGTTCACGATTAGTTGATTTCGAGCCTTCAGAAATACTTGAATCATTCTTCAGCACTTCACCTAGTGTACTCGCACGTTGCTCATCAATGATTTGCTCATCAATGACAGTTACTTGCCCTGGAGTTTCTAATTGCGTTGCTTCCATACGCATTGATGTTGAGTTTGTATCGGCTTTATAACCGTAATCACGGCCTGTAACGACCATGTGCTCATCAGTAGTTGATGCATCTGTTTCAGCGTAAGCAAGAGGGGTAGACAAAACTGCGCCAATAACAAGAGCCAACTGACTTTTAGAAAACATATTCCATTATCTCCAAAGATTTATAAAAGGGGGGTGATAAAATCTGAGATGGAATATAAATGATAATTGTTATTATTTGCATTAAATTTACATTCTTTGCATTCGTAAAGTTTTGTAAATGAAAATAAATAAGGTGCAACAAATAAAGAAGAAATTAACATCAAAAAAACGCCATAAAATGAAGCCTTATTAATAGAAAGCTCAATTTATAGAACAAGGTTAAACTTATTGACATAAATACCACTTAATTTATAGAAAAATAGTACAAAAGTGGTAGAATTCGCGATTGACCATACAAATAATATGGCTATATCAAGGATAATATTATGAAAAAACGTTACATTGCTTTAATCATCGCTGTTGGTATTGCCATTGGTTGGATAACCTTGGGCGGTACACAAGCAGTACTTCACGCAACATCAACCACTGAGTTTTGTGTTTCATGCCACACGATGGAAAAACCATTACATGAATACCAAGGTTCTGTTCACTTCAGTAACCAGAAAGGCATTCGTGCAGAATGTGCTGATTGCCACATCCCTGAAGAACCAATTGATTACCTAATTACCAAAATCCGTGCGTCTAAAGACATCTATCACGAGTTTGTTACTGGCAAAATTGACACTGATGAAAAGTATGAAGAACACCGTTTAGCGATGGCTGAAACTGTCTGGGCTCAAATGCGTGAAAATGACTCTGCTACTTGTCGTTCTTGTCACAGCTTTGATGCAATGGAAACTTACGACCAATCTGCTAGTGCACAAAAAATGCACGCATACGGAAGAGAAAATAACCAAACCTGTATTGATTGTCATAAAGGCGTTGCTCACTTTGCACCACAAGCCACATTAGATACGTCTGCGTTTGACCACCTTTTTGATATGGCTAAAAACACCAAAGCTGATGCTGAAAAAGTTTACCCAATTGAAAGCATTAAAATGGCTGACCTTGCGACCATTAACCCTACCGTTGAACTAACGACTGTTAGTAGCGATGAAGGTAAACGTACAGTGACTGTTTCTGGTTACCAAATGAAAGGCGCAGAATCGGTTATCTACATGGGTGAAGGCCAACGTTCAATCATTGCGACTCTTACTGATACTGGCATCAAAGCGCTGACATTAGGTGAAGCAAACACAGATGCTTATGGCAATGAATGGCGTAGTGCTGAGTTAACTGGTGATATTGAAGCTCCAGTTCTTGCATCAAACCAACCGCTATGGGATTACGCTGAGCAACTTGATAATGTTTACTGTTCTACTTGTCACGCTAAAATTGCTGCAAGTCACTTTACTGTAAACTCTTGGGGGCCAGTGGCTAAAGGTATGGGTGCACGTACTGATATCTCTGAGCTAAACCTTGAGATCCTGACTAAATTCTTCCAAAACCACGCGAAAGACGTGGCTAATCACAAATAAGAGAGAGTGACTATGACAACTATTACTCGTCGCGGCTTTTTAAAAGGCGCAGGTGCATCTGCTGGTGCATTAGCGATCACGTCTATCGCTCCGTTATCTGTGAACGCTTCTACGCTTGGCCGTACAGATTCATTAATTCTGACGTCTAGCCGCATGGGGCCATTACTTTGTGAAGTTAAAGATGGTCAGCTTATTTCAACCAAAAGCGGATTAGCTCAAACCGTACCAAACAGCTTGCAGCTTACCGGTCCATCACAAGTTCATACAAAAGCCCGTGTAAAATACCCAATGGTTCGTAAAGGGTATTTAGAAAACCCAAGTAACCCTCAGGGGCTTCGTGGCAGTGATGAATTTGTGCAAGTGTCATGGGATGATGCCTATAAGCTAATTCATGAGCAACACATGCGCATTCGTGAAACGTATGGCCCTCAATCTATTTTTGCCGGTTCTTACGGTTGGCGTTCAAGCGGCGTGTTACATAAAGCTCAAACACTGCTTCAACGTTACATGAGTATGGCTGGTGGTTATACCGGTCACATGGGTGATTACTCAACGGGGGCCGCTCAAGTTATCATGCCGCACGTTGTGGGTTCTATCGAAGTATATGAGCAACAAACGACTTACCCTGTTATTTTAGAAAACAGTGAAGTAGTTGTTCTATGGGGCTTAAATCCACTTAACACTCTTAAAATTGCGTGGTCTTCTACCGACGGACAAGGTCTTGAATTTTTCCACCAACTGAAGAAATCAGGAAAAACAGTCATTATTATTGACCCAATGCGTTCAGAAACGGCTGAATTCTTTGGTGAGAATGCTCAATGGATTGCACCTCATCCGCAATCTGATGTTGCGATGATGATGGGTATTGCTTATCAATTAGTAAAAACACAGCAACACGATACTGAATTCCTTACTAAGTACACGACGGGTTTCGAACAGTTCGAAGCGTATCTAATGGGTAAAGAAGACGGTATAGAGAAAACACCACAATGGGCATCTGAAATATGTGGTGTTCCAGCAAAACAACTGGAACTTCTGGCTAAGATCTTTAAAGAAAATCGCACCATGCTTATGGCTGGTTGGAGTATGCAACGTCAACAGCACGGTGAACAACGTCACTGGATGCTTACTGTTCTTGCTTCAATGCTTGGTCAAGTTGGTCTACCTGGCGGTGGTTTTGGTTATTCATACCACTATTCTAATGGTGGAAATCCTACTCGTGATGCGGGTGTATTACCTGCAATTTCTGCATCTATCGGTAAAACGGGTGATGCTGCAGCTCGCGGTTGGGCAGCGGCTGGTGGTGTTGTAGCTTCTTTCCCTGTAGCTCGAATTGTTGAGTGTTTAGAAAAACCAGGGACTGAATTCCAACATAATGGTCATACGATGACCTTCCCTGAGCTTAAAATGATTTGGTGGGCGGGCGGTGCTAACTTTACGCATCACCAAGATACTAACCGTCTGATCAAAGCATGGCAAAAACCTGAACTTATCGTAATTTCAGAACCATACTGGACAGCGGCTGCAAAACACGCAGATATCGTTCTACCAATTACGACTTCATTTGAGCGTAATGATATGACGATGACTGGCGACTATTCTAACCAACATCTTGTTCCTATGAAGCAAGCGGTTGAGCCACAACATGAAGCTCGTAGTGATTTAGATGTATTTGCTGATATGGCAGAGTACATTACGCCTGGTGGTAAAAATGTGTATATGGAAAACAAAACGGAGATGGAATGGCTTCGTGATTTCTATAAAACAGCACAACAAGGTGGTCGTAATGCTCGCATCCCTATGATGAACTTCAGCAAATTCTGGGAAGCAAATGAGCTTATCGAAATGAAGTGGAATGAAAAAAATGCTCAATTTGTTCGTTTTGGTGATTTCCGTAAAGATCCAATTATGAACCCACTAGGAACACCAAGTGGTAAAATTGAAATTTTCTCTAAAACAATTGAAAGCTACAAGCTAGATGATTGTCCTCCACACCCTACGTGGATTGAACCAACAGAGTGGATGTTCAACTACGCTGATGGTGAATTGCAGTTAATGACATCGCACTCAGCACACCGTTTGCACAGCCAATTTAACTATGCCGATCTTCGTAAAGAATACGCAGTACAAAACCGTGAGCCTATTACAATTCACCCAGAAGATGCAAAAGCACGTGGTATTAAAGATGGCGATTTAGTTCGCGCTTATAACCAACGTGGCCAAGTTCTGGTTGGTGCTTTTGTCTCTGATGGCATCAAAAAAGGCAGCGTATGTATCCACGAAGGTGCATGGCCTGATTTAGACCCTAAAACAGGCATGTGTAAGAATGGTGGACCAAATGTACTGACAATGGATATTCCTACGTCTCGTTTAGCCAATGGGAACTGTGGCAACTCTGGGGTTGTGAAAATTGAAAAATTCAAAGGCGTTGCTCCAACATTAACGGCGTTTACGCCACCAATGAATGGGTAATATGATTTAGTTCATATCCATAAATAACAAACCCGAGCATATAATGTGCTCGGGTTTATTTTTATCTTCACTTCAATATTTCTTATAACCATCGCTGCAATTCTAAATAATACTAATCTAGGTAAGAACTAAACAGGAAACAACAGTGAGATCCTCAAACCGCCCTCTTTTCGATTATCAGCCTTCACTTTCCCCTTCATCACTGACATCGCTTCTTTCACAATCGCAAGCCCCAAGCCATAACCACCAGATTGCTTATCTCTGGCTGACTCTAAACGAGTAAATGGCGCAAAAATATCTTTCAGTTGATGCTCTGGAATACCAAGCCCATCATCTTCAACAATAACCGCAATATAATGCAGTTCATTCTCTTGATAACGGGTGATCAATAATCGAATGGTCGCGTTACCTCCCGCGTATTTAATGGCGTTGCTAATGAGGTTATTTACACATCGAGCTAAAAGGCGACGATCAACCATCACAACGTCTGTCCCAAGGGAGAATCGTGTTTCTAAGGTTTGATTTGATTTTAAATCTGAACGTAATTGCGTAATTTGAGCTTCACAATAACTGTCTAAAATCAGTGATTCTAATTTTGTAGAATACCGCGCGTTCTCTAATTGGCTAAACTCTAAAATCTCACCAACCAAATTATTCATTTCTGCCGATTCATTTTCTAAACGATCAAGCAAATGCACATGCTCGTTATCTGTTCTCTTTCTTAATAAATGCAGAGCTAAGTTATGTCTAGCCAGTGGGGTTCGTAATTCATGAGAGACATCTCTTATCAACCTTTTTTGCTTTTCAGCAAGAGAGTGTATTTCCCCTGTCATATTATCAAAGTCATGTGCCAACTCACTAAACTCGCGCACTGAATGACCAATTTCATCCGCCACTTTAATCGTAAAATCACCTTCAGAAAGTCGATGGCTCACCTCTCTTAATTTATCTAATGGCTTTTGCAAATAACGAGCAATAACCCACGAAAATAAGCCTAAAATAAGGCCAGAGATAATGATTTTTATAATACTAAAATACAGCGAAAAATAACGAGCAGGGTGATATTTGTAAGGCATTTGCATCACAATCGTCAACCCATCGTTCAATGGTATTCCAATGATCGGTTGATTCACTTTATTATCAAGCTGCGTATTGAGTGGACGTAAATATTTCAACTTGAACTCAAAATGAGGATGCATGTCTCGGTGTGTAATTGGTCGGTTATTTTTATCCAATACAAATAGATAATACTCTTGTGCGTTTGCCCAATCAGCCAGTTCATCCATGTCCCCTTCATCAATGAGAACATTGGCTTGGTAGGCTAAATCCAACATTTTGTCTTGGATAGAAGACGGAATTCGTAACATCGATTTCATTAACGCAATTTCGGCCAAACTTTGCAATGAAAGTATCACAACAAGAATGATAGCGAATGAGCTGAATAAACGAAACGCGAGTCCATTGCGGTGCTTACGAATAAAAGAAGGACAAGATTGAAACCAACGCAAAGGCATTATTATCTCCTACCCATTAACCATTTTTATAAAGCTATAGCCACGGCCTCGAACTGTTTTAATGTGTTGTTTAGATAAGCCCGACTTCAATAACTTACGACGAATATTGCTGATGTGCATATCCAAATTTCGATCAAACGGACACAGCTCTTTCTTTAAGATATTCGTTTGTAAATCCGCCTTCGACACGACAACATCCGTATTTTTAATCAAATATTGCAATAACTCTGATTCTGTTTCAGTTAATGGCAAACGCGAGAACTGTTCAGAGAGATCTTCAATTGCCCCCACGTAACTTTGACGCTGACGCTCTAACCCAACTCGACGCAAGATGGCCGTAATACGCGCGAGTAATTCCGGCACATTAAATGGTTTGGCAATAAAATGATCGGCACCGGCTTGTAAGCCATCCAACATAGAGGCTTCATCACCTAAGGCCGTTAGCATAAGAATGGGCGTTGCAAAACGTTGACAGATACGTCGTGCCACTTGAAACCCATCAAGCTTAGGCAACATGACATCCAGCAAAACAAGATCAACAGAATGGTTTTGAATATACTCTAATGCACTTTCACCACAATGTACGCAATCAACATCGTAGCCTTCCTCTTGCAATACTTCTTGTAATAAATTGCACAATGCAATGTCATCATCAACCACTAAAATACGGGACACGTTTACTCACCAATTAAAATGAAAATCGTTCGCATTCTAATCTCAGCATTACCTCAGTGCAATAAAGAATTTCAAATGGCGACAGTTTCTCTCTTCTTAATGATATCAGTCATAAAAACACAATCCATTCCCCAAAACCAACATGACAAAAATGTCATATACCAGACCCCGTTATGTCACTTTCAGTCCGCTATTATGAACCTACTTAAACAAAACAGTTCATTAAGGAATCATCATGAAATCATTAAAAACGCTTGCTCTATCAGCCGTTATTATTCTTGCAAGTTCAAATGCGATGGCTAACTCAGTTATCACTAGCGGCAACTATATTAGTAAAACAAGCAATACGACGCTCTATACTGACCATGTAACAACGAAAAAAGAAGCCTACAATCAAGCTTTAACTCAATTAAATAAACTCGATACAAGTTCACCATCAGAACTTAAAAATGCATTAAAAATCAAATCATTTGAATCAAAAACAACCCAAAGCATTAGCTTAGACGACAAGAGTTACATCACAGTTCAAGAAACAATGAACATGGCAGGGCAAATACAATACACAGGATTAATACACGCAAATTATCATTACTTAGAGCACAACTCTAATGACTAGTTTTTTTGTACTATTCTTTATAAATCAACGTGCCATATAAGAAAGATGCGACTATATTGTATTGATACCCACTGATTGTTCTCCGTATTTAAAGAAGTAACGTGATGAAACTACTTATAATAGAAGATGAAACGAAAGCTGGAGATTATCTAAAAAAGGGATTAACAGAGTCCGGTTACACTGTTGATCTGTCGCGTGATGGCGTTGATGGTTTGTATAACGCAACGACATATCAATACGATTTAATTATCTTAGATGTCATGCTGCCAAAATTGAATGGGTGGCAAATTTTGCAAACGCTCAGAAACTGCGAAAATAGCACGCCTATTATTATGCTGACGGCAAAAGATCAAGTAGATGACAGAGTAAAAGGGTTTGAACTCGGCGCGAATGATTACCTAATCAAGCCCTTTGCCTTTGCTGAATTAAAAGCTCGTATTGAAAATGCACTGAGATCTCAAACTGCAAACTCGCACACCCAAAAAGTAAACGAGTTAGTCTTATGTGATTTACAACTCGACCTTTTAAAACATACTGCGACAAGAAATCACGATAATATTACATTAACAGCAAAAGAATTTTCATTACTCGAATTGTTCATGCGAAAGCAAGGAGAAGTACTATCAAGAACCACCATCGCCTCTCTCATTTGGGATATGAATTTCGACAGTGACACCAATGTCATTGACGTTGCCGTTAAGCGACTCAGAGCAAAAATCGATAAACCTTACGACACGCCATTGATCCATACGGTGCGAGGAATGGGTTATAAAATGGACGAGGTGTGATGCAATGAAAACTCATTATCTTTCAATGAAATTAAAGCTCACCCTCATGTTTTTCTCCACCTCGGTATTTGTGTTTATTGGCCTTGGCATCGCCATTCAGTATCTCGTTCAATCCCATTTCTATGAAGAAGATCGTCATCAAATAACCTCCAACCGCACTTCCGTTTCCGTCTTACTGCAAAACAAAGGGATTACCAGTACCGAGATATTTGCATCATTAAAAAGCAGAGGCATTAATGTATGGATAACCAAAAAGAACGGAGAGCAAACCCAAAACACCAACGTAATCGCAAATGATGGTGCATTTTCTCCATCAAAAGACCTTAACGAGTGGACGTATAATAACCATACATTTAGAACCTTATATTATCCTCTAAACGCACATGAAGAGTACACTGGCCTTCTCATTGGCATTAACATTGATCATCACATTCAATTTAATAAAAAACTCAAAGTTATTTTAATGTGGTCTATTGGCATCGCGAGTTTGCTGTCTTTTCTTTACAGTTTTTTGATCGTGAGTATGGGATTTAAACCGCTTAGATCACTGCAAAATAGAATCAAAGAAGTTCAACCAAATAAATTGCATATCCGATTATCTGATGAGAGTTTACCCACTGAGCTCATTGAGTTTGCGAGGGTGCAAAACCAAATGCTTGAACGATTAGAATTGGGGTTTCAGCGCTTAAGTGACTTTTCTTCTGATATTGCCCATGAGTTAAAAACCCCATTATCGAACATTGTGACACAAACTCAAGTCACGCTATCACACTCAAGATCCACACAAGACTATCAAGACATTTTATCGTCTAATTTAGAAGAATTAGAACGGATCAATAAAACCATTAACGATACTCTTTATCTTGCTAAGTCAGAAAATGATTTGCTATTAAAGAGTAATGTCCACTTAGATTTAGTCTCATTATTTGAACCTATTGTAGAATATTACAGCATCATTTCTGAAGAGTCAGACGTTACTATCCTGCTTTCTGGTAATGGCGTGCTATGGGGGGATAAATCGATGATACAACGAATTGCTAATAATCTCTTATCAAACGCAATTCGTCATTCAGCACCAAACAGTTCTATTTTAATTGATATCAAAGACAGCCCAAATAAAGTGCAATTATCAATTTCAAACATAGGTGACACTATCCAAGAAAAGGATCTGCCTTTTATTTTTGAGCGCTTTTACAGAGCCGATAAATCACGAACACATTCAAGCAGCACAGGCGCAGGGCTTGGATTACCTATCGTTCGTTCGATTGTAAATGCACATAATGGAAAGATAACAGTGCAGTCTGCCGATACACAAACAACGTTTACCGTTTCTTTCCAAAAATAATGATTAATTCGTAATGTTAGCCCAATTAAGATCGACAATACGCTCATCCGCAATGTAATAAATCACATCGCCTGGCGATAGTATGGTTTCTAGACTTGGGTTAATTTTACACCCTTCATTATTTGTCTGTATGGCAATAATGATGGCTTCATACTGCTTCTTAAATGGCGTATACACCGATTCAATCGTAAATGGCGTGATGTCACTCGGTATCTCAATTGAGTATTGAGTTTGACCTTCATGCGCGCTCACCAACTCAGAATGAATAAAGCTTGAGCCTTTATCCATTACAGACTTCGCCACTAATTCTGTCGACAGTGACGAAATACACTCTGAATTTGGGCAATATTTATGCAATAAATCTCGTTTGATTGAATCTTCAAAGTGAGCCACTAAATGCGCATCGCTGTTTTGCTCTGCGACAAACAAACTAATGGTTAACGTTGCATCATCTAAATCGGTATCAACAATCACCGCACTGGCTTTCGATAAGTTTGAGCGTTCCATTTCTGTTGCATCGGTAAACGAGTTAACGCGAACAAAATGGATATCAGAATCAAAAGGAGACTCTTCATACTCACAAGAGACAACCACCACTTCTCGTCGGCCTTGCTCTTCTCTTCTTAACATTTGAACAAGGTGAGGCGTTCGCCCACTGTTTATTCCAATAACGATAATGTGATTTTCTAAGTTCAAGTTTCGTCTCCCTCTTCTGTTTGTACGCCAAAAATCGGTAAAAAATACCGCGGCACGTCCCACTGACAACGCAAATAAACCAACACCGCATGGAATAATAAACAAGGCTGAAAAGAGTCGACCATGATCGGTTGTTGGGCTTAAATCACCATACCCTACGGTACTACTGGTGGTAACGATATAGTAAAAAAAGCTGGATAGGTTATCGGTTAAATGAGGTTCATTAGCCAAGGTTAACCCTAGCCAACTTAACGCGACGTAACTGATAAGAAGAAACATCAGCGTATACATATTAATCGCCATAAAGTGCTTATTAATTAAGTTAGCAATGACTTTTAATATTGCGTGCATTGTTATTCCTTCATCATCCATAATTCCGATCAGTGTAGCGTACTACAAAATTAACGTATACCTTCTAACTTTAATAATGCTTGTTTGATGTCAACGCCACCAGCGTATCCCGTTAGGCTGCCATTTTTACCAATCACACGATGACAAGGAACGATAATTGAGATTGGATTTTTACCATTAGCCCCACCAACTGCTTGAGACGCCTTTGGGTTACCTACTGCAATGGCAAGATCTTTATAACACCAGGTTTCACCATAAGGAATGGTCGTTAATGCCTGCCACACCTTGTTTTGAAATTCGGTGCCATTTGCCGCTAATGGGATCGAGAACTCTCGACGTTCACCATTAAAATATTCGGTTAACTGGCTAATAGTGAGTCGCAAAATAGGATGATCATCGTCTTGCACTCCAAAGTCACTAAGTTCTCTTGCGTGACTTTCATACCACACACCCAGTAGACCATCGTCATTCCCATTGACCGTGATCAGGCCTATTGGACTTTCAAATTGCGTATATACATTCATTTTATTGTTCCTCTTCTTCACACGCTTCATCAAAACAACATTCGTCTTGTAAAAAACCAATCACTGACGTCAGTTTCTCATATTCAGCCACACAAAAAAGGGTACGACCTTCACGACGTTGTGAAATTAGCCCCGCAGAGGCCAAACCTGATACATGATGAGACAACGTAGAACCCGGAATATCCAATTTTTCTTGAAGTCCGCCGACCGCAATACCTTGATACCCAGCTCTCACTACACTTTTATAAATAGCTAAACGTGTGGGATGGCCTAATTCTTTCAGTGCTTTAGCAACAATCTCGATATCCATGACGCGTCCTCTTTAAATTTATATTTCGATAATACTAGAAATAACTTGATCATGCTAATCCTTAAGTGTACATTTCGACTATTCCAGAAATATAGAGATTTAGATTATGTTTACAATTACACAAGATATGGTGATGGACACCTTAAATATGTTCGCGTTTTTAGCGGCAGAATTAACCGTACTGTTCCTATTAATTAGCTACCTTGTTGGCGTCTTACAGGAATACATTCCACCAGCAAAGATCCAACGTATTCTGAGTGGGAAAAATGGCCGAGGCTATATTGTTGCAGGCTTATTAGGAGCGATTACTCCATTCTGCTCATGCTCAACAATTCCTTTCTTGAAAGGTCTATTACGAGCGAAAGCCGGTTTCGGTACCATGATGGTGTTCTTGTTTGCAAGTCCGCTACTAAACCCAATTATTATTGGCCTGTTTGCGGTGACATTCGGACTTAAAGTTACCGTGTTCTACTTTGCGATTGCGATGGGCGTTTCAATCATTGCGGGCTACGCATTAGAAAAACTGGGCTTTGAAAAATACGTAAAAGAAACCGCGTATATCGCACCTGAACCAAAAAGCTGTGGTTCAACCTGTGGCGGCGCGAAAAAAGCACCGCAAAGCAAGTGGATCAAAATTTGGAACAGCACATGGACTGATTTTAAGAAAGTATTACCTTACTTGATTGGTGGTATCGCACTTGGCTCTATGATCTACGGCTTTATGCCAACAGAATTCGTTGCTCGTATCGCAAGTGAAAATAACCCATTTGCAATCCCAGTTGCGGCGGTCATTGGTATTCCACTTTACATTCGTGCTGAAGCGGTTATCCCGCTAAGTGCAGCACTAGCAGCAAAAGGAATGAGCCTTGGTGCAGTAATGGCGCTAATCATTGGTAGTGCAGGGGCAAGTTTAACCGAAGTGATTTTACTTAAATCTATCTTCAAGAACCAAATGATTGCAGCGTTCTTAGTGGTAATTCTAGGCATGGCAATTGGTGCGGGCTTCTTGTATCAATTTATCTTTTAAAGATTAAACACCTCAAAAAATAATACGCAATATTAACAAAGCCATATCACTCAATTTGATATGGCTTTTTGTCTCTTAACCACATCTGTTTTTCAATAAAACGTTGATGAAACTAACGGTTACTCTTTCTTAATTCCAATTTTATTCCTTTTTGCACTACACTGCCCATCTACTTACTTTCATCGAGAATGGTCTAAAATGAAAATTCTAAATATAAACAAAGATACCTACCGTAAAAAAACTAATCTCGTTATGGTTGCTTTTATCGGCTGCCTTGCTGTTTTAGCTTTACTATTTGGGTCAATTCTTATTGCCCTATTTGGCTCTGAAGGCATTACAGAATCCGGCTCTACTGGTAACTTTCATCTCAATGTTCTTGGCGTTATCTTAGCGGTTATCGTAAGCTCAATTATCATGAACAAAGTAAAAGCGCACGCTTACTTTAATGAGATCATGTACGTATGGCAGCTAAAACAAATTCATAATCGTATCTATCGTAAGCTAGCAAAAATTAAAGAAAAAGCGGCAAGAAATGATCACGACTCTCTGTTGATACTCGCTTTTTACTACACGACTCAACAACAAGTATTCACCTTGGATAACAACACACTTACCATTACAGCAGTTCAAAAAAGCTTAAATGAAGTATATGAACAAGCCACAGAAATGAACCTTACGCTTGAGCTTGATGACTTTACTGTCGATTTACTAGATAGATACGAGTAACAGACACAACTGATCATGAATTAATTTCATGACAATATCACAAACAATCTCAATATTGACCTATGTCAAATCGTTACGAGCTGTGTTTTAATCGTTAATAACAACAGCACATAATAAGGAATGACATGGAAATCACTAACGTTAGCTTCATTGGTTTGGGCGTAATGGGTTACCCAATGGCTCGTCATCTGCAAACTGCAGGTTTCTCAACCACGGTATATAACCGCACCGAAGCAAAAGCTAAACAATGGGCTGCGGAATACCAAGGTCAATCAGCTCAAACTCCACGCGAAGCATCAGAAGGCTCAGACATCGTTTTTGTTTGTGTTGGTAATGATAACGATGTTCGTAGCGTTATTTATGGTGAAGATGGCGTTCTTGCAGGTTTAAAGCCTGGCGCTATTTTAGTCGATAACACCACCACATCAGCAACCTTAGCGGTTGAACTTGCTAAAGCGTGTGAAGCACAAGGTAACCAATTTATTGATGCACCTGTTTCTGGTGGTCAAGCCGGTGCTGAAAATGGCGTATTAACCGTAATGTGTGGCGGCAATGAAGAAGCTTTCACTACAGCAAAACCTGTAATTCAAAGCTTTGCGAAAGCCATTACCCTTCTTGGTGAAAATGGCCAAGGTCAACGCTGTAAAATGGCAAACCAAATCTGTATCGCTGGTGTTTTAAAAGGGTTAAGTGAAGCGCTTATTCTTGCTGAAACAGCAAATTTGGATATAGACCTTGTCGTTGAAACATTAAAGCACGGGGCTGCCGGTTCATGGCAGATGGAAAACCGTGCAAGCACCATGGCGCAAGATAAATTCGATTTTGGTTTTGCTATCGATTGGATGCGAAAAGATTTAGGCATTTGTCTAGATGAAGCAAAAGCTCATGGGATTAAGCTGCCACTGACTGAAGAAGTCGACCAAGAATACAAAAACCTTCAAGAGCAAGGTTTAGGTCGAATGGATACGTCTGTGCTAATCAAAGCGGTTAAAGCAAAAGTATAATTCTACATTGCCAATAAATAACTCAAAAAGGGGGACAAAGACTGTCGCCCTTTTTGCTGTAAAGTGTATTCCTCTATTCCCTTTTTTATTCAATTTTCTCATCAGCTTATCTTAACTGTGATCCACCAATACTTTTGTTTACCCTACCGATTTTTCTACTTTCTTTTGTCTCGTCCTACAGACTGTTACTGCCTTCACATTTTTAACCAATCAAAGATAGTGAATACCCTAGATATCGTTGCGGTAGATAACATTTATCTATGTGTTATGCATTTTATCTATGGCTACCTAAGATAAATAGCATTTCACCGTATACCTCCAAAGTCCTATGATTATCTCAATGACGTTAGCCTTATAAACAGGTCAACATGTATCGCAGGAAGCACTCTAGAGAGACCGCTTAATACTAAATATAAACTGTTGATACCATTAAATTATATACCAACGTGATTATATCAATTTAGCACTCTACCCCTATTCAGGAGCAATTAAATGATTAAGAAATTATCGCTTGCCGTTTCAGCTGCCCTACTACTAAGCAACACGGCAATGGCTGCAAAAAACATCGTTATTGGTGTTGAAAAAAGCTATGTACCTTACTTTACCGAGCTTGCAGAGCAGTTTAATAAAGGAAAGGACTTTAAAGTTGAAGTCGCAGCAACAAGCATGTTTGATTTATTAGCGGCACTGCCTACTCAAAAAGGCAATATTGCTGATATCTTCATGATCCCAAATGACCGTATTGGTGAACTAGCGGATCAACACTTAATTGCCCCGACCAATTTTACCGTTAACGGTTATACAGATGCAGCAACCAACGCATCAACCTATAACGGCCAAACCTACATGCTTCCAATGTCTACAGATACAACCCTATTTCTATATAACAAAGACATGTTAAAAGAAGCACCAAAAACACTGAAAGAAATCCCACCATCAGAATGGGCAGCGAAATTCACTGATTTCTACTTCACTGGCGGTCTATTCATGTCTAACGGTGGTTATATCTTCAAAGACAATAACCCTCAAGATATTGGTTTAAATACACCTGACGCAATCAAAGCGGGTTTAGCGGCTCAAGAGCTATATAAAAGTGGCGTGAGTCACTGGACCCTAATGCAAGATGATACCGTTGCTTATGACATCATGATGAAATACTTCATGGAAGGAAAACTAAAAGCCATTATCAACGGCCCATGGGCAATTGCTGATATTGAAAAAGCAGGCATTAACGTTGGTGCTGCACCAATTCCAAGCTGGGATGGCAGTCATCCATATAAAGCCCTAACAGGCACAAAAGGGATGACCGTAAATGGTTACAGTGATAATCAAGAAGGTGCTCGTGAGTTTATTAAATTCCTAGCGACTCCTGAAAACGCAAACAAATGGTATGCAGACACACGTGAAGTATCACCTAGCCTATCTGTCAATTACAAAGAAGGCTCTCTACATAAAGCTATCTTTGATGCGACCAATATCGGCCAACCTATGCCAAGTATCCCAGAGTTCATGAAGGTTTGGGGACCAATGAAAACGGGTCTTGCTCAAATCGCACAAGGTCAAGATGTAAAAGCGGTACTAGATGCAGCCGTTGATACTATCGAAATTGATATCGAAGACATGTAACCCACACCCATTCGATTTTCACTCTATCTGCACGATGCCGAACCACTCAGCATCGTGCAATACAAAGACATGACATATCTACACAACACTAATAAATAAGTAGGTTATTTACATGAGTCAACAGTTTGTATTCTGGCTCTCTATGCTTATTCCTGGCAGTGGACACCTTCTACTGCGTCGAATGCGAGAGACTCTATTTGGATTCTCTATATTGGCTTTAGAGATATTGGTTTTTATTCAATTTACCCTTCCTAATTTCCGTCTATTGGCTGTCGAACAACCGAATGGAAAAATCACTATTGGTGCAGAGCGCTTTGTAGATGATTCTTTTCTTATCATGGTAGGTTCAACCGTTGGCGCAATGATGATCTTAGTCTTTTTCGCATTGCACTACGCCTTTGCTCGCGATGCAAAAGACGTAAAACGACAAATAGATGAATCTGGTTTTGCAATTACGTTTACTGAAAAAGTACGCGGATTATCACACGAAATCGTACCTAATCTAATTACCGCACCTAAGTTCATATTGCTGTTTGTTTTTGCTTTATTGCCAGCGATTGTTTCTATTGTCGTGGCCTTTACTAACTTCAAACGCCCTGTTTTACCACCTGCATTTCTAATTGAATGGAAAGGCTTCACTAACTTTGAACGTTTGTTCACGAACGAACGTACTGCTGCTGCATTCCAAGAAACCTTGTCATGGACACTCACCTGGACCTTCTGTGCTTCTGCCTTGACTATTGTTCTAGGTACCGTCCTTGCCGTTGTAGCAAACAATAAACACATCAGAGGGAAAAAATTCTTCCGTACTGTGTACATTTTACCTTGGGCGGTTCCTGCTTTCTTAACCATTCTTGTTTTCCAACTTTTCTTCTCAAAGATTGGCGGCATGAACACCATGGTTATCCCGTTTTTCACCGGTAACGAATACGATGTAAGCACAGCAATTGGCTTCTTCCTAAACGCAGATTACGCCAAAATCACCATCATACTAATTCAAGCATGGTTAGGCTTCCCTTACGTATTTATCTTAGTAACGGGTGTATTACAAACCATTCCTGATGACTTGTATGAAGCGAGTGCAATTGATGGTGGCAACGCATGGACCAACTTCTTCGACATCACTCTACCCTTGATATTGATCAGTGTTGCTCCGGTGTTTATTACTCAATTTACCTTCAACTTTAACAACGTCACCATCGTATACATGTTGGGTGAGGCAACGGTTCAAACCGTAGGCTCAATCTACAAACCACTCGATACGATTTCATCTCTTGGTTTCCGCTTAATGATGGATGCTAAATACAACGAAGCGGCGGTATATACCTTAATCACCAGTACTGTTGTTGGTGCCGTGGTCTTGTATTCATGGTTGAAAGCGGGTGCCTTTAAAAATGAGGAAGTGATGTAATGGACAAAGCAATCCCTTTAGCACGCCAAATCAAAGCAAAACGTTTTAATCGTCATGTCATCACGAAGAACATGGGTGTGGCTTGTTGTTATGCGTTTCTGATCTCGATGGCAGTGATCATTCTTTACCCAATATTAGTGACCTTAATGAGTGCGTTTAACGTGAGTAATTCACTGTATTCAACCTCATTTTTCCCTGAGAATTTCAGTCTAACGGAAAATTTTGTTCAGCTTTTCAATGATACGCCTTATTTGAGTTGGTACCGAAATACCTTCTTAGTATCGATAATTACCATGATTCTTTCTACGTTTATCGTGACAATTTCTGGGTTTGTTTATTCTCGTTATCGTTACCAATCACGTAAAAGTGCATTAATGTCATTACTGATCATTCAAATTATCCCATCAGGCAGTGGCTTAATTGCTCTGTATGCGATTGCGAACTCTA
Source organism: Aliivibrio sp. 1S128 (assembly GCF_001691065.1). Classification (NCBI taxonomy): domain Bacteria; kingdom Pseudomonadati; phylum Pseudomonadota; class Gammaproteobacteria; order Vibrionales; family Vibrionaceae; genus Aliivibrio; species Aliivibrio sp. 1S128. The sequence continues at coordinate 142,697 of NZ_MAJV01000069.1, read as the reverse complement.
TCGGTATTTACAGCTCTGCCAACGCCACACTTTATACGTATATCTTTATGATCCTCATCTACACCACAGGTGGCATCACAATGAATACGATTTTAATGAAAGGCTATTACGATTCGATTCCTCGCGCATTAGATGAATCAGCAAAAATTGATGGCGCAACTCAAATGCAGATCTTCAAAGAAATCCTACTGCCATTAGTAAAACCAATGATCATGGTTATCGCTATCTTCTGTTTCTTAGGTCCAATTGGCGACATCATCATGCCTAAGTTCCTGATTGCAAGTATGGATTCAGAAGCGAAAACACTGGCAGTTGGCCTTATGGGTCTTATCAATAACATCAAAGAATCAAGCTACAACGTATTCGCAGCAGGCGCGGTCTTAGCAGCAATTCCGCCTGTTATCGTTTTCTATAAATTTCAAGATTATATCGTGGGCGGCTTAACGTCTGGTGGAGTAAAAGGCTAATGAGCAAAATTTCATTAAGAAACATCAATAAAAAATACCCAAATTCTGATACGTGCTCAGTGCGTGATTTCAATCTCGATATTGAAGAAGGGGAATTCATTGTTCTTGTCGGTCCATCAGGCTGTGGTAAATCCACCACGCTACGTATGATCGCAGGCTTAGAAGACATTACTGATGGCCAGTTCATTATCGATGGCGAAGTAGTCAACGATGTTAGCTCAAAAGATCGTGATATTGCGATGGTATTCCAAAGTTATGCGCTTTACCCACACATGTCAGTGCGTGACAACATTGGCTACGGCCTAAAGTTACGTAACTACCCTAGTGATGATATTAAAAGCTCGGTTGACAACATCTCTGAAGATCTATTTTTAACGGAATATCTAGAGCGTAAACCAAAAGAGCTTTCAGGCGGTCAGCGTCAGCGTGTGGCTTTAGGCCGAGCAATGGTTCGTACCCCTAAATTGTATTTAATGGATGAACCACTAAGTAATTTGGATGCGAAGTTACGTACCACAACCCGTACTGAAATCTCTCGCATGCACAGAGACAAAGGCGCTATCACAATTTACGTAACCCATGACCAAGTTGAAGCAATGACCATGGCAGACCGTATTGTATTAATGTCGATGGGTGAAGTTCAACAAATTGGTTCTCCAAAAGAGCTATTTACTAACCCTAAAAACTGTTTTGTAGCCACTTTCATGGGCATGCCATCAATGAACCTTATTGAAGGAATGTACGAAGGCGGTCAATTCATGTGTCCTTCTTTCTCGATTACCTTGAATGAAAGTGACCAACAAATCCTAAATAACGCTGGTTATAACGGAAAGCCTGTCACGTTAGGCGCACGTTCTAGTGCCATTCGCTCTGGTAAAAAATACCGCGATGCGTTCCCTGATTGTTGTTTTGAAGTCACTGCGCTTAACAGCGAATATTTAGGCGATGCGATTAACGTGTTCTTTAATGCCGCACCCATGAATCTATTTGTGGGCACATTAGGCACTGGCGAACCAGATGTTGAGATTGATGAAAAAATCACTCTGGTTATCGACAACACCAAACTGCATTTCTTTGATACTGAAACGGAAGAATCCATCAAGTACTCAATCAAATCTGCTGAATTTAAGAAATAAAATAAAACCATTTATTGCCCTCTCTCATTGAGGGCAATAAACCCTGTTTTATAAACAACACAGTTAAACAAGGAGTCACATTTTGAATTTTCGCGGCCAACTTCAACGCATTCACGACTATATGCTTCATATTGCAGTCGCTGTCGTTATTTTCATTACCGGCTTTATCATTGCTTATAGTAGCCTTCCTAAGCCATCATTTGACTACTCAACCTTTACTGAACAGCAGCAAAATTTTAAACAATGTGTGAATAATGATGAGCTATTTTCCTCAGCACAACAGTTTGAAAATAACTATTTAACCCTGCCATTAGAAGTCATTAACGCCCAATACAAAGCACTGCGTGATCAGATCCCAAGTAATTGCGGTTCGTTTCATGTAGAGAGCAGCTATGAACAGTTACAAGAAATGGCATTACCCGTATTAGCTGAAGCCCAGCGTTTTTATGGCACTAAAGACGTAAAAGCAGTGAATGCCGTGTATACCACGCCTTCTCAATACAACGCACTGCTTACACAGCCTCAGCCTTATCTGTTTTTCATTTCTGATAATACACAAGAGCGCATTACTGCATTCAAAGTAACACCAACTAAAAATGAGGTTCAAATTACCCCGCTTTGGGGATACGAAGAAAGCCAAAATCTCGCGTATACCCAAGGTGAAGTGCAAAAACTCTTACTCGTTTATAACGAAATAAAAAGCTAACAATAAACTCCCCTGCCAATTTAAAATTACCAATCTAAGTGAATAAAGGCGGGGTAACATTTGACATTAAATCGTAAGGTTCACATGAAAATATCTCTTTCTAAAGCCAATTTTCGCGATATGACTCGCCTTGAAGAATCAAACTACTTATTAACGAATGGATTAGGTGGTTACTCTTCTCTTACCCTTGCAGGATCGTGCACCCGTACCGATCACGCCTTATTTATGGCAAGCCTTGTTGCGCCTAATAATCGTTTTTGTTTTGTTCGCCATTTGGATGATCGTATTACGCTATCAAACCAAGAAAGCCATCCGCTGTCGTCTCAAGCAAACGTAAACCCTTATGATTCTGTTGATTCAACACTGTTATTTGATAACTTCAATCAAACCTACCTTCCTGTTTTCACTTATCGAATTGATGGTATTGAAATAACCAAAACCCTTGTTATGACCCATGAAGTCAACCGACTTGCCGTTAAATATCAGGTGTTCAACCCATTACAACAAGCCTTTACCTTAAATATAACGCCGAAATATCAATTCTGTTCAAAAGGACAAAACCTATCAAAAGAACAAGAATTTACGCACCAAGAAGGTAAAATCAGCAGTAATAATCAGACCTTAGCTTATCGTCATAATGGCGTAGATTCCGCATTAGACACGCCTCGTTATGAATCAGGCCTGTTCTTCTCTTATGATGCACGAGATGGTCGCCCTGCGACTGACGCTCAAATGTCACTGCATACTATCGACTTTACCGGTAGCGATACTCACGAAGCATTTTATGTCATCTTTGAAGCAGAAGAAGAACGCGCTGCCTTACTAGCAACTCAATCAGTAGATGCCATGATTGATACTGAAATTAAACGCCAAAAAACCTATATTGAACAAGCTCAAATTAAGAGCGTTTTTGGCCAACAACTCGTGCGTGCCAGTGAGCAATTTGTGGTTGACCGCGATTCTACCGAATCAAAATCAATCATTGCCGGTTACCCATTCTTTGCTGATTGGGGTCGTGACACCATGATTGCGCTTTGGGGATGTAATTTATCGACCAATCAATTTGAAGATGCAAAACAAATTTTTCGCACTTTTATCCGTTATGAGCAGCGTGGTGTATTACCCAACCTCTTCCCTGAAGCAGGGGTTGAGCCAATGTATAACACCATTGATGCCTCGTTGTTATTTATCGTTAGCCTTTATGAATACTACCAAGCCAGTGGTGATATAGAGTTCATCCGTGATGAAGCCTACGAGTGCATGACAAACATCTATCAGCATTATCGTAACGGTACTGATTTTGATATTAAGATGCTTGATAACGGCTTAATCAGCGGCGGCAGCGGCTTTGATCAACTGACTTGGATGGACATTCGTTATGGCGATATCGTTCCAACACCACGACACGGTTGTGCAGTAGAGATCAATGCACTTTGGTTTAATGCGTTGTCTATTTTGGATTTCTTTAATCAAAAACTGAACACACCAATGCCAGAGTTACCAGCACTTGTAGAACAAGTAAAAGTCACCTTTAACGATGAGTTTTACAACGAGGCTGGGTACTTAAATGATTGGATTAAAGAAGGCGAAGTAAACCAACAAATTCGCCCAAATCAAGCTTATGCCGTTGGCCTTCCTTTCCCAATTTTAAGTCAAGAAAGAGCGCGTTCTGTCATTCTTACTATTTATAAAGAATTGTATTCGCCACTGGGGTTACGATCTCTTGCGATGAATGATCCTGAGTTTAAGGCCGTTTGTACAGGTTCTCATTTCGATCGTGATATGGCATACCACCAAGGTACCGTTTGGGGCTTTATGATTGGTCAATTCTTAATGGGGATCTTACGTCAATTCCCACAAGATAAAGACCTACTTCGTATTGTTGAACAATTTATTGAACATAACCAAGACGGACTTTATGAAGGCTGTATTGGTCAACTTGCCGAAATCTATGATGGTTACGCACCAAATCAATCTCGTGGTTGTTTTGCTCAAGCGTGGAGCGTCAGTGAAGTATTACGCGTCGTGAAATATTACGAACAAGCACACCAAAAATAGAATTTCATATTTAAATATTATACCAACCTGGGTGACTATTACGTCAAGTAGTTATTCGGGTTGGTACTTTCACTAAACGGTATTAATCATGATTACAAAAGCAGCGATCTATCATAGATCTCACTCAAGTTATTCTTATACTTATGATAAAGAAACGCTTCATTTACGCATTCGTACAGCAAAGGGCGAAGTCAATAACGCCACGCTAAGAATTGGAGACCCATACGATTGGACATCCGGTGGCGGTGGCGGCAACCTCAATGCAGAAGATGCTATGGGTTGGAGTGGCGGCGAAAACTTTGTTATGGAAAAAGAGTGTGAAACAGAACTGTTTGATTACTGGTTCTGCGAAGCGCAACCACGATTCTTCCGTGCTCGTTACGCTTTTATTCTAGAAGGCGAAGAGAGCGAAACACTGCTCGTTACTGAGAAACAAATTTTCACCATCACTGATGATGCAGACCCTGTATTAAGCCAATTACTCAATTTCTACTGCTTCCCATACATGAACCCTATCGACGTATTTAGCCCACCACATTGGGTAAAAGAAACGGTTTGGTATCAAATATTCCCTGAACGCTTTGCCAATGGCGACCCATCGATCTCACCGAGTAATGCACTTCCTTGGGGATCAGAAGACCCAAAAACCAACAGTTTCTTTGGTGGTGATTTACAAGGTGTTATTGACCATCTTGATTACTTGCAAGATCTTGGTATTACCGGCTTGTATTTCACTCCAATGACTCAAGGCAAAACTAACCACAAATACGATACCGTTGATTATCTAAAAGTTGACCCGGCTTTTGGTGACGACGACACCGTAAGAACGTTAATTGCAGAAGCCCACAAACGTGGCATGAAAGTCATGTTAGATGCTGTATTCAATCATATTGGTGCCGATTCTATTCAATGGCAAGATGTCATTAAAAACGGAAAAGATTCCAAATACATTGATTGGTTCTATGTTGAGCAATTCCCACTTGTGGATGAGTCTAAAAAAGATCAACACAGTAAAGAGTATCTCAACTATCGCGCTTTTGCCTTTGCGCAGAACATGCCAAAACTCAATACCGAAAACCCAGAAGTGATGGAATATTTACTGGAAGTAGGCCGATACTGGGTGCGTAATTTCAATATTGATGCGTGGCGTTTAGATGTCGCAAACGAAGTTGATCAACACTTCTGGCGACGCTTCCGTGATGAATTAAAAGCGATCAAACCTGAGATCTATATTTTAGGAGAAGCATGGCATGATTCAATGAATTGGCTTGCCGGTGACCAATTTGATGCCGTAATGAATTACCCATTATCCGACGCCATGATAGGATTTTTTGCTCAAGGAAACCTAAGTGCTAATCAGTTCAAATACGCGGTAAATGACGTTAATACAAGCTATCCTATTGCGGTTAATGAAGTCGCATTTTCATTGTTAGATAGCCATGATACCGCTCGTATTCTTCACCGTTGCTCTGGCAATAAAGAAAAAGTGAAGCTGGCGTACTTATTCCAATTTACCCACAGTGGCACTCCTTGTATTTATTATGGTAGTGAGATTGGCTTAGATGGCGGGGCTGATCCATTAAATCGTAAATGCATGATTTGGGATGAAAGCAAACATGATATGAACATGAAGCAGCATATTATGCAGATCATCAAATTACGTAAAAAATACCCTGCGCTTCGCGCTCATCGTATTAACTGGTTAATGAGCGATGATGAACAGCAATATCTGATTTATCAAAAAGAAAATGGTACTGATTGCATTACCATCTTTATGAATAACAGTGAAAAGTCAGTAGAAGTAACGCTACCAAGTTTACTTTCTGAACAAAAAGTTATTGATATTTATAACGAAACCTCTTGCAAATTAGAAGAAACGTTAACATTGGCACCCTTTAGCTTCGCCATGTATCAAAACGAAAAGTAACCGCTAGATATCAAGCAGTAAGCCACATAAAATAGCTCTTTCTTATTCAAGCAAAGAGCTATTATGTTTAAATTAATGATTCAATTCATTCAAGTAGCTAAAACTCAAAACGTCACCCAAGCCGCGAATAATCTCTGCTTAAGTCAACCGACATTAAGTCATAACATGCAGAAGTTAGAAGAGAAACTTGGCAGTAAATTGTTTAATCGTAACTCAAAAGGAATAACTCTAACTTCCAGCGGAGAGTTACTTTACGAACAAGCAAAAATGATGCAAAACCTCTATGAAAACACCCTTAATAAATTAGAGAAGAACAAACTCAGACACCAGACCGAACTAAAAATTGGCTGTGGTGATGCATGGTGGCATCTGTTTATTCGAGATTGCGTACAAGATTTTAGAGACACCTACCCGCACAGTAATATCTCTGTTGATGTTGGTAATCATCTCCAATTAATGAACCTTCTATTAAGTGATGAGATCAGTATTTTCGTAGGCCACGAAATATTGGGATTAGCACAATATGAAGACATACAGTTCCATCCTTTATTCAGCTGTCATGAAGAAGTGTATGTAAGAAAAGATCACCCCCTTTTAGAAATCACCTGCAGTAATGAAGACATTGCTCGCTTCCCATCGGTTGATTTAGGCGCAGCAAAGAAACGGTTTTCACATCTAGTTCAAAAACAAAATGAACAATTAACCTCTTTTCAAAAGCGTCATTATTTACAAGAAAAGGTTATCTATAATACGAACTCGCTACTAACTGCCATTGATTTACTTCAAAACAGTGATGCTATTTTACCTTATCCAATGACGATGAGAGATTACTTTAGTGGCTTTGATATTGTACCTTTACAGATGAAAGAATGTTTCAGCAAAGCGACAATTGGAGCGTATTTACATAAAGATGGCCAGCAAAATAAACAAAGTATTATATTACTTGAGCAATTTAAAGAGCTGATTAAAACGAATCCACATATTAATGGTGCTATCTGATTATAGGGTTCTCCTGGTCATTTAACCCTAAAATAGATAATAAAAAAGGAGATCATACGATCTCCTTTCTAGTTTCTAGTTTCTAGTTTCTAGTGCAAATTAGCTCAATTCAATGACTCGTCAAATTATACTTTAAAGCGAGACAAAGACATTTGCAGCGTAGTGGCAAGTTGTGCTAGCTCAACACTTGATTGTGCTGTTTGCTCTGCACCTAATGCCACTTCACTGGCTGACAAACTCATGCTTTGAATATTGCGACCAAGTTCTTCTGTTACTGAATCTTGTTGGCTACACGCACTCGCAATTTGAATTCCAGTATCTGCCACCTTCATCATGGTTTCTTCAATCATTTGGATTGATTGACCCGTCTGAACACTTTGCTCTACACAAATACGAATTTTAGAACAACTTTGATCTGTTGCTGCTTTTGCGTGTGTTGCACTTGCTTGCAGCTTCTCTATTATCTCAACAATTTCACTGGTTGATGATTGAGTACGACCCGCAAGAGAGCGAACTTCATCCGCAACCACGGCAAAACCACGACCTTGCTCACCAGCACGCGCCGCTTCAATCGCTGCGTTTAGTGCTAATAAGTTTGTTTGATCAGCAATACCGCGGATAACTTCAACCACAACACTGATGTTGTTTGATTCACGCTCTAATTCTTCAACCAGCTCGCCGGCTTGTTCGATATCACGAGAGACCACTTGAATTTGGTCAATGTTCGATTGAACGTCACGATTGCCTTGTTTTGCTTCTTCAGACGCTTCTAATGCTGAGGTAGACGCCGTTTCTGTATTACTTGCGACTTCTGCTACCGTTGCTTTCATTTCTTCCATCGCAGCGGCTACCGTTGTGATGTCAGATTGTTGTTGTTGCATACCACGTGCAGATTGCTCTGAAATCGCACTCATTTCTTCTACTGCTGCAGAAAGTTGTGTCACGGCTGAAATCGTATCTTCAATAAGCACTCGCAACTGATCTTGCATCTCAATATTAGTATCAGCCAGTTCACCTAACTCATCATTGCCAATTTCATTACGTGCAAGGTTGAACGTTAAATCTCCGGCAGCAATCGCTTTAGATTGCTCTACCACTAAATTTAATGGGCGACAAATTTGACGAGCTAAAAAGAAAGTAATGAAAATCATAAATGCAATTAAAGCAGTAAATGATACTTTCGTTGCCATTGTTACATTATCTACACTACCTATTATTGATGAGCGATTACTCGCTATAAATAGTAAATTCGTTTCAACTAGCGCGTCCATAGCCGCACCTAATTCATTAAATGCATCAATTGACTCTGATAATTCAGATTGAGCTTTTTCCAGATTGCGATTACTAATTTGAACGTCAAAGTCAGTTAACAGGTTTAAATATCTCTGCCATCCGTTTAATGCTCGTTCAAAAACACGTCGCTCATCATTACTAGCAACCGTTGAACCGTATTTATCTAAACGATCTTTAATATCATTTTCTTGCGAAGCCAGTGTAGAGATAAGACGAGGGACCTCTTCTGCGTTAAGAGTTAATCCGGCATATTGATTTCGGCGATAAGTGTTCATTTCAAAATACAAATCTTCAACAGACAATACGCTTGGTACCGTAGAATCCGTAAAGTTAATAACCTCTGTTTCTACTTTATTTAATTCTTGTAATAGGAAAATAGCAAACGCTATCATCACTAAAGAAATTGCTGAAAATACAACGGCAATTTTATTTCTTACTGCTAAATTTTTATAACTCATGTCTTTGACAACCTTTAGATAGTTCTTCATAGCTCATCCATGAGTGTTATTTTATAGAGAAAATGTCTTAACTCTTTTTTGCCTTATAACGGCAAATCGACGAAAAAATAAAATAAAAAGCGACAAAAGTCACATACTTTTATAATTCAATAAAATGTAAATATAAACAATACGTTGTAATTAAAATAGAAATAGCAAACCATTGCCAAATTAAAGATGTAAAAAAATGAGTAGGCAGTAACTTATTACGTTAATTAATTACTCTCTTTATTTTGAAAAGCGTGATTATTTACAGCCTAATAAGAACAAACGTCAAAATTACACCGTCAATACTCCATTAACAAGACCATTATCCAGTAAAATAAATTTAGACTTTTATTAAAATAATCATATTTTACTCGGCAATACCTTTACGCCTTCATTTTAATAACAAAAAAGGAGATCGAATGATCTCCTTTTCTATTTATACCAATACTGGTTTAACGCCGTTTTATTACACTTTAAAGCGCGATAAAGAAGTTTGAAGCATCGTTGCTAATTGTGCTAATTCAACACTCGATTGTGCAGTTTGATCAGCACCTAATGCCACTTCACTGGCTGACAAACTCATGCTTTGAATATTGCGACCAAGTTCTTCTGTTACTGAATCTTGTTGGCTACACGCACTCGCAATTTGAATTCCAGTATCTGCCACCTTCATCATGGTTTCTTCAATCATTTGGATTGATTGACCCGTCTGAACGCTTTGCTCTACACAAATACGAATTTTAGAACAACTTTGATCTGTTGCTGCTTTTGCGTGTGTTGCACTTGCTTGAAGTTTCTCGATAATTTCAACAATTTCTGTCGTTGATGATTGGGTACGACCCGCAAGAGAGCGAACTTCATCCGCAACCACGGCAAAACCACGGCCTTGCTCACCAGCGCGCGCCGCTTCAATCGCTGCGTTTAATGCTAATAAATTTGTTTGATCAGCAATACCACGGATAACTTCAACCACAACACTGATGTTATTGGATTCACGCTCTAATTCTTCAACCAGCTCGCCTGCTTGTTCGATATCACGAGAGACCACTTGAATTTGGTCAATGTTCGATTGAACGTCACGATTGCCTTGTTTTGCTTCTTCAGACGCTTCTAATGCTGAGGTAGACGCCGTTTCTGTATTATTTGCGACTTCTGCTACCGTTGCTTTCATTTCTTCCATCGCAGCGGCTACCGTTGTGATGTCAGATTGTTGTTGTTGCATACCACGCGCAGATTGCTCTGAAATCGCACTCATCTCTTCTACTGCTGCAGAAAGTTGAGTCACGGCTGAAATTGTATCTTCAATCAGTTCACGCAGTTGATTTTGCATTTCAATATTGGTGTCAGCTAATTCACCTAGTTCATCATTACCAATCTCTTCACGCTGAAGACGGAAGGTTAAATCACCAGCCGCAATCGCTTTAGATTGCTCGACCACTAAATTTAATGGGCGACAAATTTGGCGAGCTAAGAAGAAAGTAATAAAAATCATAAATGCAATTAAAGCACTAAACGACACTTTTGTTGCCATTGTTACATTATTAACACTGGCCATAATTGACGTTCGATTGTCAGCAACAAACCCTAAGTTAGCTTTAACTAACTTATCCATTGCTGCACCAACTTCTTCAAATTGACGGAAGGAATCAAGAAGTTCAGCTTGAGCTAAAGATCTCTCACCATCACTGATTTTTTGAGTGAAACCATTTAAAAGACGTAAGTATTCTTTCCAACCATTATTAACACGGTCAAATACACGACGCTCATCAGCACTTGCTACTGTCGCTTCGTACTTTGCAAGGTCAACTTTGATATCATTTTTTTGTGAAGACAAAATAGACAATAAACCAGGAAGATCTTTTTCTTGATACGTTAACGCTGCGTATTGATTTCGACGATAGGCGTTCATGTCGAAATAAATACCTTCAACAGACAAAACACTTGGTACAGTCGAATCGGTAAAGTTAATCACCTCTGCTTCTACTTTGTTTAATTCTTGCAATAGAAAAAAACCAAATGCAATCATCACTAAACCAATGCCAGAAAAGACAACGGCAATTTTTTTTCTTACTGCTAAGTTTTTATAACTCATGTACTAATACCTTTAAATGATTTTAATAACTCGTTCCATGAGTATTACTTTTTTAGAGACCCCTTTAATCCTTATATCCATATCGGCAGCAGTTCAAAAAAGCTGAATAAAAAATGAGTAATAATTACCGAATTACGATAATCAATTACTCATTTGAGTTTATAGCGGTATTAATTTATGTGTTGACTGGCTCAATAGTCAAAACAATGCCATCAACAGAAACAACATGAACGAGCGTACCCTTTGGAATATCTTGCATACTTTTTGCTGACCAAGTGCTGTCGCCCAGTACAATTCGACATGAACCCGCGATAACATCCTCTTCCAAACGAGACGTTTGTCCGATTAATTGTTTATCTTTTTGGTTTAATGCGCGTTTAGAATCAGAGTCCTCGTCTTTTTTATGTTGATATCTCCACCACAACCAGGTTGTAAATAAAGAAAAAACCGCAAAACTGACCCATTGCAACTGCCAACTAAGTGGGATCACGGCATACAACACACCCACTGCGACGGCGGATAAACCTATCCACAAAAAATAGCCTGCCGTTCCTAATAACTCACCAGCAAGTAATAACAAACCCAGCGTTAACCAATGCCAGTGATTCATTTGTTCAAAAAATTCCATCATGAACTCCTATTTAGAACCCTCTTTGTCAACTTTAAACATTTCAGCAATACCAGCAACTGAACCCATTAAACCTGTCGCTTCTAGAGGCAGCATAATAATTTTGCTATTTTCAGCCTGTCCTATAGATTTTAGTGCTTCTGTGTAGCCTTGCGCAATAAAGTAATTCACCGCTTGCATATCACCTTGAGAAATTGCTTCTGATACCATTCTTGTTGCATTTGCTTCAGCTTCTGCCGCACGTTCACGAGCTTCCGCTTGAAGAATTGCCGCTTGTTTGTCACCTTCTGCTTTTAAGATCTCACCTTGTTTATGACCTTCTGCTTTTAGTATTTCAGCCTGACGTTTACCTTCAGCTTCTAGTACATCGGCACGTTTATGACGCTCAGCCTTCATTTGTGCATTCATCGCTGCCGTTAGATCTGCTGGTGGTTGCACATCTTTAATCTCAATACGTGTGATTTTTACGCCCCATGGATTGGTTGCGGCATCAACAATAGCTAAAAGCTTCACGTTAATCATGTCACGTTGGCTTAACATTTCATCCAGTTCCATAGACCCTAACACTGTACGCATATTGGTTAGCGTTAAATTACGAATGGCATGTTGAAGATCACTTACTTCATACGCGGCTTTTGCTGCATCAACCACTTGAACAAAACACACCGCATCAATCGTGACATTCGCGTTATCTTTTGAAATAACTTCTTGTGCAGGAATATCCAGCACTTGCTCCATCATATTTATTTTCTGACCAATGCCATCAATAAATGGAATAATTATATTTAAACCCGGCTGTAACGTTTGGGTATATCGACCAAATCGTTCGACTGTCCAATTATGGCCTTGAGGAACCGTTTTTACACCAAGAGCAATCAACACGAGTACAAGAAATACCAGTACCCCAATTGTTATTAACGTGTCATATGTCATTATTTTCCTTCCTTATCTAATTAATAATTATCTAAATATATCTGCGTCTTACTAAATAAATGTTTATTTTTCAATCATACCTAACTTTATTATAAATGTATGGACACACTAGGCAGTTATTAATGAAAAATAAGACTACCTCTTACGAAATAGCCTAATTTAATTGCAATATTAAATGTAGACGTAACTAAATATTAATAGTTAACTTGGTAATTAAGCGTATAGGTTCGTCCACGGCCTTTGTAATCATAAGCTGCTGCATCGTAATGGCTAGCATATAGAATTTGAGCTCGTTGCCCCCATGCCGTCGTGTAGTCTTTATTAAACAAGTTTTGAATACCAAACCCTAAACTACCCACTGGTAACTCATAACTACCGACTAAATCAAACACGGTATAACCAGATAACTCATTATCGTCTGCATCTTTGTAGTCAAACATCGTCTGGCTTTGCACTTTCAGCGCAAGATCCGATTCATACCATCCAACCCATGAACTGGCTTTTGACGTACTTGCTTCACCCGCGCTTAAATCATCCCACTTGCCGTCGGTTTGAAGCTCTGAAATAACGTAATGACCTGAAGCACCAAGTTGAATGTTATCCATCACCCAATAAGAAACTAATGCCTCTGCACCATAGACACGTTTTTCATTATCAACATCTTCAATTAGCAATGTCTGCTTATTGTATTTAACCGACTTATCCGATTGTGAAAAATACGCTGCTGTTTGAAAACTTAATGCATCTTGTTCAGTCCTAAAACCAATTTCATAACTGTTGGTTTTAATCCCTGACATTTTTGAACCAGATACATTGATGCTGTCTTGAAGCGCATAATGTCCATTGGCATCAACCGCTGAATAACTTCCTTGCCCATAATATTTCGCAGGATCAGCGAGATCGAACCCTTGCGAGAAATTTGCCCACACTTGTGAATCAGAAGTAAGCTTATAGATAGTGCCGATATTAAATAAGCCTACAGAGTAATTCGTTTCGCCCCCAGGAACGGCATCAGCAGAAGAGCCATTCCCTGCAGCAATTTTCTTTTGAATTTTATAATCAACAAAATCATCGATCTTATTGTTCATATATTGGTAACGGTAACCCCCTTGAATTGACCAATCATCAGTAATATTCATATCAGCTTGAATAAACCCAGCAACCGAACCGACCTCTACTCCAGGGTAGCGCCCCACTTTAGCGTAAGTTTTATTCACTAAATTACCTGAGTTATTAGCAATCGTTGGATCAAATAACGCTTGGTTACTCTCGAACTTATCCATGTAGGCGTCTACACCGTAGACCAAATTCACTTTACCAAACGATTTGGCCAGCGCGGTTTTTAAAGAAATAACATCTGTCGTTTGTTGTGAAGCACCTTGGTAATAAGGCGTATAAGTTTGATCTTCTTTTCGATAAGAGGCTTCAACTAAAAGTTGATGATTAAGAAATTCAGAATCGCTATAAGCCGCGCTTAGCATGATGCGCTCTGTGCCGTGTTGGCGATCAGACTCGAAGCCTTTTCGTACATCAATAAACTTATAGTTTTTAATATAAAGACCGTATGGCGAGTCTTGCTGGCTATCGTAATATTGCGCTAAAAAGTTGATATTTTTAGTGTCCGAAATCGAAACATCAACCGTACTTTGTAGATCTATCGTTTTATTATATTGCAATGAACCTTGAGAGATATCAGGGGTAATGATATCGCCTTCACTATCATAATAGCCCTGTGTTTCGGTATAAACCGCTGATACTCTCGCTGCTACATTTTCACTTCCGCCTGAAATGGATTGCGCGACTTTATAATCAAAATCATCACCGCCATTTAATCCTGTCGTTCCGCTAACGTAACTCTCAAACTGCAGTTCATCACTGTCTGCTTTTTTAGTAATGATGTTTATCACACCACCCGTTGCACCCGCCCCATAAATAGAAGTTGAACCTGAAAGAACCTCAATACGCTCGATATTAAATGGGTCAATCGCATCTAATTGGCGACTAATAGGGCGAGATGATTGAAGTGATACCCCATCAATCATGACAAGCATTGCACGACCACGTAAGTTCTGACCGTAGTTGGTTCTGGCCCCGCTGCTCACATCTAACGATGGAATGGTTGCAGCCAAAATCTCTCCTAGAGTTTTACCACCACGATATTCTTGTTCGATTTGCTCTGAATCAACAAACCAAACCGTTCCCGGAATTTCGCTGATTGCTTTAGGCGTACGGCTAGATACCACCACCATGGTTTCTTCTGTATTGTTGTATTCTTTTGCTTGAGCAGATACGGATACAAAAGTGGTTGCTGCTACTGAGATAGCCATTAAAGGAATTAAATAAGTATCATTTGTTTTCATAACATTTCCATTGTTTTATTTAACAAACGCGAATGCTAATGATTCTCATTGGATTGATCAACTACTTTCTAACTATATTTATAAAATAAAAAAATCTCTTAATTCTTTTTACCTAATCTATAGGTAATAATTGGCAATGCTTATCTAAATACTTATTTATCAACAATTAAAGTCAGAATACTACTTCCTCATTAAATATAAAAAGTACATACCACCAAGTAGCGAGGCCAATAAACCCGCAGGAAACTGCCATGGGAACCACACCGTTCGTCCTACCCAATCAGCGACAATCATCAAACATCCCCCCAACAAACTCGCCGTTAACAATTGATGAGAAGCCCGATATTGATGAAATGAACGCGCCATGTGCGGGGCTAATAATCCAATAAAGCTCAGTGGACCTATGATAATGGTACATAACGTCGTTAATGCTGCGACAAGAAGAAGTAGAAATAGCCTTGCTCGCCGGCAAGATAAACCAACCCCTGTAGAAATAACCTCTCCTAAACCAATCATATCTAGCCATCGATGGCTGCTCATTGCGATAGTGAAAAATAACGTAATTCCAATACCAAGCAGATAGACATCACTCATGCTAACTAAGTAGGTAGAGCCAGAAAGCCACGTTAATAAGGCCATTATATTATCTTGACCTGATGACATAGCAAGACGTAAAAAAGCGTCCAGACCTGCGCTTAACGCAATCCCGGTTAATAGCATTTGAGCCGGTGCAAAATTTTGCTTACGTCCCATCACCCAAATAATACCCGTGACGAATAATGCACCGACAGTCCCTAGTAACATCTGTTCATGTCTTTCTGTTGCAATACCAAACATAGCACCTAATACAAGTGCCAATGCAGCCCCAGAGCTAATCCCTAAAATTTCAGGACTTGCCATCGGGTTAGTGGAGACCCGTTGAATGACAGTACCTGCAATAGCGAGCCCCACTCCGGCCAGGAATGAAACAAAAACACGAGGAACACGCAATTCAACTATCGATGGGTTTAGCGAAATTAACCACCCATTTTGCCCTTTACCAACAAACACCGCGATAATAAACAAAACAATAATCAAAATAGACAAAGGCAACACCACCCTCAGTAACGGTATGTGTTTATAACTGACTTGAGTGATATCTCTGGCTTTCATGTCTGATTGAAATACTTTTCGATTTAACAACCAAAGAAGGAATGGAGCACCCAATAACGCAGTCATTGCACCCGTTGGTAATAATTCACCTCCAACACCTGAAAATGGCTGAATAACCAAATCGGCAAGTAATAACATCACACTGCCTACCACCCCACTGGATAAAATCTGTGATACTAATTTTCGAGCGCCACACATACGAGCAATGGCAGGAGCGACAATACCAACAAAACCTATTAAGCCGACTTCACTCACTACTGCTGCAGTAATAAATATTGCTAACGTCAGTGACATTACTTTAATTTGCTTAATATTAATGCCAATAGATGCTGAAACTTGATCGCCTAATTGAAGTACAGATAAGGGCCTTGAAAGTAATAAAAGAGCAAAAATAGGCAATATAATGAGTGGAAGGAGAGTAACAACACTCGACCAATCATTTTGGTTAAGAGTACCTGCACCCCAGACAAAAACACTGGCTAACTTTTGTTCATTCAAAAGCAATAGCATGGTATTAAGTGAGCCGAAAAACAGACTAATAACCATACCAGACAACACCATGTGAACCGGTGAAAATCCCCGCTTTGCCGATAATAGAAACACCAAACCAGTCGCTAAACCGCCACCTAAAAACGCAGGAATAAACCCACTAATCATCGCATTTACGGGAAAAAACAAGATCCCAAGAACCATGCCTAATTCAGCTCCAGCAGCAACACCAAGCGTCGTTGGTGATGCAATTGGGTTGCGTAATACAAATTGCATTACACAGCCAGAAACAGCAAGCGCAAACCCACACAATAAGGCAACAACAAGGCGTGGAAGGTAAGTAAGGTGAGTGATTAAATGTTGGTAATTACTTGGGTCATAATTAAACACCGTTTGCCACAATAAACCGACACCTTGAGAATAAGGCACGGTCCATTGCAATAAGCCTAAAATAATCATGAGTAATAACGCCACAAGGCCAACTCGTGCTTTCACGATTTTAAGCGATAAAGTAAAAAGATGATTTGATGTCAGCATAACGGTTATTTTCACAATTATTGAATAAGTTGTTGAGTAATATTGTCACTAAAACGTTGTGCTGATATTAACCCACCAAATGTCCAAATAGCTGGAAGTTCATACACCGAATCTGTTCGAGTAAAAGCCAATGCTTGCCATAAAACCGATTGTGTTAATTGCTTCTTTTCTGTCGCTTTTAATGGACCAAAGATCACTACATTTGATTGCTGATGCTGCGCTAACGCTTCAACCCCTGCGGTGGTAAATCCCCACATATTCGTCGCTTCATGCCATGCGTTTACCAGCCCCATCCCATCAATCGTTGCTTGGGCTAATGATCCATCGCTGTGAACTCGTACGGTTTTATCATTAATAAAACGAATAAATATGAGTGGTTTATTATTTGATTGAAGACGGCGAACTTTATCTCCGTTATCACTTAATCGCTGTTCCGTTTTAATTATCAGCTCTTTTGCTTTCTGCTCCTTCCCAAACAGCTCACCAAGCTGAAGAGTGATGTCTTTAGCCGAAGCCAGAGGCGTTTTTTTATTACTATAAATGGTATAAACCAAGGTAGGTGCTATCGCATTTAATTTTTCATACATTGGTGACATATGCTGACTGATCAAAATAACATCTGGCTTCAACTCTGTAATTAGCTCTAAATTAGGCTCTCTTCTTGAGCCAACATCCATTACAGAGCCATTAAATTTTGGCGTTTTCACCCATGTTTGGTAGCCTTGAACGTCAGCAACACCGATTGGATTAACCCCTAAACTTAATACCGTTTCTGTTAATGCCCAATCCAGTGCAATTACTTTTTCTGGTGATTTATCGAACTGAACCTGACCTAACTCATGTTTAATATCCATTGCTTGTACCGATGAAATACAAACCATCATTATCAAACCAAACATCTTATTCATCTTTCTTCCTTGTTATTCTTTTCGTTAATCGAACACGGATATTTACGGGATATAACTGATTAATTGACCGGTTTTAGGATGAGGAAATAACGCTAATTCCATTCCATAAATCTGTTGTAATGTGTCTTTATTCATTAGTTGTTCAGGTGAGCCTTGAGCAATCACATCACCTGAGTGCAATGCGATGAGATGGTCACTGAATTTGGCCGCCATATTGATATCATGCAATACCATAATGACGGTCAGACCTAAGGTTTGATTTAATTCTCGGACTAACGTTAATAAGTCATATTGGTGGGCAACATCCAACGCAGAAGTGGGCTCATCAAGTAAAATACACTGACTTTGTTGGGCCAATAACATCGCAATCCAAGCTCTTTGGCGCTCTCCCCCTGATAGGGTAGCAACAAAATGATCACTAAATGATGTCAGACCTACTTTTTCAATTGCCCCATCAACAAGCTGGTGATCTTGTCTCGTGTATCGTCCAAACGCCCCTTTCCATGGATAACGACCAAAACAAACAAGCTCACGCACGGTAACACCATCCGTTATTGGTGGGTGCTGGGGAAGATAGGCAACATTAAGAGCAAACTCTTTATCCGATAACTGGCTCACCGGGTTTCCATTAAACAAAACAGAGCCTGACGAGGGGTGATTTTGGCGACTAAGTAATTTAATTAACGTAGATTTACCACATCCATTATGGCCAAGTAAGGTCGTTACTTCTCCTTTGGGGAAAATGACAGTAGTCGGATGAAGAATTGACTTTCCGTCAATGTCAAACGACGCATCGACAAGTTGATACATAAAGTAAGCGAATTATTCGGTCCATGAATGATGGGCAGAACTGTAGCACAAAGAAATGGCAATGATAATTATTTTTATTCTCAATGATTAAATAAAGGGGGTCTTGGGTTTATAAATTCAAGCATTCTATTAACGCTTATTATCTGAATGACGTGGGCAATCGAGACATAATTTTCGTCCCTCACATTTATAAACTAAACAGCAACTGGTACGCACCAGTTTCAATTTATTTGAGATAAGATCAACCTGTAAACTTGAGAGGTGCTTATTCGGCAATTCAAAAGCCTCCAACCACAATTGAGCTTGCGCTATTAGATACTCATTCGATAATGTCGGCTGAAAAGATTGAAGTTTAATGAGGCAATTTAACAAACCATCAGCAACCAAATGATTCGTAAAACCGGGGCGAATACGCGTCCAACGAGAGATTTCATCTCTATATGAATCAAACATCGTTCTTAGCTGTAAAGCAGCAAGAGGGATCGTTTCTTCAGGCGAACCAACGACCAATGTTGAATTATGAAAGGTAAATCCTGCAATAAAATCAGACTGAATAGATTGACTCATATTTTGAATATCAGGAAGCGCATTCAATCGATAAACAGCAATAAAACTAACATAAATAGGCTGCCAGCAGAGTAAATCCCATGTACGAGTTAACCAATAGGCATTCCCTGCTTCTGGAGAGTGTTGCGATATGCGTTCATAAAGCATATTAATCGCTTTACTGTTATCACAAGAGATATTGAGTTGCTTTGAAATATCACTCGATAGCATCGTGCTCGATAAATGCCCAGATAAGTATGGTGTAACTTGTTTAGATAATGAAAAAAGTAGCTCAAAGGCATCATTATTTTGCATAAAAATTAAATGTTATCTAGTAATCACAAAAGAGTTAATAGAGTAACGAATAAAACCCACTAATACAAATGATTATCAATAGCATCAAATGCTGCATTTTACACAATTACGTCCTGATTTTTTTGCATCATACAGGCTGCCATCAGCAATATTGAGTAATTCCTGAACGGTCATCTTAGGATCAGAAATAGTACTAACCCCCATACTGCAAGTCATTGTTAAGCTTTCGTGGTCAGCTAAAACAGAAATATTACGAATAACGTTTTGTAATTTTGTTGCAACTAACAAGGCTTGTTCGCTATTTTGGTCAGGGATTAAAATCACAAATTCATCACCACCAAAACGACCTAAAATATCAGAGTCACGTAAGTTTTTTAAACACGCTTCGGAAAAAGCTGTGAGCATTATATCCCCTACTTCATGTCCATATTTATCGTTATATTCTTTAAAGTTGTCTATATCACACATAATAATAGAAAAAGGGATTGTCTTACGGCGATAGGTAGCAAGAACTTGTGATGCTTTTAACTCAAAAGAACGGCGGTTATTGATTCCCGTTAAATAATCGTTATAAGCCAGCTCTGAATATTTTTCTTTTTGTTCTTTCGTGCGCTTAACATAATATAAATTAAAAACCAAAAGCCCAACAATAATAAAGAAACAGGCCACTATACTGATGAGTGAAACCGATACCATGGTTTGTAAATAGTCTTGCTGTTTTGTGACCACGATAATAAAAGGAAGGTCTTTAATTTTACGAGCATAAATCGTATCCATCATGCCATCATTATATATATCTGAATTAAAAACCACCTCTCCATTTTTATAGAGTTCTTCAAATATTTCAGGCCTTATTTTGGCTACGTTAATCCTTTTTCCTATTCGCTCCTTTCCTTTTGGTACAAAAGATAATAATTTCAGGTTAGAACTTAAAATGGCAATCCCAGTTGAAGAAGGTAAGGCTAATTGACTAATTGTCGAATTAAAGAAGCGTAGATTTGTAGATATTCCTACCATTCCAGCAAATTCATTATTCTCATTAAGTATATTAATCCCTTGAACAACAACATTCCTCCCAGCTAAATCAACAAAAGGTAACGTAACGAGCGTTGTTTCTTCTTTTTTACTTTTAAAAACTCGGCAATATTCACGATGAGAGACATCAATATTACTCAGAGTTTTACTGTGAGTTAAAATGCAATTTTTATCAATAATAAAGGCTAATGTCGCATTAGGTAATGCATCTTCTTTTTCTCGAAGGTAATCAATCTCACGCGCATAATCTTGCTCGTCATGATCCGGAGAATGAATGCCATTAGCTGAAAGGTCTTCTGCCATATCATCTAAAACAATAGATGAATCATAAAAAGACTTCGTTAACCAAAGATCGACAAAACTCGCATTAAAATGCAATAGATCAATAACTCGGAGGCGATCCGTTTTATAGGCGTTGTAAATATAGGATGCAGAAAGAAAAAAAATAAGGAATCCAATAATCATCGAACTGTAAACAAATGCACTTCTATTCCTCATACCTTTCCTATAATGTGAAGACGGTTCCATCTCGGGCGAAATATACCATAGGTAATGCGTTTGTAAAATCAATGACAATAAATCATTTTTTCATTTGTTTATCCCAAAATTTAGTGTTAACGCACTTGATCGGTGATAACGCCTCACACTTACCTCCTTATTTTGAGACGTCAACTGCCTGATGTAATTGCTAAGTTAGAAGCACAAATAAAAAACACTTCTTATGCAAATTTAGCCAAACCCTCCACTTGCTGCTTTTATAGACAGAAAAAACGTGATCTAACTTGCTTTTTAGCCCTCTTCTTATTACTCTCCATCCATTAGGTAATTCTTACCTTGTTGCAACTTGTTTATAGGAAATCACCTTGAGCCAGACCTCTTTCTCATCATTAGATCTACATCCATCTCTTCTTCAAAACCTAGATACTTTAGGCTACACAGAGATGACTCCAATTCAAGCTCAAAGCTTACCATTCATGCTGAAAGGGAAAGATGTTATTGCCCAAGGGAAAACGGGTTCAGGTAAAACAGCAGCGTTTGGTTTAGGCTTATTAGCTAACTTAGATGTAAAACGTTTTCGCGTTCAATCGTTAGTATTATGCCCAACACGTGAACTTGCTGATCAAGTTGCGGTAGAAATCCGTAAGCTTGCTCGCTCTATTCACAACATTAAAGTGCTGACTTTATGCGGTGGTGTTCCATTTGGTCCACAAATTGGTTCACTTGAACACGGCGCACACATCATTGTTGGTACTCCTGGCCGTGTTGAAGAGCATTTACGTAAAGGTTACTTAAACCTAGACAACCTAAATACATTCGTTCTTGATGAAGCTGACCGTATGCTAGAAATGGGCTTCCAAGACGCTATTGATATGGTATTGGATCACGCACCGGCTAAGCGTCAAAACTTACTGTTCAGTGCTACGTTCCCACCACAAATCAAATCGATTGCTGATCGCATCATGAATGATCCAATCATGACAAAAGCGGAAGATAAAGTAGAAAATACATCTATCGAACAACATTTCTATAAAGTAGATGATTTTGAAAACCGTTTAAAAGCACTTCAAATTCTACTGCTTAAGCACCGTCCAGAATCTACGGTTATCTTCTGTAATACAAAACGTGTTACTCAAGAAGTTGCTGATGAATTACGTCATTTTGAGTTCAGCGTAACCGCACTTCATGGTGATTTAGAACAACGTGACCGTGATAAAGCATTAGTTCGTTTTGCTAACAAGAGTACCTCTATCCTAGTTGCAACCGATGTTGCTGCTCGTGGTCTTGATATTGACTCTCTAGATGCAGTAATCAACTTTGAGCTATCTCGTGATCCTGAAGTTCACGTTCACCGCATTGGCCGAACTGGTCGTGCTGGTAAAAAAGGCATCGCATTAAGTTTGTTCAATAATAAAGAAACAAACAGTTTTGCTCAAATCGAAGATTACATGAGCATTACTATTAATGACGAACCACTACCAAGTGAAGATTACCTAAGCGAACAACCACATTACCCAGAAATGGTTACGCTTTGGCTTGATGGCGGTAAGAAAAACAAACTTCGCCCTGGCGATATTCTTGGTGCTTTAACGGGTAAAGACGGCGTTGATGGCAAGAAAGTAGGTAAAATCAACGTATTTGATTTCCACGCTTATGTTGCTGTTCATAACTCAATTGCTAAAGCAGCATTAGATAAAATCGCAACTGGTAAAATGAAAGGTCGTACGTTCCGTGTAAGCCGTATGCGCGGCTAATACCGAATACAAAATAAGTAACGTCAACGAATGCGGCACACCGCTTAGTTGGCGTCACATACAAAAAAGGCCGAGTAGATAATGTCTACTCGGCCTTTTTTAATTGCAATAACTTCATTTACACCGCTAATGGCATCTCGCTTGATGGTGGAATTGAATGCACTTTACGTAAGCCATATACAGCAAGTAATGACATTAAGAACATAATCAATCCAACAGGCATCTGGCTGTTAGCTGGGATCATAGCTGCAACCATTGTTGCCAAACCCGCACCTAAATTTTGCATTCCCCCCAGTAAAGCACCCGCGGTTCCCGCATGTTGTGGGAAAGGAGATAATGCGCCAGTTGTTGCCGCAGGGAATAAGATACCTGCGCCTAAGAAATACAATACCGCGCCGCCAATTAACGTAGGTGCCGTTGTTAGCCCCATGATGCCAGGAACAAGTACAATTGTCGCACCAAGCACAATCGACACTAAACCTACATCTAGCGATTTTTTCTCAGACCAATGCTTAGCAAGTACACTTGATAAACCAGCTCCAGCCAAATAACCAGGAATTGGTAAGATAAATAAAATACTTACCGTTGTTGCTGGCAGTTTCAATTTACCACCTAATAATACACCAGCAGCCGCTTCAAATACGGCAACACCAGCGAACGTGGCAACTAAACAAATCAAATACCCTTGAAAGCGGTGCTCTGATAATACGTGACGGTAACTCTTCCAAACAGGTTCTTTACGACGAACTTCTAATGGCAATGTTTCTTTCATCGAGGTGGTCATTATGATCAACACCGCAATACTAAACAAAGCCAAAAACAAGTAGCTTGAACGCCAGCCAAAGGCTTCGGTTAAGTAGCCACCTAGCACAGGAGCCAATAATGGAGAAAACATCATACACATACTGATAATGCTGTTTGTTCTATGCAATTCATCACCTGAGAAGCAATCTCGAGGAATCGTTCTACACATAACGCCTGCAGCACCGATACCTAAACCTTGAACAAAACAACCGGCTAAAAATAACATGTAGTCGTGAGCAAACAAGGCAAGTAACGTACCTGCAATATATAGAGTAAGGCCTGATAAGATTACAACACGGCGACCTATGCGATCAGAGATTGGGCCATAAAAAAACTGTGATAATCCATAAGGAATTAAGTAAACAGCCATAACCGCTTGTAATGATGAAGGGCTTACTTTGAATTCACTTGCCATGTAACCAATAGAGGGTACATACATAGTTTGGCTCATTTGACCAACAGCAACTAAAATAACGATCAGGAAACTGAACGTCGCAAGTGAATAAGACTTTTGCATGACTGCTCTCCGAAAAACAGCAAAATATTAATAAGATAAGTTAAATTAAGACAATAGATAACAAATTTAAAACAAGAAAAGAGAGCAACGCTGCTCTCTTTATTTATGCGGATAATAAGGGGATTAGATAAAACTGGCAATCTAATTCAGTCTTATTTCAGGAGAGATTTTTTATATTATTTGGATTAGTTTTACTAATGTTAAATTCAAATAAGGAAACAATGCATTCCTCTTTTTTAATCAGCATTATTTTAATCAAAATAAGCAACAACTTGATTACGACCTTGTTTTTTGGCTTGATAAAGTGCTTCATCTGCCTTATTTAATAATCGAGTACAATCTAGCGTTTCTTTATTGACTTCAGCCACACCAATACTGCTCGTGAATTGAACGATCTCAATACTTGTGGTTATTTCTATCTTGCAAATAGAACGAAGTAACTCGTTAAGTAGGGTTTGTGCTTGTAATACTGTCGTGTTAACTAAAATCATGACAAATTCGTCCCCTCCTAAACGCGCAAACAAGTCCCCCTTGGCCACCCTCTCTTCGCAAATTAGACTAAATTGGCGTAATACCTCATCACCAATATCATGACCGTAGGTATCGTTAATTTGCTTGAAGTAATCAATATCAAAAAGAGCGACGGAAAAAGGTTGTTTATTTTCATGATAATTGTCAATAAATTCACTTGCTTTCAATTTAAAGCAGCGACGATTGCATGATCCCGTTAAATCATCATATAACGCCAGTTTAGAATAATGCTGAGCTTTAGTGTCTAACTTAGAAACGTAATAAATATTTTTAATCAAAAATAAGCTTAGCGCCAACAATAAAAAGCAAACCGTCGCCATCGTAATATACAGAGGAATAAACCAATACTCCTTCGCCTTCGTTACCAAAATGAGAAAGGGTAAATCAGATGCTTTTTTCACAAAAATACCTTGATAAGCACCGTCATACTTTTTACTTGAATCAAACATCAATTCTTGGTTATATTTTAATCCATTGATTTTATAGTAAGGGACATAATCAAAGTCAATCGTCTCACCAATAGGTAAATACTTAGGCACACTGGTCGCAAGCACCGTAAAATCACGACTAAGTATCGTAATCGTTGAACCTTGTGATAAATTGGCACTTCTTAATGCTCTGGTAAAAAACGTAAAATCCGTTAGCAAACCGACAATACCGGCGAACTCTCCTTTTTCATCCGTTATCCTTACCCCTTGCACCACCACATTGCGATTGAGGATATCTTTAAAAGGCGCGGTAATAATGGATCTTATCTCACCATGATTATTACGTAATTTTTGACAGTACTCACGCGAAGAAAGATCGACGCCACCCACCGTCTTCGTTTTTAGTAACACACAATTTTTATCTACAGCAAACACATGAATAGCATTCATTAACGTTTGATAGTGCAACTCGAAGACCTTAGCTTGCTCTTGATAATGATCGTCTGAAAGGGCTAATTGAGCAAAGCTGTCTTGAGTTAACTCTCTAGATAATTGAGTTAATACAAAGTTGGAGTGATTAAAGGCAGTTTGAAGCCAAATAGACACAAAATTCGCATTAAACTTTAGTTCACTTTCAATAATGCGGCTCTGTTTCTGATAACTTTTCACGATATAAAATGCAGAACAAGTTAGAGCAATGCCCAATAGCAGCAGTGACCCACTCAAAATAATTCGTTTTACCCTCATTTTTCCCCAAAACATTCACAGTCGTGTTCAATGTTCACACGGTACAGGAATATTTTTTGTATAAAAATAAATCATTGTTAATTTTAGCAACAGTATTACCAATGAGGCATCGTCTCTTAATTGATAAATCTAATATCTAAAAATCTACACACTATAGACACAAAAAAGCCAGCTACATGAGCTGGCTTCTGTTTATCTACCTAACCATTATTGCTGTGGTTGAGGCTTACGTGCAGGGCGTGGACCTTGACGACGTGGTTTTGTACCGTCTGTCTTTGGCTTTGCTGCACCGTTTGGTTTTCCACCACCGAAGTTGCTGCCATTTCCACGGTTCTCACCATTGCCTTTCGACCTAGGTTTACCACCATCAGTAGGACGTTTCTTCGCATTGCCACCCTCTTTCTTTGCAGCGCCGCCTTCTTTGTTCTCTGTATTACGTCTTGGTGCAGGTTTAGCACCTTGTCTATGGCCACTGCGGTTTTCACCAGAGCGCTGACCATCTCTATGATCTTGTCTTGGCGCTTGAGTTTTCTTTGGTTTTTTCGCTTTTATTGGGCGAGAATCTAATCTTGACTCAGGCACTTTCATTTCAGGCTCAAAACCTTCAAGAACATGACGAGGTAAGATTTTTTGAATTAAACGCTCAATCGCAAATAGTTCACCCGCTTCATCTTCACTCACAAAAGAAATTGCTTTCCCTGTTGCGCCAGCACGGCCAGTACGGCCAATACGGTGAACGTAATCTTCAGGTACTTTTGGTAAGTCAACGTTGATAACTTGTGGTAATTGTTCGATATCTAAACCACGAGCCGCAATATCCGTCGCAACAAGAACACGCACTTGACCAGATTTGAAATTAGCTAATGCTTTAGTACGTGCGCCTTGGCTCTTATTACCGTGGATAGCCGCAGAGCTAATGCCTTTTTCTTCAAGTGTTTTTGCTAAACGGTTTGCACCATGTTTAGTTTTGCTGAAAACCAATACTTGTTTCCAGTCATGGTCTTTAATTAGCTTAGTAAGAACGCGTGCTTTTTTCGTTTTATCAACAACGTACACCGATTGTTCAACCGTTTCTGCTGTTGTATTACGCGTTGCTACTGAAATTTCTACAGGGTTATTTACAAGCCCTTTTGCTAGCTGACGGATCTCATCAGAAAACGTTGCTGAGAACAGTAAGTTTTGACGATTCTTAGGTAACTTAGCTAAGATTTTTTTGATGTCGTGAATAAAGCCCATATCTAACATACGGTCAGCTTCATCCAATACTAGGATTTCTAGTTGGTCAAATTTAATTGCATTTTGATTAGCAAGATCCAATAAACGACCTGGCGTTGCAACCAATACATCCACACCTTTACGAAGGCGTTGCATTTGTGGGTTAGCTTTAACACCACCAAACACGACATCAGACGTTAGCGGAAGATTTATACTGTATTTTTCAACACTCTCATGTACTTGCGCCGCAAGCTCACGAGTTGGTGTTAATACTAATGCACGAACTTGGTTAAACTTAAGTTTCGGGCCTTTTGATAAACGCTCAAGAAGAGGTAGTGTAAAGCCTGCTGTTTTACCTGTACCCGTTTGAGCTGCCGCCATAACATCCTTCCCTTCAATTACCGCTGGAATCGCTTGTAATTGGATCGGTGAAGGCGTGCTGTAACCTTGTGCTTCTACAGCCTTTAAAATAGGGGCAGATAAGCCCAGAGAGGTAAAACCCATACTAAAATTTACTCTATCAATGTTCATTAAGCGCAAAACTGCGAGCGCTGTAGGATACAGTAACTGAGAGATTACTCAATCTTTGATTACCACAACCACTAAAACTCTAATTAATTCAACTTAAAAACAACAATACTGCAAAATGAAATTAATACATTGCGGCTATAAAAAAGCCGAGCAATATAGCTCGGCTTTTGATGTTTTAATTGAATAATTACAATTAATCTTCTAATTCTGCGTTGTGATACACTTGCTGAACATCATCACAATCATCTAATAGATCTAAGAATTTTTGGAACTTCTCAGCATCTTCACCCGTGATTTCCATTGGGTTTTGAGGAACAAATGTAATTTCCTCAACATCAACCACTAAATCAGGGTATTCAGCAGCCAGTGCTGTTTTTACTTTAAAGAACTCGGTGTTTGGTGCAAATACTGTGATCACGCCATCTTCAAGTTCAATGTCTGTGACATCTACGTCTTGCATCATTAACGCTTCAAGTACTGCTTCTTCATCTTCACCTTTGAACTGGAATACAGCTTGGTGATCAAACATATGAGAACTTGTACCAGGGCTACCAATTTTAGCACCTGTTTTAACGAAACATTGACGAACGTCTTGGAAAGTACGGTTGCCATTATCTGTTAAACAGTCAACGATTACGCTTGCGCCGCCTGGAGCAAAGCCTTCGTAACGTGCGTGTTGGTAATCTTCACCACCGCCGCCGTTTGCTTTATCAATCGCTTTATCAATGATGTGTGTCGGTACCTGATCTTTTTTCGCTTTCGAAATAAGATGTTTTAGAGACAAGTTCATGTCTGGATC
Source organism: Aliivibrio sp. 1S128 (assembly GCF_001691065.1). NCBI lineage: Bacteria > Pseudomonadati > Pseudomonadota > Gammaproteobacteria > Vibrionales > Vibrionaceae > Aliivibrio > Aliivibrio sp. 1S128. The sequence continues at coordinate 113,997 of NZ_MAJV01000069.1, read as the reverse complement.
AGGACCGCCATTCTTAGCACACATGTAAATTTCTTTACCGTATTTAGAATAAACTTTGATTTTTGCGCCTTGTGTTTTAGCCATTGAAGACTTGCGCACTTCAAAACTTCTTCCCATCGGAATTCTCTCTTTTTTGATTGTGGACTTAAAATTATCGGCAGATTCTACCAAATTACAGTGGTTATACGCTAGTAAAGATCAAGGAACCTTACGCTACACCCATTTTTGACTTATATTTTTCAATTGATTGCTGAAAAAAGAAACGTTCAGCCTCATCTTCTAACTTATTTTCCTCTGTTTTCCAAAGGTCTGGGCCTGCTTTTGCATTCTTAACCTTCCAAACAAAGAACGCCGCTTGTTTATCTAGCTCTATTTCATTTTTTTCTTTAGGAGGCAATAAGGACAAGTTTTTCATAGCAAGCTCATTTAATTAATCACGAATAAAGTTTAATGCTTCGTCGTTAAATTTTCTAGTCAAAAACGTATTCACAAAGAAAAACAATTTTCCTTCATCAATAGAAATACCAACGGCATAACGTTCAGGTTTAAAATATAACCAAAATTCTCAACAATAAAGCACCTGTTAACATTAGTTCTATCAATTAATGAGGTACTATCTCTCTCTCATTTATCGATAATAGCTAAACTAAAGCATTATCATCGTCTAGATACGTTGGTGTTAAATGACTATCTCAATATAACGAGAGTCACTCAATATCAAAATCTTGCTAATTTAAGTAACTAAAATGAAAAGTAACAGAAAATCTACGGTTAAAAACCTTATCATCGTCTTCACGGTATTAATTCCAGTTTGTATCGCGGCAAAGCCTTTTTTATCAAACATAGAGCATCAATCTAAATTGAGAGTATTAGAAGGCATTGAAACCTTTGTTACCCACACACAAACACTTAATGATGCCTCATCAGTCGCTTCAGACTTTGATACCGACTCTGTAATTAGACTTGTTAATCCACAAGATAGCTTACTAACATCAGTAGATAACAATAGCGTTTATATCGGTTTTTCTGACTCTCCGAAAACACTTAAAAATACGAAATGTTACTTCCATTATACTCAAGCCAATGAATCCACACTCACAGCAAGTTATGTCATAGAAAACAGTGGATGTTAAGAACCAAACTTACAATTAAAAGCAACAAAAATGCGCCGAAGTAGGCGCATTGATAATAAAGCGTTGAAGGTATGAATGTAGAACTCAAAAATTAATGGATAAGGCCTAAGTCTTTCGCTTCTTCTAGCGTAAGACCACTTTCTCTAATTTCTCGCATTGCTTCAATACGACGACGTGCTGCTACTTTTTTCTGACACTCTGTAATATTTGTTACCATTTCATCAGCAATTTCATACTTGCCTTTCATATCGGTGATTTCACCGTGATCAATAGAATTTATAGACATAATAACCTCCTAAATCCATACCCTTCAGATGTATATTTAGCAAAGCCGATTGCACTTGTTAAATCTATTTCTTTCATAATGTGATCGAAGCTATATTTGTGATTATTTTTCCCAAAAACACTATCTTTAATAGTATCAGTTGGACTACATTTAAGGTTCTACCCGCAAGAAAAGTATCTGCGCTATATCACTTATTTAGTCGCACCCATTCTCTATACTTTGCTTTTTCATTAAAATTTATTTTTTATTATTCGTGATATTTACTCAGGTGAGTTACCCTAGTTTCTACATTGATAAAAATAATGATAACTATGACCATCAACGCTATCGACATTACGGTTCTTACCGAGTCACCTTCAACAGAATCGCTACTCACTACGGCATCACTCAATACCGCTTCTGGCATTACTTGCGAGAATTGCCAAGCTTGCTGCTGTAAATTAGAAGTGATGATAATTACCGACACTGGGGTACCAGAAGAGTATATTGATCATGATGATTGGGGAGGGGAGGTTATGTTACGTCTAGATGATGGTTGGTGTGCTGCTGTTGATCGCGACACTCTAATGTGTACGATTTATGAAAACCGTCCATGGATCTGCCGTGAATTTGAAATGGCTTCTTATGAATGTGAAGAAGAACGAAAAGTACAGGGCATCGATAAATAGACACCCCGACCTTTAAGTAAAAAATCTACACGGTTTCTAAATACGTTAAATATAAACGCGCATCAAATTCTAATTGATGGTAATCAGGTTCCATGTGGCAACACAACGCATAAAATGCCTTGTTATGATCTTTCTCTTTGATGTGCGCTAATTCATGAACCACTAACATTTTTAATAACGGTTCTGGCGCTTTACGAAACACACTCGAAATACGTATTTCATTTTTTGCTTTTAGCTTATTGCCATGAATGCGAGAAACAAATGTGTGCAAGCCTAACGCGTTATTCACAATATGAATTTTAGGGTCATACACCACTTTACTTAATGGCGAAGACTTTTTAATGTATTTATTCTTCAATGCTTGAGTATAATCAAACAACGCCTTTTCTGACGTAATATCATGCATCGTTGGGTATTTATTTTTCACCCACTCAGCTAACTTACCATTGGCTATCATCGGTTCAACTTGAGCCAAAATATGTTCAGGGTACCCTTTTAAATATCGCAATTTAGTCATGCTTTATACTCATGATCTCATTTTACTAATAATGTACTATTGTACCCTACTTTCTTTATCGCTACCCTACCCCTATCGTTTTCTATCCTTAACCAATTAAAAGAGACCTCATGAGTTTTCGTCATTTTATCTCCCGTACTATTAGTCAGATCACAACATCTATGAGCGAAGTCCTTGAGTTTCAATCTCGAATTTGGATTATAAACATCCACGAAGGTACGCTCAATGACGAGTCATTTGTTATCAATGAAGATAATTTTCAAACCCCAATGCAATGGATGGTGAAAAGACAATACAGCACAGAGATGATAGAAAAAGTAGACGCCATGAGACGGTCACAAATCATAGTGCTAATACTTAATAACGTAGAACATCGGTTAATTAGAGTAAAGTGATGCAAGCTCCATAGCGCGTTCTTCAGTAAGAACGTTCCATACGAGCCGTTATTGAGGAATTAGAAAAGGAGAATGAATATATGCATTCAGAAATAACATTCTTTAAATTTAATTATTCTTAAAAATCAAGCCGACTCATTAAATAAGTCGGCTTGAGCATTATTTTAACGGTAAATAATTACTTCACTTTATCCCAAGCCATTGACCAATCAGAACCAACACCTGGTGCAAAGTTAGTTGCTGTTTCTGTCCACTGAACACAGTAACCAGAATATGGAAATTCTTTACACTGGTAAACAGACCCATCCTCAGCCAGCACTTTAGTACCTGCCGTATAATTTTTCACATTTTCTGGAAATACAAAATCATAATCACCTGCGGGTGGCGGTGTTTGATCTTCCATTAAATGGAAATCAGACATTGTTTGCTCAATTAACTCACCATCAGTGTTTTTGATACGAGATACAAGCATGTGATGGCCTTCTTCTGATTTAGACAATGTCATTAATACTGATTTAGTTTCGCCATCGTTTAATTCCACAACCGCATTAGATAGTGCTTCTTTTGCATGGTTGTAGACAGTCAGTTCAACGTTCATATTACCTACGGCATATAACGTAAGGTCTAATTCAGTTGCAGATTCACCAACCATATACATAGGTTCTAGGCCTTGTAAATCTAGCTCATACGTTGGTTCTGGCGTTTCAATTTGGTAACCAATTTCAACACTCTTTAAGCCACTGCCTGCTTTTAAATACACTGGATTTGAACCAAATGCAGGGACAAAGTCGCCTTTATCATTCAATTTACCAGCGCCAATATTTGATTGCTCTTGATTGATTTTAGTTGCTAATGCATGCGTCCAATTATTTGCTTGGCCTTGAGTTGCATTTTCAATCGTTATGCTAGTCGATAAACGGTTGTTTTCACCCGATGCATCAAATACACGAGTAAAGACGCTATCACCCACATTAAGATCACGAGTAGGGTTAATTTGCCCCCCTTGAGTCCAGGTAGGGTCAACCACTCCACCATCACCGTTAAATTTAACATCAATCACGTTGTAGAATGCTGCCGCAGTGTCACCCACATCCCAAACCGCAAGAATTACTTGATAACCTTCACGCTCAGGGACGACACACGCATGAGAAAATGTTTGTGGATATAGCGGCGGCTTTGCCATGTTGTAATCAAGTTCACAGAACGGCGTCAAATCAAAAGAGTCACGCGTTAATACTGAATTTTGATTCCAGTTCTGTTTTGTCATGTAGTACTTCCACGTTTTTGTTACGTGGTTAGCGGTAAATGTCCATTCAAACGTTTGTTGCCCTGCTGCAATTGGACGCTTAACCCAACGATCTGCTGTTTGTTCATTTAACTCAGAAAATTGAACTAAACCTGCCCCTGCAATTTGACCATCTGCGGGGCCTTTTTCAGGAAATCCTTCAGGGCCTTCAACGCTTTGAGGTTCCCACTGTACTGAACCACAGTTTGTATTTTTTTCTTGTGTATCAGACGTTGGAAATTTACATAGCGCAGCACGAGAGCCAGCAATACCGCCATTGGTTTGAGAAACATAACCATGGGCAGAAACACCAGAGCTAACAGCGATTAACGATAATGCTAATAACGTTTTTCTTGAGCATTTGTTCATTATTATTCCTTGATATTATAATTATATTGTTCATATCACACCGCTAATTGACTTGTATTCACAGCGAACTAAAGCGATATCTACCTGCCCTAAAAAGAACAGTAAAGAACGTCTTCGTGTTTGTTATATAAATTAACAAGCCTATTGCGTGGGTGAAGGAATGTAGTCGAAAGCACAAAAAAACACGACTAACATTAATGTAAAATGGAAGTCAAATCACAAAACAAAATAAGCTAACCATTTGTAAATAAAGAACAAAATCAAAGAACATAGAATAAACAAAACAACAACCATTCACGTAACAAATGAATGACATAGAAATAATCAGAAAAAAAACCCACAAAAATTACATAAATATCAATACCCAATAGTAAGAACCAAACCAAATAGCTTGATATTATCAATGAAAATTCAGATAACATAATCATAACAATTACCGACAATTTTCTGTTTAAATGGTGAAGCAAAGCATATTTATGACATTACAGAAACGATCGAAACGACAAAGCTCATAACCTTTTATTTACCAAGGTTAATTTTCTGTGACAATAGTGGAAAAGTTAATCAATAACTATCGAACAAGACGCTGTTATCCAACAATAAATCTTGCTCATCAGAAACAATTCATCGTTAGAATGGAGCTCATCATGCACAAAAACGAACATCTGCCTTTACCCACAAATACCAAGGAATGGTTTTTAAATAAAAATAGTCTTATCATCCTTTTTGATATTATTCTTTTCGCTCTTCTATATCACTTCTTACCTTTTGAGAGAGAGGTTGTTCTTGGTTTAAGTATTTTAGTTTTTGTCGCTATTTTATGGTTAACCGAAGCACTACACGTCAGTATTACTGCATTACTCGTCCCTTTATTGGCGGTTGCTTTTGGGATCTTTGACACTACAAAAGCCCTAAGTAATTTTTCTAATCCAATCATCTTCTTATTTTTAGGAGGCTTTGCTCTTGCGGCTGCACTGCACCGACAAGAACTGGATAAAGTCATTGCGGATAAAGTATTAGTCTTAGCAAAAGGAAAAATGAGTACTGCGGTTTATATGCTTTTTGGTGTCACCGCCGGTTTATCAATGTGGATAAGCAACACCGCGACCACAGCAATGATGTTGCCACTGGTTTTGGGTGTACTAAGTAAAGTAAATTCAAAAACAGGTCATAACACTTACGTATTTGTACTTTTAGGTATCGCCTATTGTGCGAGTATTGGTGGCATATCAACTATCGTAGGTAGCCCACCGAATGCGATTGCCGCTGCCGAAGTGGGTTTAAGCTTTACTGAATGGATGGCTTTTGGTGTTCCTGTCACACTTATCTTATTACCAGTCACTGTCGCTTTGCTGTATGTGATGCTAAAACCAAATCTAAATGAAGTCTTTGAATTAAACCATGAACCAGTAACGTGGGATAAAGGTAAAATCGTCACTCTTATGATCTTTGCTCTTACTGTTACTTTATGGATTTTTAGTAAGCCTATTAATGCGATGTTAGGTGGGTTCTCAAAATTCGACACCTTAGTTGCACTAATGGCGATTGTCTTACTTGGCTTCTCTCGAGTAGTACACTGGAAAGACGTAGAAAAAACCACAGATTGGGGTGTTTTGCTGTTATTTGGGGGTGGTATTTGTTTAAGTAACATCTTAAAAGCAACAGGAACAAGCAGCTTTTTAGCACATAGCCTGAGTGATATTTTATCTCAAGCCGGTATTTTATTTACCATACTTACCGTTGCCGCGTTTGTGGTGTTCTTAACCGAATTTGCCAGTAATACCGCCAGTGCTGCGCTGCTTATTCCTGTGTTTGCCAGCGTTGCCGAAGTACTTGGGATCTCCCCTGTGGTACTTTCAGCCATGATAGCTATCTCTGCCTCTTGTGCCTTTATGCTACCTGTTGCGACACCACCAAATGCGATTGTATTCGGGTCTGGTCATATTAAACAATCAGAGATGATGCGCGTTGGTATTTATCTAAACCTTGTTTGTATCGTTATTTTAACCGCGTTCGCTTCTATCTTCTGGGCGTAATCACTTACCTTAAAAATAACTATGGCCTCAGTTAAAACAGAGGCCATATTTTTATGGAAAATAAGTACTTACCAATTAACGCCAAAATTCATCATTCGGATCATTTTCTTTTCCCCATTGGCTTATCGATCTCGCATTCAAATAAGATTGCAGACCATCAAATAAAGCAAAAGCCCTTGGCCCACCTAAATGCTCAAACTCATCAAAAAATGCGTCTTCTTGTTCAACTAATAAGCCTAAGCTAATGCATTGATTTTTAATCGCCCATTCAATCGCTTCAGGCTGAACGACAATCCCATCAATTGATACAGGAACCAAAGGCAATGTTTGTTGGTTTTGGTTCGATAATTCTAACTCTGCAATATCATTCTTATCTTGTTCTTGTTCCAACACTTCATTAATAATGGAATTACGATCTCTGCTCGAAATATTTCTATTTAACTCTGCAATACGTAAGGCATAAGCAAAACGCTCAGAGCCGACTATTTCAATCAACGTTTCAAACAAAACAAGATCAAGAGACAACGCTTTTACATGATATTCAATACACGCTTGAATACTTAAATAACGAACACCGTGAAATTCATACCCATAACTTTCATCATATCCATCTAATGGTTCACCATCGACGGTAATATCCCATCCCATATATTCAACCCGTTCTTTCGCGATTTCATACATTGGCCATGCACTTTTACCAAAACCTTCAAGAATAGCACCGTCAAATTCAGAGTCTTCTAACTCTTCTTTTGTCCACTGTAATCCTATACCTAAATGTTTAGCGTACTTATTCATTAACGCGTGTTTAATGTTATCTCGAAATGACCAAATAGATTCAACCACTCCACCGGTAGGTAAGGATAAACACTCTTTACACGCAGGTAGCTCTATTGGTTGATGCGATATTTGTGCGATTTGATGGGATGATTTTGGAAAAGAAAGAAGATCGAATGAAGGCTCACCACAGAACCAACAGGTATGTCTGAGGTTAAAAGGAATATCAATAAGAGAGTAGTGGGCCATAGGGTTTCCGAACTAAGAAATAAAACCCTATTTTACCCAATAAATAATATTAAGAAAGAAAAGGTGTTATTACTCTTTTTCTCTCAAAATACGAAGTGTGTGTATTGCCATAGGAATTAACACAATCGCTAACCCTACGATTAAAAATTCCATAAATACCATGAATGAACTCTGAGAACCACTGAAAAACATCTCATTACCCTATGTTGATTAAGCCGTTTGCGCCTAGACCAGAGACTAATATACTCTACTTATTTTTGGTTTTTTATTAGTAGAGAATACACCCTATACTTTTTTTTGATTGTCATTATGCTGTATAAAAAAATAATTAGCATCAATTCCTCACAAGGATACTGTCATACATCACAATTTTTAAACCCTTTAAACTATTGATATAAAACGCAATTAAAGGAAATTCGATATTTCCCTCTTAAAATAGAGACAATATTGCACCTTCTTTCATCGCTATTAACCCCCTCTTCACAACTTCTTACTCTGAGACTATTTATCTACCTGAAACCTTCTATTCTGTAGGCTTATTAAATCGGTGTAACGAGAGTGTTAAATGATATTCATATTAAGTACACGTCAATTAAAACAAACACCATCGCAAGCTCTATACATGCAGAAAGCAAGCTATGCGGATTACCTTATTTTGCCTGATGAGGCGACACACGCCGATAACTCTATCCATAATATAGATCAAGAAAAATGGATTTCTGACCTAACAGCAACAGCGACTACTGGGCATCACTCTACCCACCATGCATTGGCTCACTTTAAAACGGGGAATATTCTTTTCTTTGTTCACGGTTACAACAATAGCCAAGAAGAAGTAATACAACGACATAAACTATTGGATAAGAACCTTAAAGAGCAAGGATTTATAGGAACGCTTGTTAGCGTTGATTGGCCTTGTTCGTCTTACACTCTACATTATTTAGAGAACCAAATTGATGTCTACCAAAGTGCATTGCAACTGGTTACGTCTGGCATTGTCCCATTGGCAATTAACCAGCTGAATGAACATCAAAACCAATGTGACATTAATGTGCATCTCCTTGGGCATTCAACAGGGGCCTATGTGATTAGAGAAGCATTTTATCAAGCCAGTAAAAATCGGACCTTGCAGCGAATTCATTGGAACGTTAGTCAAGTGTGCTTTATCGGTGGAGATATAGCACAAAAGTCATTTCAAAAAGATGACAGCAAATCAAAACCGTTGTTTGAGCAATCAACTCGCATAACTAACTACCAAAACCCTTACGATACCGCTTTAAAAACATCAAACTTAAAACGTTCGGGGGTATTTTCACGCTGTGGACGCACAGGTATTCCTGATAATGCACCAAACAATGTCGTTAATGTGCATTGTGGTGATCATTGGCTGTCTCTGATTGAGCCATCACCTGAGAATATAGGTAATTGGACGCACTCATGGCATTTTTACTGTAAACATTTCGCTGAAGATTTAGCACTCACGTTAATGGGAGATATTGATAGATTCGCAATTCCAACAAGAGAAAAAACAGAAGGACAGTTGTATTTAAAAGTGAAAAAGCCAGTAACGATTGGGATTGTAAAAAACAGAGGAAAACAGTGGGATTGATAAATGTATATAAGTGATTATTTCATTAAAAATGAAAAGCTTGCTATTATTTGATTATCAATATTGAATGGACTCACTCATGGATCAGACCATATTTCAAACTCTCATAAAGCAGATAAAAATAGGAAAGCATCTACCTGATGCTATTTATCTACACAAAGATACATTGTCAGAGCTACCAGATCCTTTATCACAATTTATTCCAGCGGTAGCAACAGCATTAAATATTGAAGATGAGCACTGGCATCTAGTCAAACTCTTTAAAAAAGACTTCCGCTTATCATTACTAAGCTATCCTGATTTCTATCAAGATGCGTATCCACCACTAAAGCAAAGTGTAAATGTTGATTTAAGTAAACTTACCCATAAGATTACCGATTATACGCAATCAGAAAACCCACCAATTCTACACCGCAAAGAAACCATGATCCTTCCAGACTCACCTTATGTTGAAGAATTCAAAGCCATTACAGCTGAAGGAGAAGTAGCAGGACTATACGAAAATACCAGAATAATTGGCTTTAAGCGTTCATGGGAAAACCTTATTAACCAGAAAGGCTATGACCTTGTTGATGGGCGTTTATTTAGAAGTTCAACCTTTCAGCCACTAGAACCGTCTGCAGGAATAGATAGACATAAAACCGCCATTGTTCGTCATGATCTTTCTGCACCAATGAAAACCTTAGTTAAGCATGGATACTTAGAAGGAAATTATTCTATTTTTGATTACGGTTGTGGTCGAGGCGATGATTTACGAGAGCTAGAAGCTCACGGATTAGACGCTATGGGTTGGGACCCAAATTTTCAGCCAGACAATGAAAAAGTAAATTCAGACATTGTTAACCTCGGTTTTGTACTTAACGTTATAGAAGACCAAGATGAGCGTTTAGATGCTCTTTTAAATGCATGGGAGCTCACTCATAAGTTTATGATTGTGTCTGTCATGCTAGCGAACGATAATTATATCGCCCAATTTACTCCTTACAAAGATGGGGTAATCACCTCTCGAAATACGTTTCAAAAATATTACGCCCAATCAGAAATCAAAAACTACATAGAGAGGTGTATACAAGAAGAAGCGATCCCTATCGCTCCAGGTATTTTTTATATTTTTAAAGACAAAATAGAAGAGCAAGAATACCTACAGAAAAAATTTAAACGTAACCATCAATGGCAGCAATTAACGTCACCTCAGCCAATTGAGGCAAAAGATAAAGCCAAACTATTAATAACCCAACACCAAGGGTTATTTGATGCATTCTGGCGTTGTAGCTTAGAACTTGGGCGTATACCTGCTAATGACGAATTTGATGAATCACAGAAAATACGAGAACTTATTGGATCACATAAAAAGGTATTTGGATTACTTGAAGAGCTATTTGATACCCATGAATTTAAACAAGCGGAGAAGAACCGAAAAGAAGATTTATTACTTTACTTTGCTATGAGCCTTTTTGAAAAAAGAAAACCATACACACAACAACCAGAAGCCCTAAAGCGAGATATTAAAGCCCTCTTTGGTGATTATAACACCGCACAAGGTTTAGCTACTGAACTTCTGTTTGCCATTTCAGATACTGGCCTTATTGAAACCCAGTGTGATAAAGCACATGCTAGCCTTTCGGCCTCTTTACTTAACCATGGCCATTCGCTTATTTTGCACAAAACGTACATTAATGATTTACCTATTTTATTACGTACCTATATTGGTGCTGCATTACAGATGTATGGTGAGCTTGGTGAAGAGATAGACTTAGTTAAAGTACACATTACCTCAGGCAAAGTTACGCTAACTAACTATGATGACTTCAATAACTCAGTTCCATTTTTAGTAGAACGCATCAAAATAAAGATGGCAGATCAAGATATCGACTTTTTTGATTATGTAGAAGAAAAGCGAAGACCACCGTTACTCAATAAGCACCTATATATGAGTAAAAATGCAGAGAACTACGAAAAGCAATTGAGCCTTGATAAGAGACTGGCAAAATTAATGCAGTATGATTATCAAAAAGAAATCATACTGCATAGATTTGAGTTGGAGGAGCGGTTAAATGAAGAAGAAAAACATATTCAAGGGTATCGATTATTCAAAAATTAAATCAGCATCAAAATCATATAATTCAACTTGCTGTTTTTGAATACCGATACCTTTCTCTATCATAATCTCAGCAAGTTGCTCGCCATCAATTAAAATAACAGGTACGCAGCCAGGTTTAAATGAAATATCGAGAGCCTCTTTAGTAAAACTACTAGTGGTTATAAAAATTCCTTGCTCAAACTCTCCCGTAATATCACCACGAAATTGTGAAACATCGGGACGACCAACCTTATTGTGGGCTGCATAACGCTTACATTGTGCAGCAACCCCCATTTCAGCAATACCTATTTTTAAAGCACCTTTTACATCAATACCACCATCTCGACTTGATGATGTAACTTTCATTTTTGTAAAGCCGTAACGAGTTAGAAAATGCTCACTAAACTCTTCAAACCTTTGAGGAGGAAGATCTCTTAAATAAGATAAGATCTCTGCTTTTGACTTTTCTTTTTGCTGTATAGCCAGTTCTTGAATTTGAGCGATACAAGAATCTGCATTAATTGAATCTGGGCTTGGTTCTTTTATTTTAAATTCATCATTCGCACGATAGTCTTCCAGTAATTCATAAGTACCATCAGTATGTTTATAAAAATAACGATCCTTATGCATAGACGAAATACTTTTATTAGAACAGTGGCGATCCATTGTCACTCTCAAAGCAGCTAATGGTGTCTTTGAACCAAATACATACCAATTTTCTTTAATTATTTTTTTATAAATATCGTCAACATTCAAAGGACGATTTAGACTATTTAACGCTTCTATCGCTGCTTCATAAATTTTCATACTGCTCACAAAAATTGTTTAATCTTCTCAATAACTTGAACTAATGGTATCTCTTTTGTGTCGTAAGACCAAGACATACGGATCGCATTATCAATACGATCTTCATCTAATCCCATAGAAGTAAGTACATGGCTAGGAGTATAACTAGAAGAAGTACAAGCAGAGCCATTAGAGACCGCTATCAATCCCTTTAATACCACCAAAGCTGTTTCTGAATTTAGATTAGGAATTGAAAAATTTATTACATGTGGAACTGTATTTTCACCATTAATTATCGCATTAATATGGGATAACTCTTGCATTACTTCTGACTTCAGCTCTTGACAATGTATCGCCCATTCTTTTGCATGAATCGACGCTAACCGACAAGCTTCTCCAAACCCAGCGATAAAAGCAACGGGTAATGTTCCCGGTCTTAACCCTTTCTCCTGTCCACCACCAAACATTAATGGCTTTAAAGGCACTTTTTTAAATCCGCGACGGCGAAGAATTAGAGCTCCAATACCCTTAGGACCATAGCATTTATGCGAGCTCGCACTAAGCATATCAATACGACTATTCTTTAAATCATCGTTATACTTTCCGAAGCTTTGTGCTGCATCAACATGAAAATAACAATCATGATCTTTTAAAATATCACAAAATCCAGATATATCTTGCAATGAGCCCGTTTCATTATTTACATGCATGATACTGACTAAAACAGTATCTTCTCTTAAAGCCTCAGATAGAGATTCTTTTGAAATCAATCCAGTCTGATCTGTCTTTAAATATGTAACATCAAAACCGTATTTTTCTAATTCCTGACACGGTTCTAACACCGCTTTATGTTCGATTTCAGTCGTAATAATATGCTTCTTATTACTTGTTTCAGAAAACTCTTTCAATCCTAAAATAGCAATATTGTTACTTTCCGTTGCTCCACTAGTAAAAATAACATCACTTTTGTTTACATCAATAACATCCGCTACCTGCTGCCTTGCCAGTTCTACAGCTTGTTTCGCCTTCACCCCAAATTCATGAGTACGACTACCTGAATTTCCATACTCTTCTAGCAAATACTTTTGAATAATATCTGCTACTGACAATGCAACTTTAGTTGTTGCATTATTATCTAAATAAATCGTCACTTAACGCTCCTTTACATGGAAAATACGAGACATAAGAAAATTATTAACGTATAGTACCGCCCTTGTTCGTAAGAACAAATACTTTATTTCGTACAAACAAATGGCATCATGAAGAATATTATGGAAAAAATCACATCTGGTACTTCATTCCCAGCCATTAAGGGAACTCAAGCTGAAACTGAATTTTACACTGTTATGTGCCCACTAAAAAGGCTACGTAAAGTTTTTACCTTTGATGAAAGTGCATTACCTGTAAATGAACGAGCACAACGAATTTTAAACCCTGATCGTATTCCTGAAATAACAAATTATATTCTTAACAATCGTGATGCTTATGTCTTCTCCGCATTAACAGCATGTATTGATGGTGAAAGTGAATTTACACCGATAGGTGATTCAAGGCATCATCAAAAAATTGGGACCCTAATGATCGATGAAGACGCTGAAGTTTACATTACAGATGGTCAACATCGAAACGCTGCTATTTTAGAGGCATTAAAAGAAGATCCATCTTTAGGTAATGAAAACATCTCCGTTGTATTTTTTGTAAATAAATCATTACCAGAAAGACAAAAAATATTTAAAGATCTCAATTTATATCCAGTTAAAACAGACAGCTCTTTAAGTATTACTTACGACGATAGTCCTGATGCAATGCTATCTAAAGAGATCGTATTCCAAAGCCCTATTCTCAGTAAGCTGATTCATATGGAGAAAAGTAATTTAGGAACTAGATCTAAAAAGCTAGTTAGTCATAGTGCCCTCAATAAAGCAAATAATGAACTATTTGAACTAATAACTGAAGAAAGTTATCAGGAGCAAATTTCTATTGCTCGTGAATTTTGGGAGCACCTAGTTCTAACTATACCAGCATGGACTCTTGTATATAAAGAGCAAGCATCTGGAGGCGAAGTAAGAGAAGAGTCAATACACGCACATTCCGTTACATTTCAAGCTTTAGGTATTGTCGGACATTGGCTATTAACCAATGATAAGAACTGGAAAAAGCGCACAGAAAAACTTAAAAATATTAATTGGTCCCGAACGAACACCAAAGACTGGGCTGGACGCTGCGTTGTAAATGGTGCGATGAGAAACTCATCAGTAGCCACTAAATTAACAGCAAATAAGATCAAACAGCATTTAGACATACCATTAAATGATAAAGAACAAGCTGAAGAACAAAAGTTTATCCGTTCACAACAGAGTAAATAACTTCTTAGGAAACAAATTAGAATGACTGTAAATACAATTGAACCACGTTACTCTGCATTTAACGAACTGGGTTTTAAAGCAACAATTCGACAATTAATTGATAGAACAAAAATATTATACCAAAAAGATAATATTCCTTGGGTTCTTGGTTACAGTGGCGGTAAAGACTCCACTGCAATCCTTCAGCTTGTATGGACAGCAATAGCTGAATTACAAGAAGAAGGTAAAGCAAATAAAATAGTTCATGTTATTAGTACAGATACATTAGTTGAAAATCCTGTAGTAGCTTTATGGGTAGATAGATCATTAAAGCAAATGAACAACGCAGTATTACAACAAAATTTACCAATTAAACCACATCGCCTAGTCCCAGAGGTGAGTGATCGCTTTTGGGTCAATCTTATAGGTCGAGGTTACCCTGCACCTCGCTACAAATTTCGCTGGTGTACAGATAGATTGAAAATCAGTCCTTCAAATACATTCATCAAAAATGTAGTAAAAAGTAACGGTGAAGCAATTCTTGTTCTAGGCACTCGTAAGCATGAAAGTACTGTTCGTACTGCCAATATGGAAAGCATAGAACAGCGCGCTGATAATACACGTAAAGAAGACGGCCTAAATGTTAATACTCAATTAGATCGTGTCTGGGTATACACCCCTGTTGAAGACTGGACTAACGATGACGTTTGGGCATATTTAACACAAGAAAAAAATCCATGGGGATACCGTAATAGTGACTTGCTAGGTATGTACCAAGGAGCAACTGAAGGTGGCGAATGTCCATTGGTTGTAGATAAATCTACACCTAGTTGTGGTGATAGCCGCTTTGGCTGTTACGTATGTACTATGGTAGGGGAAGACAAATCAATGGCAGCAATGATAGCCAATGATGAAGAGAAAGAGTGGATGCTCCCTCTTTTACAATTACGTAATGAGATTGATGTTAATGACCCAAATCAGCTGAAGAAAGAAAATAAGATTGCTAGAGATAAAAGCAATCGTGATTTTAGAAGAATGAATGGCAGCTTAACCGTTCACATCAGTATGAAAGGGTTCACTGAGTCTGCAAATATTGAAGATAGCGAAGATATTTATGAGCGTTTAGCTCAACATGAAGATAATACCGAACATAAATACCAAAATTTACCTGCAGATGTTGTTCGTGGTCCTTATCAACAAAAATTCCGTATGCATATGCTAAGAAAGGTATTAGAGGCCCAAGCTTATGTACAAGAAACTGGCCCTGAAGATGTCCGAAATCTTGAACTTCTTTCCCTCGAAGACTTAGAAGAGATTCGTCGATTATGGGTTGAAGATAAAAAAGAAGTCGAAGACTTTGTTCCTAAAATATACAAAGAAGTCTTTAATTGTGAATATAAGGGACCAAAACGAGCTTATAGCCCAGTAATTAATCATAATATTTTGTCCAAATTACAAGCACATTGCTCAACTTATAATGATTACGATCAATTAAAATATCAGCAATTACGAGGCTTATTAGCAATAGAAGACAAATATAAACACCAATTACGACGATCTAAAATTGCTGAAGAACTTGAAACAGAGATCGATAAAGGTGCTTTTTCTAGTATTGATCATGCTAGAAGATTTGCTCTTGAGCGCGTTAAAAATGAATATAAGCTAAAACTTACACGATTAAATAATGTAGGTAACGAACAAGAGTTTTTACAAAACCTACCATCTAATCTATTAATTCTAGATGGTAAAAAAGAACTCAATAAAGTAAAAAAATACAAAGAACTTAATTTAAAATTAGCTGATAAAAAACATCTCACATCTGAAAATGATCTGGAGATAGGTACAAAAATTGTCACTGCTTTAAAAAAATTATATGCATACTATATATGTCAAATTGATTTATCTTTTGCCCTACTCGACCAAAAGCAAAGTGAGTTTATAGCAAAAGAGCAACGAAACAGTAAATTAACTAATCAATCACAAATCCAAGTTATTGAGACTAAATAATGATATTTGAACAACTAACACTGAACAATTTTGGTATTTATCAAGGTGAACATAAAATTGACCTTGATAGTACAGATCATGAAAAACCAATTATTTTATTTGGTGGTCTCAATGGTGGAGGAAAAACAACCTTCTTGGATTCTTTGCAACTTGCACTGTATGGTAAGCATGCTAAGTGCTCAAACCGCGGACGCCTTCCATATGGTGAATATTTAAAACAGGCTATAAACCGCTCTAGCGTTGATAAAAGCGCTTCTGTTGCATTAAGATTTCGACATAAAACAGGAACAAAACAGTATACTTACGAAATCATTCGTAGTTGGTCTATGGGCTCAAATAGAGATATTAATGACACGATACAAGTTAATGTTGATGGACTTAAAGATAATTTATTAACGGATAGCTGGGATGATTTTGTATCTGAGTTCATCCCGCAGAGCCTATCTTCACTATTTTTCTTTGATGGTGAAAAAATTGAAGATCTTGCCGATCCATCACGTTCAGCACAACTAATCCAAACAGGCATTGAAGCCTTATTAGGATTAGAGCTATTTACGCAATTGTCAAAAGATCTCAATAACCAGCGCCAAAGAAAACAAGAAAAAAACTTAGACAATAAAGCAAATGAACGAGTACAAGAACTACTTGCTCGAAGAGATATACTTGAAAATAATTTCAAAGAGAAAGAAGCTGAAATAGAAATAATTCTGACTGATCACGATAACTTATCTAATCAACTCGATAATATGCAGTTTGAATTACAAAGCTCAGGTGCAAATTTACTAGATTCTCTTAGTGAAATTCAAGTAGAAGAAAAAGGAGTTGAGTTAAAGATTGAGGCTACTAATAACAGTCTAATTAAAGCTGCAGGTAGTGCCCTACCATTATTACTAGCTAAAGATTTATTTGAAAAAACAAAACAACAAACTCTTAAAGAGCAAGCTAGTATCGAACAACTAAATGCAAAAAAATACATTATAGAACAAAATAATGCTCTATTAGAGACTCTCAGTTCCACTAGTGATAACTCAACAGTGGAATTAGTAAAAGTAACACTAGATAAATTAATGAGTGATTCTGAATCAAAAAACACAACAACAGAATGCTATTTAAATAGCAATTCTGCCATTTTTGATTTTGCCTATAACTCCCTAAAAAGTGAAGCTATCGAATGCCGCACACTTATCGAAGAAAAATCTGAATTAATAGAAAAAAATGCGTTATTAAAGAAAAAATTAGAAGCTATTCCTGATTACGATTCAGTTAAAGACCAAATAAAAGAGAAACAAAAGTTAGAGCTTTTAATTGAGCAAAAAACACATCAATTAGAAGCAACTATGGAAGAAAGAAATCAATGTAAAAATCAGTTACATGAACTTGAAGGCAGATTAGATGCCACGCTTGTACAGCAAAGCGCAGAGAATTTTGAGCAACTTAGAAATAAACAAGTTGCTGAACATTTAGATGAAATGAAAGCAATTATTGATTCTTTTAAAAGCAACTTAATCAATGAAAACATTGCAAAACTTGAATCAAAAATTAAAAGTAAATTTACACAGCTAGAACGTAAATCCAATTTAATTGCACGAATTGAAATTAACCCTAAAACATTCCATTTAACATTAATAGATGGTGATAATAAGCCACTAGAGCCAAAGCGCCTTTCCGCAGGAGAACGACAGCTACTTTCTGTGGCGATCTTATGGGCACTTGCCGACGAATCAGGTAAAGAGATCCCAACAATCATTGATACACCTATGGGGCGTTTAGATGGAAAGCACAGAACTAAATTAGTAGAGGATTATTTTCCACAAGCTGCTGGACAAGTATTATTATTATCTACCGATGAAGAAATTACTGGTCAATATTACAAAAAATTGAAACCATATATTTCTAAGGAATATCACATTAGCTATAACGAATCGCTAAAAACATCAACAATTCAACCTGGCTATTTTGTGGAGGAAGTATGAGTATTGAAATCGTCCGCTTATCAGAAAAAGCAAAAGGACAGTTAATCACTGCCAAAAAACATACAAAAATTGAAAACTGGAATGTTCTTTGTCGTTGGGCTTTGATGCTTTCATTAAAAGAAGAAAGCCTTCCACCTCACGAGGAAATAGTTACTGACAGTAATATAGAAATGACATGGAAGGTGTTTGGTGGTGAATTCTCAGATATATATTTGGCAATGTTAAAGCAGCGTATATATCAAGACTATGGGAAACTTGATAAAAGTGAGCTTAACTATCATTTTAAACTTCACCTTCACCGTGGTATTTCTTACCTTTCAAGTAATACTAAAAACATAGAGAACCTAATGAAATCAGCCCTATAATATTTTGAACCACAAAGTACATACCTTAAAAGTATGTACTTTGAATAATAAGCTAATTTTTATCTTCCATACTTTTTAACCAAAGTAACTAAAAATAAACTAGAAAAAAACAAACCACCTAGAGATTGAATATTAGCCATAATACGACTAATCCCATCGCTTGGAGAAAAATCCCCGTACCCAAGCGTAGTAAAAGTAACAATACTAAAATATAAAGAGTCCCATAAAACTCTATAACATGTTTCATCACCGAGTAGTAATGACTGCTTATCAAAACCCGATGGAACAAGTCCAAAAATAGCATAAACTAAAGTCGAAAATAATATTAAAAATCCAGCCCCAAGAGCCACTTTTTCTGGATTTTGACAATAATCAGATATTCGATGGAGTATACCTACCTCTGGTTTTCCACAAATTACACGTTTTAACTTGTTTTCTTCGACAAATGCAATTGCTGCTTTCTCTTCGTTTCCTGCTAATTCATATTGGATTCGCATTGAACGAGTCAGCACTAACACTTCTTCCTTACACTCTCCGGCTTTATTCGCCGCTACTATTGCTAACCTAAACTGTTCAGCAGAATCATCATGTTCATATCTCTCTCGATAGATCTTAGCTGAGTACTCAAAATACTTAAAGCCATCGCTTTCATTTAATTCTAGAGCTAGATCACCTGTGTTTTTTAAGATTCTCAAATAATTACTATCATCTATAGATGAGTATTTATATGAATTACACAATGATTTTAGAACATCAAATTTCTCTTTATTATTTCCTAATGTTGAAACCTTTTGTTCATATAAATTTAGTAAATTACGCCTTTCTTGTATTCCCAACTCCTGAAAGTGAGTATTTATTAAGGCTTGCTCTTCTACTGTTAATTTCTGCTCTAAAGGTGACCCACTCTTTAAACTAGCTGTACTTTTTCCTTCTTTAAATTTATCAACGTCTACTATTAGCCAATTGCTTTCCTTTTCGATCAAATATCTTTTAATTTTTGGCAGCTGCTCTTGAGCTAACCTCTCTATTTCTTCTCTGGAGAAATCAGAATCAGGATCCTCAAGCTCCGAAGGCGGATAATCTTTATAATAGTCAATCAAAAACTCAAGATCGTTAACTTCATCATGATCAGAAGATATTAATTCTTCTTTTAAGCACGACACAAAAGTATCGTAATTGAAATCATCCAACATCATTATTCACCCAATTTCTCTTGCAAAATCCTCTCCAGCTCACCTAAATAACTGATTTCCTCAGAATTAAATGAGTTCTTTTCTATAAAAGAAATAAAGCTCTTAATTTTTTTCAACTTTCCACTATCTTTCAAGTCCTCAGGATCTGGCATATTGTGAATTGATTTTCCTTGTTCGATATCACTGCAGTACTGAGTACCTAAAAGAGATACAAACTTCCTTGCATCTCCTGGGTTCCTTATTTCAAGCCCTTCATCCTTATCTATAGTGAGTGCTTTATAAACTATTTTTAATCTACCTTTATTTTCAAATAAATATTTAGCATCATTCCATCCAAGCCATGACTTACCTTCTTTAGAAGGAGATAAAAACTCCAAAAGAAGCCCATAATGTCTTGGTTCAACCTTATCTTTAAACTCGGAATCTAATCGCATTTGTTGAAACGCCTGATAACCACGGTATCGTCTTCCTGCTTCACGATTTGTTATACCCAATATGTCACCAATCGCTGTAAATGACTTTCCATCTTCATACAAATCATTGATTAGTTTTGCACTCTGAAAACCATCCCATTTTTTGGGTCCAGAGACATGTCTAATTCCCATCAAAGTAGCTGAATAGGTTTTCACCTGCTGCTCATCACCTTCAACTAAAATCACATTTAAGTTGCTTAACTTTTTTTTCAAATCACCTGTAGCTTCAGGCTCAAGACTTTTTAATGCCGCTGTCCGTCGATTACCTTCAACAACTAAATATCTTTTATTTTCTTTATTTTCTTTATTTTCTTTATTTTCTTTATTTTCTTTAGAATTAAGGGCTCTAACAACTATGCGCTCCATTTCTAAAAAACCATGATTCCTAATAGAATCTTTTAATTCACCTAATCGTTGCTTTTCGAGCTTAGCTAATGTGACTTCTTGTAAACCTTCAGCATCTGCATCTACTATCAATTTTCCTTCTGTTTGCCCGAATAAACGATAATTATTTGGGTCGAGTACAAGCTGATCTAATCCTACTTCAATATCTTTTGTATTTAACATGCTAGAGACCTATTTAAAATTATTTAATATGACACAAACTTATTCTTGCACACTGAATCCTAACTAACTTACCTTCAGATTTAAGATAAGCATCCCCTTTACCATTTAGCACTTCGGCACCTTGTTCATCTAAAATAACACGGCTTTCTGTACCGTTTTTAACTCGTAAAGCAAGCTGAGCTGGCAAGTTAGAACGTAAGTTTGTACTAATAACATCACCACTTGGTTTTTGTGTGGCAATGATTAAATGAATACCCGCAGCACGAGCTTTTTGTGCCAAACGTTTCAGTTCTGCTTCTATCTCTTTTTTCATGTCTTTATCAGACGTGAGATCAGCATACTCATCAAGTACAAGTACCCACCAAGGAATTCGTTCTTCTTCACTTACCTTGGCATTATAATCAGGTAATGAGCGAACATTTTTAGCTTTAAACTGAACATAACGAGATTGCATTTCTTCAACCGCTTGTTTAAGCAGTTCTAGCGCATCATCATCATCAAAACCAATCCGACCAATTATATGAGGATATCTCTCAAAATCATTAAGCTCCGTTCCTTTAGGATCAATAAGCATTAACTTAAGTTCATCAACGTTGTAGTGTTCGACCATACCATAAAGAATTGTATTCAATGCCTCTGATTTACCGCTCCCTGTAGTACCGCCGATTAATAAATGAGGGCAATTTGACGATGAAAAATTAAGCTTAATTACTTCACCAAAACGATCTTCCCCTAATGGGACTTCAAGAGCCCTTTCAGGTCGTTTCCAATTTGGCCAAATATCATTCTGGTCAACAAAATAGCGTTGTTCTTCATTCTTTGGTACATCAATAGTTATACAACCTCTATCAATCCCAAAACCGATATCTTGCTCTTGCCCTAATTTCAACGCCAATTTTAATGACTGAGATTTAGCAAAAACACTTTCAGGTTTATCACCTAGGTTTAAGCCCACCCTAAATAAGATAGATGCTGGCCCTTCAATAAATGGCTCAACATTATCAGGCTTAAGTAGTGTTATTTTATGACTGTAATAACAATCTATAATTTGCTGGTATATTGATTCAAGTTCTTCGACCGACATTGTTTTTCGGTCTGATTTTACGATTTCAACCGATGAAGAGGATTCTTCTTTAATCAATGTCAAATCTTCAACTTTAGGCTCATCCTCATGCTTAGAATCTTTCTCGTTATCTTCTTCACTTTTGCTTGCCTCTTCGATGATTAAAGGCTTAATAGTGCAATCACTTTGCAAAATATACCTGCTATCAATATGGTGAAGCTTAGCTGACGTAAGTTCGGAGAATAGAGTTCGCATCGGTGTTCTCACCCAATGGCTTAAATTGCCAGCTGGTAACTCTACTTTTAGAATATCGTGAACCTTCATAAACGAAGCTTTACTAAAATTACTATCTTCAACATTCACGAATAAGAATCCTGCTGGATAATCAACAAGTTCAGCGAGCTGATAATCTCCCTGCAACCAATAAGCATTATTATCTTCAATACTACTGAAATAACCCTTTTCGTAGACGTTATAGAGCTTATATTTATCTATTTGCATCAGTACTTGACGCATGAATAGCCCGCGGTAAAGATTTCCGGCTAAGTTTGGCTGCCCAAGTAATGACTCAAAGTAACGTTTCAGCTCTTGAGCTTGCTCTACACCTTTACTGTGTGTCTGCCTCTTACCTGTTTTTACTTCAACAGGCAGTAAGATCATTTGTTTATCTTTAAAACCAACAAATAGAATATCATCTGAAATAACACCCTTCTTAAAACCTTGAGCATGGCGTGACAAATCACTATCGGCCATATTCAATCCTAAGTTACCAGCAACACGGATAATCTCTGCAATAGAAAGAGGAACCCAAATAATGTTTGAATCCGCAACTAAGCAATTGATGTACTTATATGCACAGATGATTCCACGCTTCTCTTTACGTTCATTTTCAAGTGCTGTAACTAAATTGAGTAACCACTCCCCATTAAAAGCATTAAACTCTTCAATGATCCCACCTTCATCATTTTCTAGGACTTTATGGTATAGATCTGTTTGTTTAGTTACTGTAATCGCATCGTAATTGACTGAGTTCGTGTAGTTATCAGAATAGTGAATAAGAACCATATTCTTTTGATTTTCAAAGAATTCCAATGTCACTTTAGGATCAATAATTGTCGTCCAAATAGAATTCTCGTACGCGCGTTCTAATAGAACTTTAAAATTTTCAGTAACTACTAACGCTTGTGATTTGGCATCCCCGTACTCTTCATGTTGACATTTCGCAGGTTTAATTAATCCACCATACTTAGCTGCCAATTTCAATTGAGGAGCGCTATCTAAATCGACACCTTCTAACCCAAATGCAGTATAATAACTACCGTTCTTATTAGTAGCAGCCTCTCCTGGCATAAGTCCATTACATACAACACCTGAAGTTTGTTTTAAAACATCAACATCTGTTGCCTTAACTCGTTCGTTATTTCTAAAAAAGCTCATATGAGCATAAACTTGCTCTTTATCGCCTTCTTCATGTCTGTATTTACTATAAGTTAAACGTGTTCTCAACAGGTCGATAATGCTATCTGCTTGCCCTTTAGCTGATCCTTTATTAAGTTCACACAAGTCTTTTATTTTGTCATAAGTTGCTGCATCAGCAAATTTATCAAACCAGCTATCACTTTCTGTCTTATCGTATAAATTAACGTGAATCTTTGTAACTTTGTCTTTCTTAATTTTTATAAAATCCAGAAGACCTAAGAAAATTTCTTTATTTTCACCGTTATTAACAGAGTTAATAATTAATGTAGTCTTACTTCCAGCAACAAATAGATGCTTAAAAGCTACAGAAAACTTACTAACTTTATCCTTTACTAGGCTACGTACATAATCATAACTGCTATCTTTCTGTGGAATTAATTTTGACCAAAATACGTTTTCTTTTATTGCATGATTATACGCAAAACCATTCATTGGATCATAAATAAATGGCAGTAAACCCTGTGCTGTTAACCTTTGAATCGTCACTGGCGGTAGTTTTGTAAAACTACTCCCAGAATCTTTATCATCTTTTAAAATTGTGGCTAGATTTGAGTTATAAGCAAGTACTAATGGATGATAAGGCGTAATGAACGTTTGTCCTTCAATATCAGAAAAACCTATATTCATTAATCGTTTATGTTTGGCATGCAACGGTGCGTGATATGGAATCTTGTCTATCTCTGCTTGGTATGCTGTAACTATTCTATCTACTAACCCTGTGGTTTTATTTCCCCAACTTGATAAACTTAGTAATGTTTTATCTCGAACTAAATCTTCAAACAGTTCTTTATAAGCGCTAGAAAGTACAGGAAAGTCCTCGTCTAAATCACATAAATAAAAATCACCTTCAGTTCCGCTAGTTGCCAAAAGTCTACTATCAAGTAGTTTGGCTTCTTGCTGAAGCAACGAAAGACGCTTACCTTTTGGAGCTACTTCTTTTTCATCAATGAGTACTTTATCTTTAGCACGATTATACCGTCCAAAATAACCGTCATCGAAAAGCTCTTTAAACCGGCTTTGATCTAACATTAATGGTAATGATAATGAGTCCGTAGCAACCTCACCTTCTACATTAAAATTTATTTGGCTAGCTCCGCTTTTAACAGTAAAACTAATATCATCAGAGACTCTCGCAAGAGCTTTAAAATCAATTAGTCCAGTAATAGTTGAATCAAACACTTGACCGTTTTCTACTAAAGAGCTCTTATCTGGCAACTCACTAATTTTAAAGCTTTGTTCATCAGTCTGAAGTGTTACCCATTTTTTTAATGGCTCAATTAAATAGGTATGTCTGAAAGCATCCACATAAAAATCATTTTTCCCAATAACTAACACTCTAAATTTATGAGTTTCTTTTGGCTTGTCAGTTTTAACTTGAAAAGTAAAATATCTAGCTTGTCCATCAAATTTGCTTGTTAAAACAGCTCGGCTTCGAATTCCACCAGAGTTCTTAATAGATATATCCACAGTTGACTGTTTTGAATTGTGTTGAATCTTACAAAAACTGTCTCTTAGTTTCTGATTTAAGAAACAGAGATCCAATTCAAACTCATTTTGCTCAGGCTCTAGCAATAACACTATATGCCTTTCTCTAGCACCAGCCCCTTTTTCTGACTTAGATTTATTTAGAAACTCAGTATAGGGAGCCTTAACACTTTCTAACTCTAATAAGTTCGTTCTGTTTTTATCTTGTTCCGCAAAGCACTCACCTAGATCTAAGTTTTCTTTATATTGCTCAATGTTCTCATTAGGAAAATGTTCTTTTATAAACTTCTCACTAAAGTCCAAAATTGCAAGTTTATCTTGTAACTCATTTGCAAAATGGTGCGTTATAAACTCCAACTTATCACTAAGTTCTTTATTTTCCTTAAGACGTTGAACTATTTGCTCACCTTCCCAGTTTTCTTCAGAAAGTTGATCATCCTTTAATAGCCCAAGTTCATGAAACTGCAGATCGCCATCTGCGATTGCAGTGTAAAGCTTTTCGAAGCCAAACATTGTTGCATTGTCATCTTGAATTTCGTCAAAATGATAATTAAGTAAACACTCTGATATTTTTGCTTTTTCATCATTTTGGTCAATTTCTTTATATAGCAAATTTCTAATGTTCTCTGGATGCCACACAAAACCACTCTGAGCAACATCTTCTGTAGAATTTCGGAGAGTATCTAACATCGAGTTATGAATAATAAGTAATGCCGTTCCTTTTGCAGAACCCTCCATTGCTGATACTTCATCTCTCAAATGAGCAATATAGTTCTCAGTAAAGTTCTCACCTTCATAAACAGGGATAAGCTCAACATTTCCATATCTAATAGTCTTTAGCTCTATTCCTTTAACTTCAATACTACTATCAGTAATATCCAAAAATGCATTATATAAATTAAGCCCCTTTTTATTATCAGGACAAGTAAACTGATAACGAAACCCAACCTCTAACTCAGCCTTTGCCCATTGGTTAAAGTGAGCAACTAAAAAATTATTAAACCGTTGGTCTGACATATACTGCATCTCCACTATCACTCATTCGCTCTACGTTGCCCATGCGCTCATAAAAATCAACTAAGTTCTGCTGACTTTGTTTATCGAAATATACCCCTCTAGCTTCAAACTCTTTAATCACCTCATGAAAACGAAGCTTATCTCTTTCACCAATGGCTAAATTAGTAAGTAAAACAATATAATCTTGGTTAAATGCTAATACGTTCCCTCCGCGCTTTCGATTCTGGATAAAAGGATCTAGGATATTTCGCAACGTACCTTTAACAGAAGCAGTACTATATGCGGTTAAGCGACCTTTTTTTCTGTCAAATTGAGCATGGGCAATTTCAAGTAACTGAGCTAGCACTAGCTCTTTATCTTCACTATGCTGCCAATTTGGCTGAATGTTGTACCACTTTCTTTCTACACGATCTGCAACGAATTCTTCACCAAATTGATTCAAACTATCTATATGACTGTCATTAATACCTTCAAAAAGCTTCCACAAAGGTTGAACATTATTTTTCTCTTGCAAAGCTTCATTCATAAAAAGATATGGATACAAATACTCTAAGTTGTCATGTAGCTGGGCGTAGCCAAAATTTTTAACTTGCGATCTTTCATCGCTTGCTTTCTCATTATCAACAATAAAAAAGCAAGGTTTACTGGTTGGTTCACCATTCGCCCAAGTCTTGATATTCAGCGCTATCTGTGAAATGTATAAGAATCCGTAAAGTCGAATAACTGCATTAAAATTATTGAGAAGATAATGAGGTTTAGTATTTAAAAACTGTAGGTCTTTGTGAAAATATTTCGAAATAAACGGTAAATAGGTTAAAGCTTCTTTAGGTTCTTCTTTTTTCCCAGATACATGAAATTTATCAAACTCAGTCTTAATCCCTTTCTCAATAAAATTAAGACTAGTCATTGAAGAGCTCTCCAAGGTAAATCCATTCAAAATCCCTGCATACATATCACCAAGTCTTTCGCTATTGATATCAAGCTCTTCCTTAGTTGCTTTAAAAATAAGTAACTCTGGAGATATTTTAAATAATTCATCATTATGGAAATACATGCTCTCTATAACATTCCATAAATCTGAATCATCGCTTTCTAAATTTTTTAAAAAACTCTTTTCGCAAAGTCCTTTAAAATCATCAATATTCTTTGTAAAAAGAGATTTTTTATATAAAAGGTGTACGAAATAGCCCAGTACAGAGTTCCAGCAAAATTTATAGTATTGTTCTTTAGTTCTCAATGGTAAGAATGAACTAAAAGCATTTCTGCTAGGAGGAGTAAGGTTTTGTTTAATCATTATTTAGGCCACTCACTTCATACTTATCATTTTCGTCTTCATTATCAGTCACCGTAATATGCTGGTTACCATTAATGATGTGCAATGTTGTTTCTTGACTAGCTATTTTTGATATATCTTCAACAAGCTCATCCAATAGTACAACCGTATTCTTATCATGTTTATTTGGTCGATATCCATCGCCTATTCTTTTCATCATCTGTAATAAGTTAATATTAACGGGTAAGGTTAAACTGTCACTCCCAACAGTAATACAAGCAGTGAAATAAGAAGCTGGAGTTGGCAGTTGTTTATCTACATTTTTTAAATCTGCTTTGATATCCAATTTTGCAACTAATTGATAACCATTCTTTTCAGAAATCAAATAATGACCTTTTCGTAAATGAGGGGCATTACGATTGTTATATTTTCTAACTGCTGTCCGTAGAGTATTGTTGCAAAAATCTCTAATTACACTTCGGTGCTCATCGCTATTATCGTAATCTCTATGCTTTTGATAAATGTTTAGGTATTCGTCTATTAATGATTGGCTAAAATCTTGAGAAAACTGTACATGATAGTTATTGGCGAAATCTTCATTTTTCAAGATATAAAATAACCTTAAATATGAATGACTATCCTTTAATTTGTTTATTCCCAATACCTTCATCTGAACCTTAAACTCTTCAAACTCAATATCAGGTAGACCTAAATCGTTTGCCAATATAAATCGATCTATTTTCTTCGTTCGTAAATGCGCAGGGTCGAACTCAACGAGCTTGTTAGCTAGTTCGTTATCTCCACCAGAAAAAAGATTATCGAACAAATAGCCAGGCCCAGCAATCAACATAAATATAAGATCGAGTAAAGAACGTGCAGTCACAAATTGGTCTTTCATCAAACGAGCTTTAAAAAGCAAATCAACGACCGTTATTTGAACAACAGGTAAACTTAATAGCTCATAGTTAGCTTGTATTCTACGGCTATCTGAGTCTGTACATTCCAATTTATCTTTATCAAAAATTTGGCGAATTAAGTTCCCATCACTTGCAGTTAATTTTTGTAGTAACTTCTCTGCAAACTCGGATGTATAGCCATTTTCATCAATATTGAATTTTGGATAGCTCTCAAAATCTATGAAATATACTCTCTTACTTTGTGAGCCATTTTCCAAGTAGCTTTTAATTACATCCTTAAAGAACTCATTACTACCACCTTCAGCATAGTTGTTAAGCATTCCGGTATTAATACCAACAACTAATGGCTTTGATTGAGACAAATACTCATCGAATACTTTATCTAAGGTCTGAATTGCATTTTCACGAGGATCAAAACTATGCGTTGCATCTAAATGAAATTTTGCTCGCGTACTATATGTCTTTTTACACTCTGTTAGCAGTTCAGACTTACCATCGCCACTACTACCACAAAGAAACAGAACCTCTGGCTTATCGGCTGAAAAACTTGAGATTCGTTTTTCAACAGCTTTTGCAATGGGCATATCTATATATAAATATTTTTTTATCTCGTCTAAAGTATTTAAATTCAAACCAGAGCGTTCTGTTGATACAGCGTAAGGTGACGACTTTGACATCACGCTGAGGGCTTCTTTTAATCTCATAAATTTCCGTATTTAAGTATTCTATTTTTAGAAAAAGTGATAACAACCTCAACAGGTTGATTACATAACTTGCCTTATTTATAGAAACTTAATTAAGAATGAGTTCCGTTTCTATGCATATGCAATTCTTATACGACGTATATTTCCCATCCAACTATCTTTGTATATTTAAAGAATAAGCATACAATTTAGACAAAAGGATTAAAGCAGTTTTTAAATCCAAAGCCATTAACCTGTAATTTTTATTGTTATCCGTATTTTATCAGGTTTAAATTTTAATCGCTTTTAAAAGCTTACATTTATTGATGACTTTGTATAAAAATGACAAAAAACCAACTCTTGCCTCAATTTTAAATGTTCAGCTTATGAACAAATTTCGAGCATTGTTAAATTTTAATTAGCTATAAATGATAATTGTTTACTAATTATGACTAGCCCTGATTGTGACCCGTAGGGACAAGACACAGCGAAGCGTTTTGTGGCTTGGTTGAGCCATTGGGGTTTGCGAAGAATGAGCCCCCCCAATTCGCGAGATAAAGCAGGTTGCCCGAAGGGGCTTACATTACGTTGTTTAAATTGCGCTGTTGGTCCATGTAGACCTTTAATCTGTTGACTCTTGATTCAATTTCTTTTTCTCTTAATTCTCCGCGCTTCATGGCGAAGTTTATGGCTTTTTGGTCGTACACACCTTCGTTCTGCATTTTCATGTTACTAATGCTGTTTTTTAACTCTTCTTGGCTTCTATCTCTTTCAATAGATTCGGTTTGAATTTTACCAATCGCTTCTATTTTCATATAAACCTCTGACTAGAATGTTTTTATTATTTTATGGCACAGTAGATCCAAGTTCTGTAACGGTCAAGTAAAACTGGACGCGCTCTGCATGTTGTATGAAGAGCACCTCTGTTTTTTACTTCATCATTGGGTAAGTGAAGAACAATAACCTGCTGATGATCTCTAATCGGTTATTTATTTGGTCGGTTGGCTTGAAAGCATTTCATCTAAACCACCACCATTGTGTACTTGAGTAAAGCCCTCTTGTTGTAAGTAACTCATGGCTTGTCCTGAGCGATTACCACTGCGGCAATACACTACGATTGGAGTGTCTTTATCTATGTCTGCAAAGGCGGTGTTCACGGTATTTAAGGGAAGATTTGCGGCTCCATCTACGTGTCCTTGATTAAATTCTCCAGAGGTACGAACATCAATAAGTAATGCTCCATTATCGACAAGATCCCACGCTTTATCACTTCGTTCTGATGCCAAACTAGTAAAAGAGGCCATGGCAAGTAGAAGGCATAATCCCGCTTTGATTTTCATTTATTGTCCTTGTTAAATGCGTAATAAAATTTGCCCTATTTTAATCTGGATTGTAATTTTGCATATAAGGTGTTGACCTGTTTTATAGGCTAGATCAAAAAAAGCCCGCGTATTCACCTCAATAAGGTGATAGCACGGGCTTTCTTTTTATATCAACCAGAGTCAATCAGGCTGATTATCTTTCTTTATTATACGTTAACCACTTCTATTTGCTCTGTTGTTTCGCCACGAATAATGCGTGTTAGCTTAGGAGCAATCAGTAGTGTAAATACGGCAACAACCGCGGTTGCATAACCAATTTTCCCAAACACATCGCTGTAGATAGCCAATGTTTGGTTTGCATCAGTTAGACCTGCGGGTGCTGTGGTTAGTGTTGCTACCCAGCCAGCAATAACCGCCGCAGTTGCTGAAGTTAAGAACCACATACCCATTGCGAAACCCATCATGCGTTGTGGTACAAGTTGTGCCACCATCGCAAGACCTAAACCTGAAACCAATAGTTCACCTAATGATTGGAAAGCGTAACAAACTACAAGCCAGTTTGAACTCATGATGCCATCGGCATTCGCAAAGCTTGCGCCAAATTTTAGAACAAGGAAAGATAAGGCACACAGCACCATACCAAATGCGAATTTGTATGGCATTGCAAAGCGCTCACCTAGGTTGTTATAGGCGATGGCTAAGATTGGGCTCGCAATCATTATCCAGAATGGGTTTAACGCTTGAAATTGCTCTGGCGCCACTGAGATACCAAACAGATTATGCTCAATATTGTGAATAGCAAAGAAGTTCAACGACGTTGGCATTTGGAAATAAAGTACAAAGAACACAACACCTTGCAGCATTAATGCGAATGCCACTAACATTTTAGCGCGTTCTAGCCCTTTTATTTTGAATGCTTCTTTCATATAAAGAGCGACAATCGTAACACCAACAACCACTAAAATAGCGTGAGCGTAGAATAGGTGTTGCAGTAATACTGAGCATAAAAAGCTCAATGCAACGGCACCAATTACAACGCCTAAGTAACGCATTTTATTCACGGCAATTAGATCAGGCTCTGAACCGACTCCTTTTACCATGTGTGAACACATTAAGAAGTTAATTACAGTAATGATCAAACCCACGGCACTGACACTAAACGCCATACCATAGCCAAATTTACTTGCTATCCATGGTGTAAGTAGCATTGAGAAGAATGAGCCAAGGTTAATCGCCATGTAATACATAGTAAATGCGCCATCTAAACGCTTATCGTCTTGGTCGTATACTTTAGCAAGCAGACTTGATGGGTTCGCTTTAAATAAGCCATTACCCATAGTAATGAAGCCCATTGCGACATAGATAAGACCTGAACCACCGATATTTCCTGCTGATGCAGAAACACCTAATAGCGCATAACCTATGGTGAGTATTAACGCGCCGAGTGTGATGGTTCGTTTGGTGCCAATGACTTTATCACCGACCCAACCGCCTAGGGCTACTGAACCAAAGATTAATGCTGAGAACGCACCAAAAAGAATAAAAGACTCTGACTCTGACATCCCTAAAATTTTAACCAAATAAACGGCTAAAATGGCTTGCATACCGTAGAAGCCAAAACGCTCCCAAAACTCGATAGAAAAGATTAAATAAAACTGCTTAGGCTGCTTGAATACATTCAAGTTAGACATAAATAAATCCCTGTGTATGTTGTGGTTACCTATTTTTTTATGGTTTTTTACTAATTACACAACCAACTTACTTATTTAACATTTAGTTATCACTAGTCATAAGTGAAATCTAAAATACTATTTTTGGAATGACCAACAAGACCTTATTTAATCAATGACTTACAAAATGAAACACCAAGAAACATTTAGCAACAAAATTTACTGACGTAATGATGACAATCAAAAATGAATTTTAATGCAGAGAAAAGATTTAAGAAATATACATGGATGACTTACAAAAATGGAAGGAAATAAAAGCGATAAGGCGGGATATTGAGGCAACAACAGACACATTATCTGTTGTTGCTCATAAGACCAATTACATTGCGGTTTGTTTACGGTGTTTAAAATCAACCAACATGCCAAGTACAAATACGCCTACCGTCACAAATAGGATACTTTGGAATACATGGTGGTATTGAGTCGCTGACACAATCAGATCCAATGTGCCTGCATTTGCTCCAGTATCTGTTGAGGTAAACTGTGCAATATCAGCCGCTAAATAGTTAGCTACAGAGCCCCCTGCAAGCATGTAGATACCTGCTAATGTTCCTGTTGCGCCTTGTGGGTTTAATCGTGTAATCGCAGCAAGCGCTACTGGGTCAATAAACAGCTCGGCGACCCCAATACATAACAAACCAACCATTAACCAAACAAAAGTGGTTTCACCGCTCGCCATGGCTAATTTAGAAGACAACGTAATTAAGCTAAACCCTGCGGTTAATAATAAAAGACCAATATTTAACTTAGTTAATGTTCTTACAGAAATACTTTTTGAATCCAGAATTTTCCATAACCAAGCAACCGCTGCACCACCAATAATAACGGCTATTGGGTTAATGGCTTGGAAGAAAGCCGTTGGGATCGTAAAACCACCAATATTAGTATTAATATTACGTTCAATGAACAAGCTGATAGAGCTACCACCTTGTTGATCGAATGCCCAAAAAACCGTACCAAACAACATAAAGTACATAATTGAATTTAGCTTTTGGCGATCTTCTGCATCACTTTTACGATATAGGTTAATGATATGAACCAAAGACATTAAACAAATAACAAATAAGATGTACCCTGCCCATAGGTTTTTAAGCACAAAGACTAAACCTAAGGTTGCCACTGCAACCGCTACGATCAATAAAGACCAATGAGGGATACCGGCACTTTTTTTCTTTAATGCTGGCATATTTGGTTGGCTTACATGACTGAAGTATTTACGGCCTGAGATAAAAACACACAAACCAACAAACATACCAATCCCAGCTAATGAAAAGCCGATATTCCAACCCCATTTCATCGCAGCGAAACCACATAAAATAGGCGCAATCATTGATCCTATATTTCCCCCAATATATGAGATGGAGAAACCCGCTTCACGTCCATGTTCTTGCTCTTTGGTTTGATAAAGCTCACCTAACAAGCAACTTGAATTGGTTTTAAAGAAGCCGTAACCACAGATAATAAGCGACAAGGCTAAATACAATGTCGAGTGATCACTGCTGGGAATACTCAATACAAAGTGCCCACCAACCATCAATAAACTCCCTAGCACCACAGACCAGTAATTACCAAGATATTTATCTGCTAAATAACCACCAATGATTGGGGTTACATACACAAGTGATGTATACGCACCATACAAGGCATAGGCATGTTGGTCTGACATTAATAGCTTTTCCGTTAAGAAAAGGATCAATAAAGAACGCATACCGTAGTAACTAAAGAACTCCCACATCTGTATCGCAATAATGTGGAATATTCCTTTTGGTTGTTTGATCGTATTCATCTGTTGCCCCGTGACTTGTGTATCGAATTCGCATCGATATTTTATTTCGCTACTTATTCAGTAATATTGGGTAAACATACACAGCAACGATTAAAACACCAAGAAGTTTGCGGCAAATCTCGTGCAACATAAGTTTTCAAAAATAGAGGTCAAAAAATGACTCGAAAATATCAAATATAAACCACTGATAAATACATTAAATAATGAATAAAATACGAGCAATTACGTTTTTTCTTCAACCGATATGACTCGTTCTTAATATAGATTAAGGAATTTTAATTATATTGTCGGTTATATTGGCAGCAACTCATCGATATGATCAAAATACACAAAAAAAGAGCAGCCATATACATTACGGTAAGGCTGTTCTTTTTTGGTCTTTTTGTCTTCTGATGACAACAACAAAACCATAATTAAAGAGGATAACACTTGAGCACTTTGTTTACTGAAACCCATATTGGCAAGATGACATTAAAAAACCGCTTTATTCGAAGCGCAACGTGGGAAAACATGGCGACCGAAGACGGCCACATGACCGATAAGCTATACGATATCTACGAAGAACTGGCTAAAGGTGAAGTCGGGCTTATTGTCACCGGTTATGCAAACATTGTGGAAGAAGAGAAGCCAAATGCAGGCATGATGGGAATGTATAATGATTCTTTTATTGCTGAATATAAAAAGCTAACCGAATTAGTACATACTCATGACTCAAAGATTGTCATGCAGCTTGCTTATGGTGGAACAAAAACAACCTACAATGTAGAAGAAAGAGTCATATTTGCACCAAGTGAGGTGTGTGAAAGAGGCACAAAGACCTTAGGTAAAGCGATGACTCAAGAGGACATTGATTACATCGTTACGGCTTTTGCTCAAGCAAGTAAGCGGGCTCAAGAATCCGGTTTTGACGGCGTAGAGATCCACGCTGCGCATACCTACCTCATCAACCAATTTTTAAGCCCATATTACAACCGTCGTGAAGATGAATACGGTGGCAACTTAGATAATCGCATGAGATTCTTATTAGAGATTTATGCAGAGATCAGAAAACGGGTAGGCAATGACTTTCCTATCTTAGTTAAGTTAACCGCATCTGAGTTTTTTGACGGTGGTTTAACCTTTGATGAAACACGTATTATCTGTAAGAAACTGGAAGAAATCGGTGTTGATGCCATTATCATTTCTGGCAATATCCACGGAAATGCCAGCACCATGATTGGTGAATCGTTTGATGGTTATACATTAAGAGAAGAAGGCTATTTCCATGAATATGGTGATGTGATCAGCCAAGAGATTTCGGTTCCTGTTATCACCGTGGGTGGCTTGACCAACATTGCTGCCATGGAATCAATGTTGGCGAATACCAATATCCAATATTTTGCCTTATCACGTCCCCTACTTGCTGAGCCTCAACTAATTAAACGTTGGAAAGAAGGTAATCGAGCAGACGTTGATTGCGAGCGCTGCTCTAAATGCCGAACTAAGCGTGGCAATTTCTGTGTGGTATATAAAAAAAGAAAGCCGAAAAAATCACAAGCTTAATAAATAGATAGCCATAAGGGTTAGTGTAATCGCTAACCTTTAAGCAAAACAGCAACCTACATCCTCCCCATCATGACTTCATTATTCTTCCTCATTTTTGTATGCCTATAACCAGATTAAGCCCAGATTGATCTCAATAATCTGAAACAGGTAAATAACAGCCACTCTCTTTTAGTTCGTACTCAAATTAAATTACAAAAAACATCGCGCCCCTAATTATTCATTCAATAATTATCTCGTTACCTCTCGTTCACAAAAATATAATGCCAAATTATAAAGCATACAAAACAAACACAATAAATAACTGAAAAACAATTAGTTACACAATAACGACACGTTACTTTCTTTATTGTAAATAACAAACAAAAGAGGGAGTTCGGATATTTACCGTATGGTAACTCTTGATAATTACCATCAATTTAATTATAGTACTAATGATTTTTCAATCAAAGGAATTAAAAAATGAATCCCATACTGGAAGTTAAGGGACTGTACAAAGTGTTTGGAGAGGACACTGACCGCGCATTTACAATGATTAATGAAGGCGCAAACAAAGATGACGTTTTTGAAAAAACAGGACTAACCATTGGTGTTAATGACGTTTCTCTCAGTATTCAAGAAGGCGAAATCTTCGTCATTATGGGCCTATCTGGCTCAGGTAAATCCACTCTAGTTCGTCTCCTCAATCGACTTATTGAACCAACTAAAGGCAACGTTTTCCTTAGAGGTAAAGACATTGCTCACATCTCTGAAGATGAACTTCGTCACGTCCGCCGCAATAATATCTCAATGGTTTTTCAAAACTTCGCCCTAATGCCACATATGACAGTCATTGAAAATGCGGCCTTTGGTTTAGAGCTTGCCGGTGTTGATATTGAAAAACGTAAACAATGTGCATTAAGTGCATTAGAGCGAGTTGGACTTGATGTCTACGCTGAATCTTACCCTGATGAATTATCTGGCGGTATGAAGCAACGTGTTGGTTTAGCGCGAGCACTGGCTTGTGACCCTGATATTCTATTAATGGATGAAGCGTTTTCGGCGCTTGACCCGTTGATCAGAACCGAAATGCAAGATGAACTCATTCGTCTCCAAAATGATGATAAACGCACCATCGTCTTTATCTCACACGATTTAGATGAAGCCATGCGTATTGGCGATAGAATTGCCATCATGCAAAATGGTGAAGTGGTTCAAGTTGGTACACCTGATGACATTCTTAATAATCCAGCCAATGATTACGTCGAAGCTTTTTTCCGTGGCGTTAATGTCGCGAATGTTTTAACAGCAAAAGACATTGCTCGTAAAAAACCAGCCGCGATGTTTAAAAAATCAGAGCATGATGGCCCAGCCTCTGCCTTACAGTATTTGATGGATAACGACAGAGAATACGGAATTGTAGTAGATAAGAGCAGTCTCTACTCTGGTATTGTTTCTATAGAATCTCTTCGTAAAGCTCATAATGATAATAACTCACTGGTCAGTGCTCAACTATCCGATGGCTTAACTCTCAATCCAAACCAAGCAATCAATGAAATTTTAGGATTAGTCGCTAACGTACCTTATTCCGTCCCTGTTGTTGATGAACATGGTAATTATTTTGGTGTTGTGACGAAATCACGACTACTTCAAACGTTAGATAAGGGGTAGAACGATGTCATCATCAGATCAAACAAATAATGACCCATGGTCACAAACGACAACAGCGCCAAGTGCTGATCCTTGGGGTCAAACAGGCGATACATCAACAACGGCAGATTGGCTCAACAGCGAAGTGGTTGAAACAAAACCTTTTGATATTTTAAACCCATTTGAAGAAGCCGTTCTACCCGTTGATACTTGGGTTGAATCTGGCTTGAATTGGTTAGTTGAACATGGACGCCCGTTATTCCAAGCTATTCGTGTTCCTATCGATTTTATCTTGAGTTCATTTGAAACCACGTTAGTTTCTACGCCAGCCCCTTTCATGCTACTTATCTTATTTTTATTGGCTTGGCAGTTTTCTAACTTTAAGCTTGGCGTATCAACCGCTGCATCATTACTCGTTATCGGGCTTATTGGTGCATGGTCTCAAGCAATGACAACCCTTGCTTTGGTTATGACTTCCGTCTTTTTCTGTCTGCTTATCGGCCTACCCATGGGTATTTGGTTAGCAAGAAGTAAAACGGCTGCAAAATTTATTCGTCCAATACTCGACGCAATGCAAACAACCCCTGCTTTTGTTTATTTAGTTCCCATTGTTATGTTGTTTGGTATTGGTAATGTTCCGGGCGTTGTTGTAACCATTATTTTTGCACTGCCTCCTGTTGTTCGCTTAACCATTCTTGGTATTCAACAAGTACCAGAAGAGTTAATCGAAGCCGGACATTCATTTGGTGCTAATAAAAAACAAATGCTGTACCGAATTCAATTGCCCCTTGCTCTGCCAACGATTATGGCAGGTGTAAACCAAACCTTAATGCTGTCGCTATCAATGGTGGTTATTGCCTCAATGATTGCCGTCGGTGGTCTAGGACAAATGGTATTACGAGGGATCGGTCGTTTAGATATGGGACTTGCTGCTGTCGGTGGTTTAGGTATTGTTATTCTTGCTATTTTGCTTGATAGGATTACTCAAGTACTCGGGGTAAACGCAGGTAACACTAAATTACGTTGGTACCACATGGGACCTGTATCTATCCTGCTACAAATTTTTGCACAAAAGAAAGAAAAAAAACCAGAACTAAAACTTAAGGAGAAACAAGAATGATTAATTCATGGAAGAAAGCACTCACGGTAAGTATCGTTTCAACACTGGCTTTATCAACGAACGTTTGGGCTGAAAAACTTCCTGGCGAAGGGGTAACCGTTCAAGCTCTTCAATCTACCGTTGCTGAAGAAACATTCCAAACCTCTATTGTAAACCGTGCGCTTGAAGAGCTTGGTTATGATGTACAGCCAACAAAAGAAGTGGATTACAACGTTGCTTATACTTCAATAGCAAAAGGCGATGCGACTTTCTTAGCCGTTGGTTGGTTCCCTCTTCATGCTGATAAATACAAAATGTCTGGTGGGGATGATAGCTTTTACCGCCAAGGTCAATATGTGAGTGGTGCAGCTCAAGGTTACTTGATTGATAAGAAAACGGCAGAGAAGTATAACATTACCAATATTGGTCAATTAAAAGATCCAAAAATTGCAAAATTATTTGATGCAGATGGCGATGGAAAAGCGGATTTAACCGGTTGTAACCCAGGCTGGGGCTGTGAAATGGTGATTGA
This sequence comes from Aliivibrio sp. 1S128, assembly GCF_001691065.1. Lineage (NCBI taxonomy): Bacteria > Pseudomonadati > Pseudomonadota > Gammaproteobacteria > Vibrionales > Vibrionaceae > Aliivibrio > Aliivibrio sp. 1S128. The sequence continues at coordinate 75,330 of NZ_MAJV01000069.1, read as the reverse complement.
ACACCAAATATCGTCATTCCAACTTGAAGATACAGTAACTCACAACCAAGGTAATTACGCCGCGATTATTGCTGATACTATTTCTCGTTACAAAAACGATGAACCTATTCTTTATTATACTTGGACACCTTATTGGGTAAGTGGTGTTCTTGTTCCTAACAAAGATGTTGTGTGGCTAGAAGTGCCTTTCTCTTCACTACCAGGAGATCGTAAAAATATTGATACCACACTATCTAACGGCAAGAACTACGGATTTGAAATGAACTCTATGCGTATTATTGCAAACAAAGAGTTTGCAGCACAGAACCCATCAGCCGCAAAACTATTTGAAATCATTAAACTGAATATCAATGACGTTAGTGCTCAAAACATGATGATGAGTAAAGGTAAAAATAGTACTGCGGATATCGAATCTCACGTAAACGGTTGGATAAAAGCAAACCGCGCTCAATTCGATGCCTGGATTACAGAAGCGAAAAAAGCAGCTCTATAATTTATCTACCCTTACTTCGTTTACACTCATTATTTATGAGTAATACAAAGGCCAATAGCATAAGCTACTGGCCTTTTTTATATCGGTATTTTTATAACTCAATCGATTATGGTATTTTTATTCCATAGTCATTGGATAAATACGCTCTGTTTCTCTTACTTCATTTTATTTATATTACTTCCATCAACAACGCGTTAGACGGATGTTCTGTCTTGTGCTTTTGTTCATCTTATTTTAGGAAGTAGATATGACTCATCCAATTATTGCCGATTTAAACTCTCGTTACACCGCTAAAAAATACGATGCAACTAAACGCATCTCTGCAGAAGATATGGATGTGATTAAAGAAGCTATCCGTTTATCAGCGTCTTCAATTAACTCTCAACCTTGGAAATTCATCGTTCTTGAAAGTGATGAAGCTAAAGAGCGTTTCCACGGTACATTCGCGAACATGTTCCAGTTTAACCAACCACACGCAAAAGAAGCATCACATACTATTTTATTTGCACACAACCCTAAGTTTGATAAAGACCAATACAGAAAAGTGGTTGATGCAGAAGTAAGTTCAGGCCACCTTCCTGCTGAGCGTTACAACGATATGCTTGATGGCGCGTACGGTTTTGTTGAATTGAATACTGATGAAACAGGCTTTAACGGTAACTGGACTAAAGCACAATCTTACATTGCTTTAGGCAACACATTACACACACTTGCACGTATGGGTATCGCCTCTACTTCTATGGAAGGTGTTGATGCACAACTCATTGGCGAAACATTTAAAGATGAGCTTGATGGTTATGTTTGTGACTTTGCTCTTGCGTTGGGTTACCACAAAGACGTTGAAGATTATAACCACGGTCTTCCAAAAGCACGTCTACCAATGGAAGATGTCATTACTGTTCTATAATATACAGAACAACCCTATGCGCTAATCATAGAAATAGAAGGTCAGACAGATGTCTGGCCTTTTTTATTGAAAACTACCATAACCCAGCTCTTTTGACTGGGTTATTTTTTTATTACGTTCTTATTTATTTGGTACATGGTGTCAAAGTTAGGGATGTGTTGCTCCCAACGTGGTGATTCACCAATATAAGCTTGAACGGCTGCAATAAACTCTCTTACTAATGCAGTTTGTTTTCTATGAGGATATAATGCATAAACAGCAAGGCCTTGATTACAAAGGCCATAATGAGTTAATAATGGCTTTAAATTCATTTCTTCTATCGATTGATCAAGATTTGAAGAAGCAATTGTCGCGTAACCTAATCCATCTCTCACAGCAGCAATGAGTGTTCTCACATCATTAACTTTATACTTTCCTTTCATTTTATAACTTTTAAATAAAGTAGAATGTGGACTCTCACTTAATCTCACTGTATCTACCGTTATCGAACCATTACTATAAATAACAGAAGGCAAAGCAACCAATTCTTCTGGGGTTTTCGGCTCACCATTTTGTTTTAAAAATTCATTTGAAGCCAAAATTACAGCGCGGGTATCTGCAATTTTTTTCGCTATTAAACTTGAATCATCTAAACGGCCCAATCGAAAAGCAATATCAAAATGCTCAGTAATAATATCCGAGCGTTTATCATCCATTAACAATACAATGTCTACGTCTGGGTAGTTTTTCATAAACTGGCTAATCACTGGCTGCAAATATTGTTGACCAATATGTAGTGGCGCCGTAATTCTAAGTCGCCCTTTGGGTTGAATATGATATGAATCCGCAATAGTTTGCACATGGCCTATTGTATTAACCAAGAGGTATGCTTGTTCTAAGATCTCTTCTCCCGCCGGCGTTAAAGAGAAAGAACGAGTTGAACGATTAAGTAACTGCACACCCAACTCTGTTTCAAGTTTTTTTATCTGCTTAGATAGCGATGAATTATCCATATCATGCAGCGATGCTGCTTTAGTAAATGAGCCTTGTTGTACAATATCAATAAAAAGTGAAAGCTGATTAACCAATGACATGTGGGTTCCTTTTTCTAGCTAAACGATGATGAACTTAAGCGTAAATTTATTATTTAATTTGATTTCTTACTTTTTGATAAATACGCTCCGCTAACTGATGACTTGCTATATTACGATCAATCACAGTATCTGCTACATTGCCTTTTTCAACCACTGAAATCCAATCTTTGATCATCGCATCAAACCCTTTACTCGTAAGCATCGGCGTCCAATCTTTCAAGTTAAGTTTTTCTTCTGTATTCTTATGCCAAATTTTGCCTTCAACAAAAGAATCAAATTCAAAAGCTTGGTTCTCATAGCTTGCAGAAACACGCTCGGTTGTTATTCCAAAATTGCGGTTCATCGAAGCGTGTAACAATGCGGTTCCTACTTGCCACTGCACATCTAGCCGTGACAGTTGATTTCCTTGTTGTTGGTGGGTGATATAGAGATCAATAATCGAAGATTGAGCATTAAGATTTACACTATCAAGAGGGTGAATAAAGTCATCAAAAATAAAGGTACGTAAATCACCAGGAAGGGCGTAGCGATTTTTTTCCCAACGCAATGAACGCAGCTGCCCTACCTCCCCTTTTGAAAGCTCAGGCAAATGTTGATTATACAACGGAATATGACGACGATTAAAACCCACATACAGTGGTTGATTGTATTTTTCCGCTATTTCATAAAGCTTCTCAACATCTTCTGCTGAATCAGCCAAAGGTTTATCAACAAACGTTGGAATACCATTTTTTAAGAAAAAAGAGGCGACCTCAAAATGCACACTGGTTGCAGCATGGATCATTACTGCATCAATATTGAGTTTCAGGAGCTGTTGGTAATCTTCACAAATTTGATCCACACGATATTTCTGTGCCAATTGTTTTAACGTATTAAAATTACGAGTACAAAAAACAGGTTCTATACCTTCAAGTTGAGTAATGATAGGTAAATACGCTTTTTGAGCAATGTCACCTAAGCCAATAATTCCAATTTTCATTTCTGTCCTTTTTCATCTAGTCTCTTACGCCTTAGTATAATTTAAATATTTTTAACATTCTTGAATGCATAAGATTATTAAGCAATATTTATTCTAAGGCATACAAAGATAATGCTATTTATGCTTCAATCTATTCATACCGTTTTGACAGATGAGAACATCATGACCATTGAAAAATTTGATTCCATTTACCAACGAGCCATTGAACGTAAAGGCGGAGAAGCACAATTAGAACAGTTGCTACATAAGCCATTATCATCTCAAGAGTTAGCTTCGATTCCTGATGATCGTTGGTTAGCGGCATTTACTGAAAAAGTATTCCAATGCGGTATATCATGGAATGTAGTTCGTAAGAAATGGCCAGAATTTGAAGACGTATTTTTCCAATTCCGTATTCAACCTTTATTGCTTCAACCTGATGAAGCATGGGAAAAGAAAGCCCAAGACCCTCGGATAATCCGCCACTTAACAAAAGTAATGACGGTTCCCGCTAATGCAATGATGATTAATATCGCCAGCCTTAAATATGGTTCTTTTGGGAAGATGGTCGCAAACTGGCCAAGCGAAGACATCATAGGGTTGTGGGGATATTTAAAGAAAAACGGTAAGCGTTTAGGTGGTAACACAGGCGCTTATGCATTGCGTCAAATGGGGGTTGATACCTTTATTTTATCTTCCGATGTGGAATCTCATTTACGTAATTGCGGAATTATAGACAGTGGTAGAGATACAAAGCGAGCGCAACAGGCAGCCAATAAAGCGTTTACACAGTGGAAAATTGAGTCTAACCGTAGCCTGTCGGAAATAAGTCAAATCATCGCATATAGCTGTGGTGACAACAGGGTTCTCTGAAAATATAAAGCACCTCATCGTAGAGGTGCTTTATAACATTAATCATTCTTTTTTATTCAACTCAAATAATATGCCAACAGCAAGCACTGCGATGATAATAGTGACTGCGTAGCTCATCCAAATGACCAATTCTGTTAGTGGGCTTAACCCTTCCGATATCAACATAACTCCTCCTTGAGCAAATCTTTTCGGTGGCTCATTTTAAACATAACAACATGTATATAATGTGACAACAACCAAAATCATGTGAAAGAACGCATAAAAATACGACGAAAAACTAACTCTCTCGGTTATTTTTTCTAACGATTACATATAAATGTTGCTTACATCTAAATGAGCCTAATGAACCCAAATATTAATTTGATTAAACGTAAATTAATCCCATACTTGATCTATAGATAATAAGAATGATAGAGAATATATGAATAAGTTAATTTGCCCATGCTGCCGCCAACATCAAGAGTGGTTTTATAGCGAAACAAGTTGTATTTGGTATTGTATTTGTGGCAATGTTATTTTTGTTGCCTGACAAAAAATTAAGTAAAATCAGTCTTTATTGACTATTCTTATATTTCATCTGTTTTAATTTAAGGAACGATATGAAATGGATTGTCATATGTGGTTTTATTTTATTCTCATGCCCATTTAATACTCACGCCACTTCACTTCAAATTGCTTTTTTAGGCTACAGTAACCACCATGTAGACCGAAACTATGATTATAACGAAAACCATAAACTGATCGGTTTTAGTATTAACAATGGCTTTAGTGCTGCTCATTTTGTCAATTCTTATAATAATAACTCCACGCTTATTGGTTGGAACTTTAGTATGGACGATAGCCTTAACATACAGAAACTGTCGTTTCGTTTAGGGGCGATGATTGGCCTAGTGACGGGTTATGAACAAGATCAAATAATTACTTATATTAATGACGACATTAGCCTTTATTTAATCGCGCAACTTACCCTTTCTTATCCTATAACAGACACAATCGCCCTCTCTCTCGTTAATGGGATTGTGCCAGATTCAAAAGGCGTAATTTTTATGCACCATCTTCAGTTATCGTTCGACGATCTGTTTTGAAGTCTTCACTAGGTGATTAACAATCTTTTGCCTTTATTATTTATTTTTAATAAAAAGCATTTTATAAAGAGATTGGAGAAACACAGAAAAACTATAGCTAGGGTCTGCTTTACCATATTCATCAACAGCATAAATAAAGTTTGATTTGAACTTTTCAACAGCTTCTTCTGGAGTATCTGCATAGATGACATCATCTTCAACCTCAAAACCGTTATCTAATATCGCGGTTTTCTCTCGTAGAAATGTGCTTGATGCCATATCAAGAAAGGTATATTGCTTGCGATCACTGTTAGGGATGCAAAAAAATTGATACTTAGCCATATTAGTTTCCTCTATTAAATAAAACGTCTCAAAATGATTTTAATTTTAAATTGGCGTGATATTTTATTTTTAGAGCTAACGGCTTACATACAATATATGAATCAATATCACTTAACTAGCCATAATTATCAATGAAACTGTTTTATAAAAGAGATGTTCATCGCATTAACCTCAGAAAATGTATACAAAAAAGCCCCGTTGAATCCCTTCATTCAACGAGGCTTTGTATTACTCTTTACTTACTTTTTTATGGCGTAACTACGCCAAACCATAAATTAAATTGATCAAATACCGACATCAGTTGCTGGAATTTAGCTTGGTCAGAAACCGTAAATTCTCCCGCTTTCATTTCATCTTTCAATACTGATTTTTTCGACATCATGTTTTCAAACGCTTGGCGTGATAACGTAATGTTCAAATCCGCGTTATCAAATTGCGTATCAGTGTATGATTTCAATACTGAATTACTTAAATCCATTGAGTATTTACCATCGCCTTTAACATCGATATTCACTTTAATATTCATGCCTTTTGCAACATCAGGTTTCACTGTCACACCTAAGTATTTCATGAACTGATTAAACGGCATGTTCACGGCTATCGCGGCAGTATTTGGCGTTGCTACTGGTTTAATACCATTACGTAATTCTTTAGCGCCACCTAGATAATAGTTTCTCCAAGGACCAGACTCTGATTGATAGCCTAGTTGCTCCATTGCGTCCGCTTCTAAATAACGTGCATCCATATTGTTAGGATTTGCAAAAGTCACGTTATTTAACAGAGTCACCGCCCAACGGTATTCGCCTTTTTTGATTGCCGCTTCAGCAATTTCAATGACTTTCTTCCGCCACCTATCGCTTCAACGTATTTAGTGCCTTCTTCCGTTGGTGTTAATGGGTTTAGATTGGCTGGGTTACCGTCCCACCATGCGCCGAAGTAGTAATCGTAAGTCGCACGTGCATTATGAGAAACCGTACCGTAGTAACCACGGTTGTACCACTCTTTACCTAATGAATCTGGCAATTTAATTTCTGCTGAGATTTCATTTGGCGTATACCCTTTGTTTGCAAGACGTAGCGTTTGGTCATGAACGTATTTATACATATCACGCGTTTTCGCTAACTGTCCTTTAATCTTCTCTTGACCCCATGTAGGCCAATGGTGCGAAGCAATCATGGTGTCTGCTTTGTCGCCATACGTATGTAATGCTTGGTCTACGTAAGTCGCCCACGAAGATGCATCACGTGTTTTTGCGCCACGCAATGTCGAAATGTTGTGGATAGTGTGCGTCATTACTTCTGCTGCCATCATGGTTTTGTATTCAGGGAAATAGAACATGAATTCAGAAGGCGCTTCTGATTCTTGAGCCATCATCACTTCTAGATCAACACCATCAATCGTCATTTCTTGACCAGTGTGCTCTGCAATTTCAGTTGGCTTCACAATACCAGGTGAACCTGATGACGTCGTTTTGCCTAAACCGCCATCAACCATGCCTTTATTGTTCGCATCAAGAAGGTTGCCATACATGTATGAAGAGCGACGCGACATGGTAGTGCCTGCCATTAGATTTTCAGCAATAGAGTGTGTGAAAAAACCTTCTGGTGCTGCAATAGCTACCTCACCATCATCAATGGCTTTTTGAGTTGTTACGCCTAAAATACCACCAAAATGGTCTACGTGTGAGTGAGTAAAGATAACGCCAGTAACAGGCAGATCTTCCACATTATCACGCAATAGTTTTAAACCTGCTGCAGCGGTTTCTGGAGAAATAAGTGGGTCAATAACAATCCAGCCGTCATCACCTTTAATGAATGACATTACTGATAAATCAAAACCACGAACTTGGTAAACACCGTCTTTAACTTTAAATAACCCATTGATGTTATTTAATTTTGCTTGGCGAAGTAAAGAAGGATTAATGGTTTGAGTATTATCATCTTGGTCGATGAAATTAAATTTTGAGAAATCCCAAACGACATTACCGTTTGCGTCTTTAATTGTTGTTTCTGGCCATGTTGCAATAAAACCACGAGAAGCATCTTCAAAATCAGATTTATTATCAAAATTTAAATATTGCTTTAACTGGTCGTTCTTTTGAATAGTGTGCGTTGTCGCTTCTTTTGGCTGACTGGTTGTCGGCGCAGCAAACACAAACGCAGGCGCTAAGGTAGCAATAACAGCAAGTGATACTATGGATTTTTTAAATGACATAATTTCTCTCTTAATAGTGCGAGCAATCCATTTTGCTCGTCGATGGAGAAATATTAAGAGTTATCAATTAAACAATCGATAGTGTCATACTTAAAAGTGGATTTAGTTTTATTTAATCCATAACAGGAGCACTCCCGTTAATTCATAAATATAAACTCGTTAGATCTTGCGTAACCTCTTCAAATATCTGTTTTAACCACTGATGACCAGTATCTGATTGTTGTGAATGATGCCACGTCATATAAACAGGTAAGGGATGAGATTCAAAAGGCAATGGAAGTATCGTTAATGGCAGCATTTTAGACATCATTTTTGAATGCCATACTCCAGTTACGCACAACCAATCCATTTGAGCCGCCATCATAATAGAATTACAAATAGAGCCTGTCGCATAGGCTTCTTTTCGTTGAGGTAACTTATCAATTAATAACGAATCCATAATGTAGTTATCCATTCTCTGGGTTTTCCACAATAGGTGTTGTTCTGCAAAGAACTGATCTTGAGTGATACTGTCTTTAATTCTTGGATGGTCTTTTCTGCATACCACAACAAGCTGCTGTTCAAATAACAATTTATTATGATAGCCATGCTCTTCAAGTGGCACCGTTGCCAAAATTAAATCCACTTTACGCATGCGTAAATCAGCCTGTCTATCTTCTTCATTTAGATGCTCGATATCTGCTTTGAAATTTACGTTAGGAGCAAACTGATCACGGTATTTAATAAGAGGAGGAACGACCATTAAATCTAAATCTTTATGGCTTGAAATACGAAAGGTTCACTGACTAGTGCTAGGATCAAACGCTTGACGGGATTTTGCCCCATTTAATAACCGAATTAATGGCTCTTGAATTTCGGCATGCAATTCAATTGCAAAATTGGTAGGAACGATTCCTCTCCCTTGTCGAATAAACAGCGGATCTTGATATTGTTCTCGCAAGCGATTTAATGTGTGACTTACCGCAGGAGCACTAACACCTAAACTGACTGCTGCCTCATTCACACTGCGTGTATTCATGACAACATCGAATGCTTTAAGTAAATTTAGATCCATGAATTCCTACCACATCAATTATTTAGTAATGTGATTATAAGCAGCTTTATACTTAAAAATCTAACCTTGTCTTACTAGACTTCATTTCCATATTTACTCTGACATCAAATAACCTTAAAAAAATAAAGTTTAATTTATAAGACTCAAGCTCATTAGCTGATTAATTTCTACTCATCATGCCACTTCATTGTTAGCCTTAATATTACTATAACAACTAAATACGATATAACGGCTTAATGCTATAACAACGGATTGTTAATCTCAGTGGCTATCATTCTTAAAAAAGGATAGGACAATGCGTGATCTTATAAATTACTTTTCAAACTCTGATATCAAAATTCACCACGATTTTGCATCTTCCTTACGTCTTAATCCTCAAGTATTTAGCTACTGTAATCCATCATACCAACTGCCAATATCATCAAAACAACGCTTAGAAAATTACCTTGCTTTAGGTCAACCGTTTCTAATGCCTTTTGGGGATCTAAATCAAGCTGACACTTTAATTGCCTTCTCATTTGGTGACAGCGCTGATGTAAACATTCAACTAAGTGAACTGGCTGCAAATATCCAGCATTTACATCCCAATATTCATGTACAACTTCAACAAGAAATTGCACTCCACTTCCCTAAAGACAGACAAATCAGTGTTATTGAAAATAAGGACTACCAAACCACCACAGATATTGCGCGTGAAGCCTTAAACAACATTCATTCACGTAATGTTGTGGTCGTTGCCCAATCTTGGCATGCGAAACGCTGCATAAATACCTGTAAGCAACAAGGTTGGAATGTTGTTGGATTACGTTGTGTTGATGACTTTCCGGCAAAAGACCCTCAACCTTGGGTGAGAAATCCATTAAATTGGTTAATAAAAGAAAGTCACAGAGAAGTCGCAACAGGACAAGAAATCAGTCAATACTTTCAACTCTGCTAATTCTGTGATAATCACAAAATAATTGAGCTAACTATCTAATTTGTATAAATAAAACCTTATCTCTTGTTTTGTTCTAGAGTACCATTACGTTTTTATTTCCTACTCAGGCATACACTTCTCATCTACTCCTTATATCAACGGCATCAGAAGAATTCTTTATGTCGCATTCCCTTAATGGCGATTCGACACTAACCTCGCCTACGCACTCTCAACTCTCTATTCCAATGTCTATTCCTGGAGATAATTATCACACTTTATTGAGGGCAAATCCCATTGCCGATTCTTATCAAGAAACCAATGAAAAACGCGTTCAATGGGTAAGAGAATACGACTGGCATTTATCTCAGTCGATTAGATACCCGGTCCCATATTAGCTACGGATATTATATAATAATTTATACCCATTATAATGTTAAGTAATGTCTCACGTTAAAACTTATAACTCATTCCTACCATCAATAGATTAGCTTTAATAATTGGATTAGTGATATTTTTATATTCTATATTTAATCCCAAACCAAAATTGAACCGACTTTCAAGTCCTAATGATGCCTCAAAACCTATATCTGAAGCAGATTTAGATACGTTATCTATAGTGTAATCAACTTTATATCTGTTAGCCCCTAACTTTGTATAAATGAAGTTATTAATAAAATGATTTTCCATTAATGGGTACTGAAGAAAAGCACTAGTTCTAGGCCCATAAAAAGTATCATCATCCACTTCTGATACTATATTAATCAAACCACTAACTATACCACCACCACCAGATGTCCACCCACCTTCAATACCAATATATGGATTAATCATATACCGGTAGTAAGTATTAAGATTAAACGAATCACCAAACGAACCTCCATCATTTAATTTGAATTTTTGGCTACCATAGCCAACAGCGGTACCAACGATATGCTCAGCAAAAGAATGAAGGGGGAATAAGGTTAAGCATATAACAAATAAAGATATTTTTTTCATATTAATTACCTAGTTGAACAACTGTGATGGTTGTAATAAACATTATCAAATGAATCTTAGATACATTGAACGTATATATTGATTATTTGATTAGCCAAGTTACTAAGTAAAATTACAAAATTAAGCAGGTTGACAATATCGACAATTTGTCATGTATTTGTTTGTAATTGTCAGAGTTGTAGATTTGGGATTATAAGGTTGAGCTTCGCCCCGCCAAGCTCACTTTTTTCAAGTATCACCTGACCTCCATGTTTCTCGACAGTCAATTTTACTATCGCTAAGCCCAGTCCATTCCCCATATTTTCTTTATTTCGAGATGGGTCAAGACTGAAAAATGGCTCAAACACTGTACCCCAATATTTTTCTGGAATACCGGGACCATCGTCTTCTATAATAATTTTAAGCTGTTGCTTGTTTGATTGGCAAACCAGTCGCACTTTAGACTCAGCATATCGAACAGCGTTTGACAGTGCATTATCTAGCGCGGGTTTAAACAGATTTGTAGCGGCAAGAAGATAAACATCTGGATCAATAATGACTTCAATTTCTCGATTTTTAGGATTATAAAGACGCTTAACTAAATGATTAACGAAAGGTTCAAGAAGGAAGAATTCCTTATGTAGCGGTATTTCTTGACTGCTAATTTTGGTAAAATAAAGTAACCCATTAACCAATTGTTCCATCTCTTCCGTATCTTCAATAATGCTTGCTACTTTCTCCCACACATCTTCAATAATCGTACTTTCCTGAATTAATTCAGCTTGCCACTGAATACGAAAAATCGGTGTTCGAAGATCATGGGCTACCGCCTGTGCAAGGGTACGATTGTTAGAAATCAGTTGAGATATTTTGTCTGCCATATCATTCACGCTTTCGTTCAATCCCCCAACTTTACTACCACTGTTGGTTGGTACGCGTGCGTTTAAATTTCCTCTGGCAATATCGGCGGTAACCAGTTCTAAAACCAGGATCCGTCGGTTGAGAAACCAGATAAGACTGATTGAATAAATTAGAAACCCACCAATTATAAAAACAAAAAACAACGAATCGTTGAAGCTAATCTTCTCCCTAATCATAGAGTTAGTATCAGGTTCAAAATGATAAAAATTCGATACGTCAGGCAATGTAATCCACAAGTGCCTATCTTCGTTACGAAACGAAAAAGAATGTATCTTCTCATTCAGGGCAAAGTAATTTTTTACGTCTTCCGGTAACTCTTCTGGATGCACAAGGTTCAGATTGCTCGCGGTTAAATCAGCATAATTCAAAAGATACTGATTCAACTCTTGGTTTGTGCTGCACTCAGACAATCTTAGTAAGATACGTTGGAATGCTGCACTTTCCATATCTTCAAGTACATAGTCATAATCGGAAGATAACTGATAAACGAATTCATCATAAGCAAAAAGGCTAAGAATAAAGAAAAAAAACAACCGAATAAAAGATTCTATATAGATACGCCACATACTTAAATATCCTAATTTCTAGTCGTTCCAAGCGTCCGGTACAAAAACGTAGCCTTTTCCTCTAACAGTAATAATACGGTAGGGTGAAGACGAAGTATCTCCCAGTTTTTTACGCAAGCTGACCACTTTGTTATCTATAGTACGATCTAATCCATCATACTCAATACCACGTATAGCACGGGTTAAGTCATCTCTTGACAACACTTGATCCGCAGAACTGCCAAGCAACCATAAAAGATCAAATTCGCTATCTGTCATAACAATATGCTTACCAGACAGTTCACACCATTTCCTTATATTATTGAGCAATAACCCCCCAAAAATTAATGTGTTTTCTGACGATTGATATATGGATTCTGGCAAGTGTATGTGGGTACTTTCATTACGAACTAAAGCTCGTAATCGGGCTAATAGCACTCGTGGTTTTATAGGTTTAGTAACAAAATCATCAGCGCCAATTTCCAGCGCAACAACATGGTCAAAATCATCGCCGCTAGAAGTCAGTATTAGTATCTTACCTAAAAACTTGGGACGGATTTGTCGGCAAATTGTCAGGCCATCGATATCCGGTAACATAAGATCTAGCATCACTAGTTCAGGCTGTTGAGAAATAATGGCCTCAACAGCACTTTTACCTTCCGCAAACTCTACCACATCGAAATTTTGTGCCCTAAAGTACGACGACAGGATCTGACGAAGTTTATTGTCATCCTCAATAATAAAAAGACAGTGAGTAGTGTTCATAGTAATCCTCTGTGAGATTTAAAGCTCTTATTTTATTAAATTAGTTAATAATCATTCCCCGACGATTCAGAAAATAATGACAATTTTATTATATTGTCAGTCTAATTAAATTTGTATATTTCAATCCGTGCAATGCAAAAAACGTGCAATCCTAAGACGGACGAATGCAATCACAAGCAGCGCAGTTGAGTTAATCATTAATTTTTTCAACAACTCTAATTTTTAGCACTTCCACCATTTCATTGATTTATTGTAAGTTTTATTTAAATTACATCGTTAGGGTAATATTTCAATATGATTAATACATATAGAATCACATGTTTATTTTTTTTATCACTCTTTATTACTACAGGGTGTGGACCTTTTAAAAACAAAAAAGTTGCGTCTCCAATTGAAGATATACCAATACCAATACCAATACCAATACCAATTAAAAATATTAATTGCAGACTTGTTAAGTCAATGGACAATATTAAGGATGTGGGAAGGGATAGTGACGAAAGATGCCTTCCTGGTAATAATGAATTACAAAATCAACAATGGCACTTAATGAATGTTGGGCAAAATTCATTTTCAAGACAAGGTGGTATAAGTGGATATGACTTAAATTTATGGGCCGCTCATAGAGCGAGTGTATTAGGAGAAAATATAAACATTGGGATTGTTGATACTGGTATTTGGCTTGAACATCCTAATTTATTAAATAATGTTCAAGCAGTATCGCCAGGATGGAATTTCCGGACCAAGAATGAAGATATAAGACCAATTAACAATGAATCACATGGTACTGCTGTAGCTGGTATTCTAGCTTCAGTAGATAATGACATAGGTACAAAGGGGGTTGCTCCTATGGCAAAAATACAAGGATACAATCTTATTGGTGATGAGGTTGAGCAGAACTACACTAATTGGCGTAAGTCTCACGGACTTGAACTTGTTAATAAGGCATCTAATAATAATGCATTTAATAAAATTTATAATTTAAGCTTTGGCTCTGAAAATACTCAGCTTGAACCTTATTCACTAATTCAAGTAATGAAAGATGAAAATTTAATATATATGACTAACGAATATGATGTTATGTATGTTAAAGCGGCTGGTAACGAATATAAGGACTACCTATACGATGGAATGTATTTTTTTACACCTTATTCTCTATTGGCTGAGCCCTATAATATTCCAGTTGGAATCAGTACTATTAATGATATTAGTAATAATTTTTATGGTTATTTAGTAGTTAGCGCTATAGATGCATTTGGAAAAATTTCGGATTATAGTTCAGTAGGAAGTAACATTTTTATTAGTGCCCCTGGTGGGGGTTATGGGGAATATGGACCCGCTATTGTTACCACTGATTTGCCAGGTTGCGACAAGGGACAAAATACAACGACAGGCGATAATATAAATAAATTGCATGGTGGAAATAAACATGATCCAGATTGTAATTATACCGCAACTATGAATGGGACATCTTCAGCGGTGCCAAATGTGTCGGGCTCTATTGCTTTGATTATGTCAGCTAATCCTAATTTAAAGCAAAGGGATATTCGGGATATTTTAATAAAGGGGGCTACCCGTATAGATGAATATTATCCCGCTATAGAAGGGAAATATTATTATAATCCTGACAATGATGGTTTTTATGACACTTATACTGCTATTGAACCTTGGGAAAGGAATAACGCAGGGTTTTGGTATAGCCCATTATATGGTTTCGGACTTGTAGACGTTAATAAGTCTTTAATATTAGCAAAAACTCATGAACCGTTACCTGATATGAAAATATCTAGTTGGATTGATACTAGTGATGATAAAATTGAGATTCCAGATAATGGAATCCATATTGTAAGTAGTATAACAGATGTTAACAACTTAACCGTTGAATCAGTACAAGTAAATTTAACATTTGACCATGAAAGGATGTCAGACTTATTAGTCAAATTAATTTCACCAAGTGGAACAAGTAGTACATTATTGTCTCCACATAGTGCTATAATTTTTTCTTCAGAAGAAAAAAGTTATGATGACACCTCTAATTCTACATTATTTTTATCTCATAAATTTTATGGCGAATCATCCGAAGGAGATTGGAAATTAGTCGTATCTGATATGAGTAAAAAAGTTGAAGTTTACTATATAGATGATTTTTACAGCACATTAAGCTTGGACAAAGATAATCAAAACCCTCGTATCATGACAGTAAAAAACAACAGAGTTAATGGTATTTTAAACTCATGGTCCTTACGAATATTTGGTCATTAAAATGGTATTCCTTATGAAAAAATTTATTTTTTTACTTATTTTTACAATCTCTTATTTTTCTTTTCAATCTAGCGCGAAAGCTAATGAATTTAAACAAATATGCAAATCAAATAATGCTTATGATTATATGAAAAATCAACATGAAAAGAGAAGCTTTATGTATAAAACAAATAATGATGGAGACCTTATCACAAGTGATAAAATTGAAAATCTTATTTTTTTAAAATTAGATAACGATAGTGAAATCTCGGTGTTGGTAAAAACATTCCCTATAAAGTTTATGTATAGTCGAAACCGTATTTTTGTATTTAACATAGATAAAGGAGTCAATATCTGTAAGCTTCGAAATAATATGCTTAAAAAAGGTTTCTATCCAGAATTTGAATTTAATAAAAATAAATTGAAATTGAAATAAAAATTAACATATCGTTAGAATACTTTCCTTTAAGTATTCTAACGTGTTATTAATACGTTATTTATGGGAATACAAAACTCACCATGAATTCATTATTATTAACTATAAATATCTAACTTAGATATATTAATATCCCAAAAAATACTTAGTAAAGGATATTTCACGACAAACACAGATTCAACTTAAAATGGATAAAGTGCCAGAGTTTGATCGAACTAAGTCTCAGAACTTGATGATTCAGAAGGTGCGTGGTACCCAAAGAAAAAGAAAGTCACAGAGAAATCGTAACAGGGCAAGATATCAGTCAATTTTTTCAACTCTGTTAATGTTGTGAAAATAACAAAAAATAATTGTGCTAACCATCTAATTTGTATAAATAAAACGACTTACTCTTGTTTTGTTCGAGAGTACCATCACATTTTTATTTTCTTCTCAGACATACACTCTTTTGCTACTTATGAATATCGTTCAGCATGACTTAATTATAATGTTGAACTACTTATATCAACGGCATCAGAAGGATTCTTTATG
Source organism: Aliivibrio sp. 1S128 (assembly GCF_001691065.1). Taxonomy (NCBI): domain Bacteria; kingdom Pseudomonadati; phylum Pseudomonadota; class Gammaproteobacteria; order Vibrionales; family Vibrionaceae; genus Aliivibrio; species Aliivibrio sp. 1S128. The sequence goes on along the minus strand of NZ_MAJV01000069.1, from coordinate 59,022 downwards.
TCGCAGGTTTCTCTTAATGGCGATTGGACACTTACCTCGCCTACGCATTCTCAACTCTCTATCCCAATGTCTATTCCGGGAGATAATTATCACGCTTTATTAAAAGCAAATCTCATTACGGATCCTTATCAAGAAACCAATGAAGAACACGTTCAATGGGTTCGGGAATGCGATTGGCATTTATCTCGCACTTTTTCCTTATCGCAACAAGAACGTAATGCCGCTTCTTTATTATTAAACTTAAGCCGTCTCGATACACTTGCTGATATCTTCATTAATGGTGAATTGGTCTTACACAGCACCAATATGTTCCAACTGCACCGTATTGATATCAAACCCTTTACGGTCGTTGGTGAAAATCATATTGAAGTGCATTTCTCTCGTGTCGATGAAGAAGGCCAACAACGAGCTGACACACAACCGATGCCTATTCCGTGGGCAGTAGGAAACAACCAAGTTCCTCACATGAACCAGATCCGAAAAACACAATGTCACTCAGGTTGGGATTGGGGGATCTGTTTATTAGTATCTGGTATTTACGATCCTATTTATATTGATGTCATTGAACACATTACCCTGTTGTCTGCTCATACTGAACAAATTTGGCACCAAGGAAGTGTTGATGTCAGCGCTGTAGTTCATCACGATCCGATAAGTGATCATGAACTCACCGTGACATTTGGCGATCAAATACAAATGACCACCACTTGTGAAACGGGGATCACTGTCGTTAATTTCCACATTGAAGACCCTGAGCTTTGGTGGCCAGCAGGATACGGAGAGCAACCATTATACTCTTTGCATGTTGATCTGAATAATCAATCAATCTCTAAAAAAATAGGGCTTCGCCAAATTACCTTAAACAATAAAGACGATGCCATTGGGTCTGCAATGGAGTTTGTGATTAATGGCTTCCCTATTAATTCAAAAGGGGCCAACTGGATCCCTATGGATGCAATGCCAAGCTTAGAGTCTGAAGATCGTTATCGTGAACTATTGAGCAGTGCAAAAGAAGCCAATATGAATATGATCCGCGTTTGGGGCGGTGGTCAGTATGAATCAGATACCTTCTATGAGATTTGTGATGAATTGGGCTTAATGGTATGGCAAGACATGATGTTTGCGTGTTCACTCTATCCCTCAACAGAGGCTTTCTTAAAAGAAGTTGAACCTGAGATCCGCCAACAAATAAACCGACTTAAAGATCACTCCTCGATTGTCCTTTGGTGTGGCGATAATGAAGTGATAGGTGCTATTGGTTGGTATGACGAATCCAAAAACAATAAAGTTACCTACACAGTAAATTATGACCGTTTAAATCGTAATATTGCTCAGTGGATTGCCGAAGAAGACTCAAGCAGACGTTTTTGGACAAGCTCGCCTTGTAATGGCGATATGGATTTTGGTGACGCGTGGCACAACGATAACCGAGGTGATATGCACTTCTGGGATGTGTGGCATTCTGGCAAATCATTTAGTGCTTACTTAGACATTAAACCTCGTTTTTGCTCTGAATTTGGCTTTCAGTCATGGCCTTCTTTTGCTGAAGTGAAACGCTTTGTTCCTGAACATGATTGGAACGTCACTTCTCCAACATTTGAAGCGCATCAAAAAAATGGGCGTGGGAACAGTATCATCACAGAAATGTTTACCCGTTACTTCCGCTTTCCATCTAACTTTGAACAAATGCTGTATTTAAGCCAAGTACAACAAGCAATTGCGATTAAAACGGGATGTGAATATTGGCGTGTAATTAGCCCTATTTGCCGTGGTATGTTGTATTGGCAATTAAATGACAACTGGCCAGTAAGTTCATGGTCGAGCATTGAATACAGTGGCCGTTGGAAGCAACTTCATTATCATGCGAAGCGATTTTTTGCACCTACCTACATTCCTTTTGAAGAAACGGAGAACGAAGTTCGAATCAGGGTAGTAAACGATTCTCGATTTGAAAACCATATCGACGGTAATGTGTATTGGATGGATTTCAATGGCGAAGTTCTTGGTCAATGGGCAATTAATTACTCTATTGAAAAAGATGGCAATGATATCATTTGGTCATTAACAAAAGAGAAATTTCAAGTCAGTGAAAATAACTGCTTTTTCTTTGTCGAAATAACCGTTAATGGCGAGAAAGTTCAAAATACATGGTTTGCTGCACCAACGATTAAACAACTTACGATTAAAAAAGCGAATATTGAAGTAACTCAAGAAGATAATCGCATTACTCTGCGCTCTGATTATCCGGCTTTCTTTGTGCACTTAGAGCACGATGGAAAAGGCAGGTTCAGTGATTCAAGTTTTACTCTGCTGCCTCAAATTCCGGTAACGGTAGATTACCTAGGGGATGACATAGATACGTTAATACACTCTTTACGTATTTACGATTTATCTAATAGCTATTAAGGGTTCATTCTACATGGAGGTACTTTTTTGTACCTCCAATTTTATGTAATATGATTAATATTCTGCTTTTACTCGTTCAATAATCAATTCTCTGAACCAACGATGTGAATGGTCAAAATCAAAATGCTTATGCCACATAAGAACATAACATCCCGCTTCCATTGCTATGGGCGCTGGTAATATTTTTAATGGTGAGCCTTTCAACATGTTGTCTACGTATTTTGCGGGAGCACATAGAATCAAATCACTGTGTTCACACAATTCCATTGCTGAATGAAAATCTGTTAAGTTAACTGCGATATCTCGCTTTAAGTGTTCTAAATTTAGAATATCATCCAACAACCATTGCTCAATACCACCAAAAACCACTTGTAGATGACGATATTTTAAAAAGGTGTCTAATCCCCATTTTTCTTGAAATAACGGATGGTCTTCTCGAACTAAACAAACGGCATGATCTTTAACTAACTCAACATAATTCAATTCTGTGGGAATATTTTCCATGTGCCATTTAGAACGAGAGTCCCACTCCCAACAACTTATTGCCATATCAATTTCACAGCGTAACAATTGTTCTAAGCTGTCACGACGCCATGTTTTCGCATGCACATTGACTTGAGGTGCTTGCTTTAATATCTCAGGCATGAAATGGGGATAAGTTAAAGAATATGCAGGTTCTACCATGTGAATATCAAATGTTCTTTGGCTTTCACTGGGTTCAAAATGCGCGGGGCGAGTAAATAGCTCCAGATGTTGTAACACTTGACGTAATTCTGGTGCTAATTGCTTTGCTCTAGGCGTTGCCCGTAATCCATAAGGTGTTCTCTCAAATAAGGGGTCACCAAATACTTCACGCAATTTAGCCAACTGCTTGCTAACCGCAGATTGACTTAAATGCAATCGTAAAGCGGCAGAGGTTACGCTTTGCTCTTCTAATAAGACTTCTAGCGTATTTAGTAAGTTATAATCAAATTGCTGCACTAACTGTCCATTCCTTTATTCATCACAATATACGCGGTGAAACACTACTTATTTACTAATGCAAACATATCTCTTGAGGTGTATCGATAACAACCATTTGTCTCACTGTTATGTAGTGCTAAATCAAGCATACTTTGAGCAACCAGCTCTCCATGAATAGGCTTATAATTAAGTAAAAACCCTCTCATTAAGGGATGAAAGAGTTTCATTATTCCTTGCAATAATGTTTCGTCCGAACGTGTTTCTGCTCTTGTTCCAGACAAAGGACCAGGCTGCATAAACGTAACATTTTTAAAACCAATCGCCGTGACTTTTTCTTCCATCTCACCTTTGCATTTTAAATAATGCGAAAGTGCAGAACTTGATGCTCCAATACAAGACACAACATAAATACATTCAACGCCAATATCACGCATAGATTGAGCTACGTCGACCACTAGCGATACATCAATGGCTTTAAGTGCCTCTTTGCTGCCAGCCTGTTTAATGGTCGTTCCTAAGGCGATAAAACCAATGCGAGGAATACTCTCTTTAAGACTTTCTTTATCAATAGCTAATTCAGAACTTACTATCTGGATAAGCTTAGAACTTACCTCTTCTAACGGTCGACGAGTTAAGCTATAAACGTGTTGAACTTCATCATTTTTTAAAGCGAAATTCAATAAATGATGGCCAATCAAACCAGTAGACCCTGCAATAATGATAGACGATGGTTCCTGCATAACATGCCCTTACTCAACCTTAATTGAGAATAGAATCACACAGCATTTTTCTCTGTGTTTTTAATCAGAATAACCCCTAGAATACCAAATCCAAACTCTAAAAACAGATAGAAAAGCAACAATCCATTTGGCATCCCATCAAGAGCAATACTTAATAAACGTCCAAATGCCAAGCCCACCATAAAAACAACCAAACTATACAAGGCCGGCAATTGGTACTTTTGATTAAATGCTCCCACTAACCAAAGCATAGCAAACCCTAAATACAATCCCATAACAGCACGGAAGATATGCGTGACATTAATTGATGTTGGGTCAATATTAAACAAAAAAGGCAATGATTGTGCAGGCATTAATCCATAGGCAAGCGCTATTATGATTAAGCCAGAAGACGCTGAAAGTAAAAATAATCGGTTCATATTTTATTTCCCATATATTGGTATGCATTACTCTATGCATAAAAAAAAGGTGCATTTACATTCTTAATCACAATGACAAAAATATACCTGCACCTTTACTATTATTTATTTGAACTGATGAATTAGTTACCCACACCACCTGAAATTACGGTATCTGAAGTCACTGGTGGCCACTCTTTAAACGTTTCTAAATGCTGACCGACAGCAGCTTGAGCTGGGCCAAATGCCCACATTTTTTGTCCCATCCATTTTAGGTACATTCCCGATTCTTCCGCTGCTCGCTCGTAAGGATCACGACGTAAATTGAATAATAACGGGGCATTTAACTCTTCTTTTGCCCCGCTCCATCCATGATTTTGCACAACAAAGTGTGCTTTCCAATCACCCACGCGTACCGCTTGTAGCTTATCTCTTTCATAATAAAACAGCTCTTTACGATTCGATTCGCCATCATTAGTTAACATGTCCATTTGGTTGTACCCATCCAAATGTCCTTTAAACCCTTTATAGCCCTTAAGCATTTTTTCTTTTAAATCAGCAGGTCCACCCGCCGCTTCGATTAAAGTTGGCAATAAATCCATGCCATCAAACATGCCATTGTTTACTGTGTTTTTAGGAATTTTATTTGGCCATTGAATTAAGAATGGCGCACGAACACCGCCCTCCCATGTTGTTCCTTTCTCACCGTGAAAAGGCGTCATGCCACCGTCTGGCCATGTCATAATTTCAGGGCCATTATCGGCAGTAAAGATAATAATGGTATTATCTAAAATACCTAATTCTTCAATCTTCGCCAGCATTTCACCAACATGATCATCTAAGTCTTTCATGACGACTTCTTGTAATCCCCACCCGTTTTGACCTAACATTTTTTCGTATTTAGGCGAAAGATGAGTCCATACGTGGCCTCTCGATGGACAATACCAAGTAAAGAAGGGTTGGTTGTTTTTAACGGCTTTTTCGATAAAGTTAATGGTGTGTTTATTTACTTCATCATCTAACGTTCTCATTCGCTCAATTGATAATCTTCCATCATCTTTAATGGTTTGGTTTCCTTTACCATCTGAGGTGGCGTGAATAACATTACGTGGGGCAAACTTTTGAAATGCTTCGTCTTTTGGCCAATCTGGATCTTCCGTATATTCCATCGCGTTGAGATGATATAACCACCCCCAATACTCATCAAAACCATGGTTGGTTGGTAAAAATTCATCTCTATCTCCCAAATGGTTTTTACCAAATTGACCTGTTGTATAACCAAGGGTTTTTAATACTTCAGGAAGCGTTGGCGTATCTTGATTTAAGCCTACAGGACCGCCGGGTAAACCAACGGAGTGCATCCCTGTTCTCACGGGTAATTGTCCTGTCAAAAAGGCAGAGCGACCAGCGGTACAAGACGGTTGAGCATAATAATCGGTGAGTAGCATTCCCTTTTCAGCAATGCTGTCAATGTTTGGTGTATCACTGCTCATTACGCCATTATGATAAGCACTGAGGTTTGAGATGCCGATATCATCGGTAAAAATAACAAATATATTTGGCTTTTCTTGTGCTGCATTCGCTACCAATGAAAATGAAAGTGCTGCTGTCACGGTCAAGCTTTTAAACATCCTATTCATCGTAATTCCTTATCTTTTATCATTATCACTGAGACTGCTTATCACTCTTGAAAAGTAACAACTTAGAATCAATACCTTAATTTAAAAGATAGGACACGCTTTAAAATTAACCACATTTAAACTGAATTTATTGTCTGATATTTTTATTATTTTATTACACGCATAAAAAAACGGATGCGATTAAGCATCCGTTTTTCAATCATCAATAGTAAGCGTTAAATCGCCCAACCACCCACGTAAAACACAATCAAAGCGATCGTGATTGACACAATACCTACGTTTAGTTTCTTAAACTCACCAGCAAAAATGCGTCCAACAACCAGAGTAGTAAAGCCAATCATGATGCCCGTTACGATGTTTGCAGACAGAATAATAAACACGGCACAAACAAGGCCAGATAATGCATCAACAGAATCGTCAAAATCCAATTTAGACACATTACTCAGCATTAATAAGCCTACGTACATTAATGCCGGAGCCGTTGCATAAACAGGAACCAAGTAACTGACTGGTGATAAGAAAATCATGGCTAAGAACAACACGCCCACAACCGCAGCCGTTAAACCTGTTTTACCACCCGCCGCTGTACCCGCCGCCGATTCAATATAAACAGCAGCAGGAGCGCCACCAACAACCGCTGCAACAATTGAACTTGCAGAATCCGCCGTTAGTGCTTTGCCACCATTAATGATTTGTCCGTTTTCATCCAATAAATTCGCTTGACCTGCCAGTGCTCGGATAGTCCCTGTTGCATCAAATACCGCCGTCATTACTAGAGCAATAACAACAGGAAGAATCGCAGGCGTTAACGCTCCCATAATGTCCATCGAACCAATCAATGAACCACCATCGGCCGTTTCTAAACTTGGTAATGCAAAGAAACCATTATAAATCACGTTTGGATCGAAGATTAAGCCGATAATAGAAATACCGACAATCACTAATAAAATACCACCGGGAACGCGTTTTTTCTCTAAACCAAAAATAGCAGCAAGACCAAGTACCGACATAATGACAGAGAACGACGTAATGTCGCCTAGCATAATAGGTAAACCTGCGTGTGCATTTTTAACAATAAGTCCTGTGCCATCCGCAGCAATTAATAAAAGGAATAAACCAATACCAATGCCAGTACCATGAGCAATCCCAACAGGCAGATTACTTAATATCCATTGGCGAACGCCCGTTACCGTAATTAGCGTAAACAACACGCCCATAATAAAGATAGCACCAAGCGCAACAGGAATGCTGACGCCTTGCCCTAATACCAAGCTAAATGCAGTAAAGGCAGTTAAAGAAATAGCACAACCAATCGCCATTGGTAAGTTAACCCACAAGCCCATTAGTAATGAGCCAAATGCGGCAACCAAACACGTCGCAACAAACACAGCGCCCGAGTCAAATCCTGCGGCACCTAACATACTTGGCACAACAATAACCGAATACACCATCGCTAAGAACGTCGTTAATCCTGCGATCATCTCTGTTTTTACCGTACTACCGCGTTCTGATATTTTAAAGAAACCATCAAGTTTTTTATCCATGTTGGATTGTGGTGCTGTATTCTGTGCATTGCCCTGAGACATGGGAACATTCCTTACTAATAAGCGTTAAGATGCTGTCATTTTCTGCGCGCATTCTTGCACAAACTGAGAGAAATATAAATAAGCAATCGTTACCGTCACACTATTACAATCAGTTACTATTCATAGTTAAGTAAATGAAACCGAAGTAATTTATGCACTTTTCACACTAAAAACGCCTAAAATTCAACCAAAAATAAATCTAGCTTATTTATAACTATTCTTATTAATTAACTATCTGTGTTCAATATTATCCCAATAACATTGAACTTCTCGGATGGGTACTATCAAAATATTGAATTAAGAAATCCAACAATAAACGCACTTTTTTAGAATCCGTTGCCCCGGGTGGGTATACGCCATACACTTCAATATCGGCCAGTTCATACTCATCTAACACCGTTTGTAATGTGCCTTCTTTTATTTTAGGCATCGCATCATACACAGGTATTCGTCCTAAACCGTGTCCACCCTCAACAAAAGCGGTTCGTGCGGCGGCATTATTGGTGGTGATGTCACCACTCATTTTAATACGATACGATCTTGTCCCTTTTGTCAGCTCTAGCGTTGGCGATCCCAATTTATACATGACCCAGTTGTGCTGCTCTAATTCAGCAGGGGTAAGCGGTTTACCACAGCGAGTTAAATAACTTGGAGACGCACATAAGCAAGTTGGTAAAGAAGAGAGCTTACGTGCTTTTAAGCCAGAGTCAGGCAATGCAGCTCCTCGAATGGCCAAATCAATCCCTTCTTGAATGATATTAACCACCTCATCAGACAAAATAAGATCTAATTCAATCTTAGGAAACTGCGCTTTAAACACGTTCAATGCAGGGACAATGACCTGCAATCCCATGTTCACAGGACAGGTAATTTTTAATACCCCTTCAGGCTCATTTTTATAGTTTTCCATTTTCTGATTCGCAAATTGTGCTTGATCTGAGATCAACCGACAACTGCTATAAAATTCAATTCCCGCATCGGTGAGTGACAAACTTCGCGTCGAGCGATTGATTAATGTCACTCCTAAGTTCGTTTCTAATTTCTTAATGTGATAGCTGACTACGGTACGTGATAATTCCAACTGTTTTGCTGCCGCACTAAAGCTGCCCTGATCCACCACATGCGTGAATACCACCATGCTTTTTAGTTGTTCAAACGACAATTTCATTGTTATCTCACCTTATTAGTCGAATTATTGAATCAATGTAATCAAATTAATCTGCATTGTCTAACTGAGGTTTACACTCTATATTTTATCCATGCCTTGATTCATCTCTTCAAGGATCACTAATAATTAAAGGAATAGAATAATGACTACACCTAAAAAACGCATTTTGATGGTTCTGACTTCACATTCTGACCTTGGTAATACTGGCGAGAAAACAGGATTTTGGATTGAAGAGTTTGCGGCACCTTATTACGTATTTCTTGATGCAGGCATTGACATTACACTGGCCTCTCCACTAGGTGGACAACCGCCTATCGATCCAAACAGTGAATTAGAAAACTTTCAAACGGACGCCACTCGTCGTTTTGATAACGATGAATCAGCACAACAGACGTTAGCAAGCACTCACAGGTTAAGCGATATCAAAGCTGACGATTACGATGCTGTATTCTACCCTGGTGGTCACGGGCCATTATGGGATCTGGTTGATGATAAAAACTCAATCGCTCTTATTGAAACGCTATTAAATAGCAATAAACCCGTTGCTGCTGTCTGTCACGCTGGTGCGGTATTATTGAATGCAAAAGACACCGCAGGTCAATCAATAGTAAAAGATAAAGCCGTAACAGGGTTCAGTAACACAGAAGAAGAAGCCGTTGCCTTAACAGACATTGTGCCGTTCTTATTAGAAGATGAATTAAAGAAACAAGGCGGTGATTATCAAAAAGTCAGTGATTGGGCGCCCTTTGTTATTCAAGATGGCCTTATCATTACAGGGCAAAATCCAGCAAGTTCTGAAAGCACGGCTGAAAAGTTGTTACTTGCTCTATAGGTTCCAATTAGAAGCACAATATTAAGCTTCATTTATTAAGCTCAATCTAATTACAGATTGAGCTCTTTTCATTTTAATCTCCTCATCTCTATACCATCTATGTCATAATAATCCTTTGCATACGCTGTATTTAAAGGGACGAAAATGACTGCCACGACCTATCTTAATGAGCTTAATCAACGCTATCTCTCTATTCATCGCACCAAAGAAAACTTCTTTTGGGATACCTACATGGGTTTGAGCGATGATCACCAAGGCTCTACGGAAGCAGAAACCACATGGACGAACTTTTTAAGTAATGCTGAGCAAATCTCAGCCATTAGAGCGCAATTTGCTCACGCAGAAAGCATTACTGATGAACAAGAAAAAACACAAACCCTTATTGGTTTACAAGGCTGGTTAGCCACGTTTGAATCTCATGCAATTGAATCAGAACAAGCTCAACAGTTAAAAACAGAGCTAATCAAATTTGAAGCGGGTTTGTTTGAGAAAAAACAGAACCACACCATGACGTATGTAAACGAAGAAGGTGACACAGTTGAAGGCTCTCTTCCTGTACTCGCTTCTATTGTTCGCACCAGCGCTAATGCCGCCACACGCCAATCTGCTCATCAAGCGTTTCTTGGTTTAGAGCAATGGTTACTGCAAAATGGATTTATTGAATTAATCAAACTGCGTAATAAATTCGCACGATCTCAAGGGTTTGATACTTTCTTTGATTACTCGGTAACAAAAAAAGAAAAAATGAGCGCAGATGAACTGTTTACTATTTTGGATGACTTTGAAAAACGCACACGCGATTGTCATCAAAACAGCTTAGACCAACTTGCCGCAAACAAAGGAAGTGAATCACTGCTCGCACACAACTTTGTGTTCTCGTTTGCTGGTGATGTGATGCGTGAGTTAGACCCTTACGTACCATTTTCAAAATCATTACGTCGTTGGGTTGAATCGTTTGGTCGCCTAAATATTGAATTCTCAGGCGCAGAATTAACCCTTGATTTACTCGACCGTAAAGGCAAATACCCGAATGGTTTTTGTCATGGTCCTATTCCATCATTTTACGATCAAGACCAATGGATCGCCGCTAAAGTAAACTTCACTAGCAACGCAAAACCAGACCAAATTGGCAGCGGCTACGATGGCATGAATACCTTGTTCCATGAAGGGGGACACGCCGCACATTTCTCTAACGTAAAAATGAACGCTCCGTGTTTCTCGCAGGAATTTGCACCAACGTCAATGGCCTATGCAGAAACGCAATCTATGTTTTGTGACAGCTTATTAGCTGATGCTGATTGGTTAAAACAATACGCGTTAGATACCGATGGAAAACCAGTGCCTGACGATATCATTAAAGCGATGATCGACAGTAAACAACCATTTAAAGCGTACCAAGAACGCAGTATTTTAGTGGTACCGTATTTTGAACGTGCGTTATACCAGCTAAGCGATTCAGACTTAACGCCAGAAAACATCACCAAGTTAGCTCGTGCTTCTGAGAAAAAAATACTTGGATTAGAATGCAGCCCTCGCCCATTAATGGCTATTCCTCACTTAGTGTCTGATGAAGCTTCGTGTGCTTATCACGGTTACTTATTAGCGCACATGGCGGTCTATCAAACTCGTGCATACTTTACTGAGAAGTTTGGTTTCTTGGCGGATAACCCAAAAATCGGGCCTTTGCTAGCTAAGCATTATTGGAATGCAGGCAACAGCGTAAATCACAATGATTCTATTGTTGCCCTTACTGGTGAAGGGTTTAATGCTAAATACTTAGCGGATGAATGTAATCTATCGGTAGAAGATGCCTGGAAAACAGAACAACAAAAGATTGCAGACATGAACACACGTACTCAAGCTGACATTTCGCCATTACATGCCAATATCACGGTGATTGATGGGGCTAACACTCTGGCAAATAACGCTGAATCAAATGCAAAAATGTGTGATGAATTTGAAGCGTATATTATGAAAACGTACGGACGCTAAACTGATTTCAGGGTGGTATTTATGCCACCCTGTTTATTTCAATATAGATGAATTAGAACTCTCGTCTTGAAAATAAAGCTGTTCAATTAAACGCGCTTGCTCTAACTGATCAACCGTTCCATTATCAATCAGCAATTGTTGTTCTTTTAAGATATCAATCAAATCCGTCGGAACAGAATCGCCATTACCGACAATCTCAACATGGCCTGCTTTCACCGTTATTGGATTCGCATGAACGACATCATCCACGTCTTGATTCGACTGCTCATTAACGCTAAAAACGTAATCATCTTCAACGCATATTCCGTCATCATTGGTTCTACGACACGTATTACGCTCATCCGTTTTTATTACTAAATGCTGAGAAACTGAAGAGAGAAGATCTCCAGGTTGTTCAATAAAATCCGCGTTCGGTGGGATCTGTTGGTATTTCTCTCCTGTCACGGCATAACAAATTAAATCGACAATACCCAGCGAAAGAATACGTAAAGAAGTCATTCCACAATGTGACGATATTTCAATGCCATTAAATGGGGAAGAGACCGTGGTAAGTTGCAGTTGTTTTGTCGCGACTTTTTTCTCATCTTCTCTATCAACCGTAAGTGCTCTACGAGCGACCAAACCACCTTGGCTATGACCAATAATATGCAGAGGTTGTTCAGGGTTTTCATCTGATAATTGATTTAGAGCAGAAACAAGCTCGCCAGAGGTCTCTTCTAAACTCTTTCTGTCATCATATTCAAAACAGATAGCTTGTTGATCATATAAACCATACACATCCGCTAAGGTTTTAAATTGACCCGCAGAAGCGAAGCAGCCATGAACAATAATGGTTAATGGTTCATCTGGATTTAAATGAATACGACTATCATTGGCATTATTACAATGCTTTAGCCCTTCAATATTTAGGGTTTGCTTGGTCAACGTCGTTGGTTCTTCAATCTCATCAACATCATTGACAGAGTTTGACGAACAACCAGCCAGGCCGAAAAGTACTCCCACACTGGCACATCGCAAAAAGTCCATTTGATTCATTAAGTTCATCCATAAACACAATATAAAACCATCATAGGGTATTTCTCATTCGATTATTACCCTTATATTAAGACCAAATAGTGATATCTGTGATTGATGTGATATCTATCGGCGTTGTCTATCTTGCAAGTAAGATTGTAACTCTCAATTCGTTTAAAACGTGAGCATTAACCAAGAACACTAATAACGTATTCGACAGGCCTCCTTTCCTCTGCCAATCTTTTTCTGCTCAGTTTATTTAACTCGACGTCTTTACCTACATCCAATTGATACGATTAAGGAATATCTATGCAGTGGAAAGCATCAACTCTTGCGTTACTGGTTTCAACCTCTCTTATTACGCCAATATCATTTGCAGCTCAAACGACAGACAATGTTGCCCCTGAAGCCGCAACGGGCTTAACCAAGCAGAACCTCGTTGGAGGAAAAGAGTGGATGATCGCCTCCGCAAACCCTTATGCCAGTGAAGCGGGGGCTGAGATGCTGCGTAAGGGTGGTAATGCGATTGATGCCATGGTTGCAACGCAATTGGTGCTTGGGCTAGTAGAGCCTCAATCATCGGGTATTGGTGGCGGTGCATTTCTTGTCTATTGGAATGCAAAACAGCAAGAGCTTACTACTTTTGATGGAAGGGAAACGGCACCATTAGAAGTGACACCTCAATTATTTCAAGATGACAAAGGCCAACCTCTTAAGTTTTATGATGCCGTAGTCGGAGGGCGATCTGTTGGTACTCCTGGCACAGTAAAATTGATGTGGGATACTCATCAAAAACTAGGCAAACTGGATTGGAAAACCCTATTTGAACCAGCCATTGAGCTTGCAACTAATGGATTCACCGTAAGTCCTCGTTTAGCAAAATTGGTTGATAATGACCAAGAGTTTCTGCAACGCTCTTCTGCCGCTAAAGCCTACTTTTTTAACCACGACGGTTCACCAATAAAAGCGGGTCAACAGCTTAAAAATCCAGATTATGCAAAAACACTGCAGGTTATTTCTGAGCAAGGCGCCGTCGCTTTTTATCAAGGAAAAATTGCACAAGATATTGTGAACACAGTAAGAAATGAGACCTCAAACCCTGGGGTACTTAATCTCATTGATTTTACGGCTTATCAAGTAAAAGAGCGTGAACCCGTCTGCGCACCTTATCGCCAATACGCAATTTGTGGCATGGGGCCACCAAGTTCAGGAGCATTGGCACTTGGACAAATTATGGGGGTACTCAGCCATTACCCAATTTCAGATATGGGTAAAGACAATGTACAAAGTTGGAGATTATTAGGAGATGCTTCTCGCCTAGCCTTTGCTGATCGCGGTAAATACATGGCAGACAGTGATTATGTTCCAATGCCAACTCAAGGCTTATTAGATAAAAAGTATTTAGAAAAACGCGCTGAACTACTAAAAGGAAAGGATGCATTAACTGAAACCTCTGCGGGCTCTCCACCGTGGTCTCATACCAACAATTACGCATTAGATGAAGCCATTGAACTGCCTTCTACCAGTCACTTTTCGATTGTCGATAAAGATCGTAATGTGGTTTCAATTACTACCACCATAGAAAATGGCTTTGGCTCTCGCTTAATGGTTGGCGGGTTCTTATTGAATAACGAGTTAACTGATTTCTCTTTTAGAAGCCATGTTGATGGTGTTCCTATTGCCAATCGCATCGAGCCGGGTAAACGTCCACGTTCATCCATGGCGCCCACTATCGTAATGGAAGGCAATAAACCGTATATGGCGATTGGATCTCCCGGTGGCAGTCAAATTATCGGATACGTAGCAAAAACATTGGTTGCTCATCTAGATTGGAGTTTAAACCTACAGCAAGCCATTGATTTACCTAACATGAATAATCGCTTTGGGGCATTTGAAATAGAAAAAGACACCACCGCTGAAGCATGGGTTCCTAAGTTAGAAAAGCTAGGATTTAAAGTTCAAGTTAAGGAATTAAACTCAGGGGTTCAAGCGATTAAACTGCAAGGAAATTCTCTTGTGGGTGCTGCCGATCCTCGCCGTGAGGGTAAAGTGATAGCTCAGTAATATACTAATCAATTTAGTGGTAGCAATCACAACTCATTGTTACCACTTCTCATCTTTAGAACCCTAAATTTCATCTAAAAAGTACTACATAGTTAAAATAAATAGCATAAACATTTCATTGACAGCTGCTGAAAATCACGTATTTTCCATCTACTTTTACTATATAAATCAATAACTAAATAACCTCAATGGACACAACTTAATACAACCAAAAACAATCACAGTCGTTAATGTTTTATTTACGTCTGTAACTATCTCTTTATCTTTCTCTAATTTTTTATCCGTAGAGTTCATTTAATATACGGCTAATATTTTATAACGAACAAAAATGAATCGTAATCATATACATGGATTTTCATTAATTGAGTTAATCAGTGTCATCGTTTTAATCTCAATTGTATCGCTTAGTGCTAGTAGCTATTTCTCCGGAATAAACAGTGTGTCAGCCCAAGCATTACAAACAGAGTTGCTTCATTCTTTGCGCTTAACCCAAATTAGAGCAATGAATCGCAGTGGTTATTGCAACCGCTGGTTAATCGATGAATATAGAGCTCAACAAATTAGTCTTGAACAACGCATAGAGAATTGCGAAACATCTTTTCCGAATCAACAAACAAATAATGCTTATCTTGATAATCAAGACATCAGTTATGTGGCATCTCTTGCCAAACATGATGTCTATTTCTCTTTGCAAGTAAACTCAACACCAATCACATTAATCTCTCCATATGCTTTAGATTTTGACCCAATGGGAAGAATAAAACAATGCAACAAGAGTGGCTGTAAAATAGTAATTCATGGTGCCTCAAATCAAGAAATATGCATTGAAACAGAGGGGTATATCCATGCGTGCTAATATTCAAACTGGCTTTAGCCTTATCTCCATTATTCTATCTATTGTTTTAATGAGCTTTGCGTTAATAACGCTAAGCATGCTTCTTTTCCCACGAGTTCAAGACAGTGTTCAAATAATACAATCCGCCAAAGCCGCTGAATTAGGCGCTGCTGTTATGGAAGACATTATTGGTCGTTCGTATGATGAAAATAGCGGCCCCAATGGAGGGCTTCCTGAATGTAATCGCCCACTTTCTCTTGCTTGTACTGCGCCAAACAAATTAGGTGCCGATCTTGAAGAAATAGTTAATGGTGTCCCCGAACGTGCATTATTTAATGATGTAGATGACTTTAATGGATTATCAGGAAGCGTTAGAGATGTTCTAGGGAGCGATTTGGCTCAAATTTATCCTAATTTTTCAATTTCAATTAACGTCTTCTATGACACAAATATAGGAGGCCAATTTAATGGTACCCCTAATGTTATCTCAGGAAACAGTAAGCGAATTATCGTAAAAGTAATCGCACCAAGTGGCCAACACTATGTATTTTCGACCATTAGAGGCAACTTTTAATGACAGCGATGAATCGTGGTTTCACTTTAATTGAAATGATCATATCTATTACTTTATTAGCGATCGTTAGTTTATCAATTGGCTCTATCATTCAATATAGTATGGCTATTTATGTTGATACCGTCGATAGAGAAGAATTAATTCTTCAAGGTCGCTTTGTTACTGAACGAATGAATAAAGAGATCCGAGATACGGTTCCAAATAGCATTCAAGTCAATGCAGAAAAAAACTGCATAGAATGGATCCCGGTTATAAACACCGCGGTCTATGAAAACTTACCTATGGGCCCAGTTCGTTCTGACATTTTACGACTATTACCGGAAAAACCACTTAATCTTAATGACAGAATGGTAGTTATGCCATCTGCGGCGGCAGTCTTGTTCGCCGAGCCTTCAGCCGACGGTATAGGCCGTGTAGCTATTGTTTCAGACAGGAGCCCCTTATCAACGGAAGTACCTCCTACTATGATTAATGTTCCACTGACACAACTCACTACGTTTGAGGCGAACTCCCCTGCTCGGCGTTTATATATTTATCAAACACCTTTGGCTTATTGTTTAGAAGGCTCAAAACTATACAGATACTCAGGCTATCCGCTATCTCGCCATGAGCTTTCTCCTAATGGATTTTCAGATGGGAAACGTCATTTAATGGCTGAAAACATTAAGCATGCGTCATTTGAGATAGATCAACCTTCTTTGGTTCGTAACGGGCTCGTAAAATTGCAATTTGTTTTTAATGATAATAATGAAGAGGTGAGGTTAAATCATGATGTTCTTATCTTCAACACGCCCTAAGCATTCACAAGGCTCAACCTTAATTCTCACCGTTTTCATTCTAGTCGTTGTGGCCTTTCTAGCATTAATGATGATGAAAATTCAACAAAAAACCAGCACTCACACGGTGACAGCCGTAATGGGAATTAGAACTAATATGACGGCACAATCAGCTATTCAAATAGGTATTAGCAGTTTTTATTCATCACCAATACAAAATTGCGCTGCAATAATAAAACATTACCAATTTAAAGGTGATGGATTATCACAATGCAAAGCCGATATAGACTGCAACATAACAGGGGTTTTAGATTCAGGAATTAAGATTTACAAGTTAATTAGTACCGCCCAATGTCAATTTGGTAACACCACTTTACAACGTATTATTGAAGTAGGTATTCGTGATGCACATTAATCGATTTTCAATCGTCTATTTGAGCTCTATTTTTCTTAGCTTATGCCTATCATCTTCATTAGTACAAGCCTTTCAGGACATAGATAAAAGTATTTATTTTCCTAACAGTGCACAGGGCCATTCTCAATCTTTAGGTCACTGTGAAAGAAACCAGTTAATGATGTCTTCAAATACAAAAATTTATAACACAAAAGGCATTCCTTTAGATTTTTGTTCTAGCAATAAAGGGGAAGGATTACCTAAAAATAGCTGCGATAATGGGCTTGGTGGTTATAAAACATGTGAAGTTACTAAACAAAATGTACCCGCACTTCCTTTACCTCCTTTTCAGAAGCCTGGTACAGCCAAATACACGGAATGTAACTCTGGCGCATTAACGCTAAACGAAAAAGATAAGTTCACCTCAATAGAGATCCAAGGCACTTGCCATGCAACAATTAAAACTCCATCAAAAGAGGCCCGTTTCTCTTATTTAGAAATCATCGATAGCGCCAAAGTGACATTAACGTCAGGAGACTATTGGATCCAATACCTATTAATAACAGGAAATCAACCGACCTTAGAAATAGTAGGCGATGTTCGTTTATTTGTTAATCAAGAGCTCAGTTTAAGTGGTAAGGCTAAAATTATAAAAGCAGAAAATTCATCACTTACGATTATTAGCTATTCGAGTGTAAAGGTTTTTGACCATTCATTTATTGAAGGCGATATCTATGCAAAAGAAAAAATCGCTTTAAGTAGCAGCAAAAATGAAAATGAGCTCAGTTATATTTCTGGTCGAGTTTCAAGTAAAAGCCTTCATATCACCGGTGAGAGTTATATTGAACCCCTTAGTTTAATTGAAAAAAAAATAGACCATTTTGAGTTTTTACACGCAAAACAAAGTTCAACATGCAGCACCTCTGCTGTCACATTAAAAGCTTGTGCTAACGCGGAGTGTTCTGCGTTGTTTACTGATGACGTCAGTATGTCTTTAAATATAACTAATGACGGCTATTGGAAGCCAAGTAATAAGATCAAAATAAAAAATGGCTACATCAATTTATCGATAGGTAAACCAACACAAGGCAATGTGACGTTAGGGATAGAGAGTGCATTACCACACGCTGACAATCCTTTATTATGTAAAACTAAAGACGGTAAAAATAGCAACTGTGATATCCACTTTAATGCTGGAGGATTTACTATTGATGTTCCAGACAAATTAGCTAACAAGTCCGTCACTGCAACAATTAAGGGGTGTGGTAATAACTTTAATGGCACTAAAGAGATTCAAGTATGGTCTGACTATATTGAGCCTAATGCGCTGAAGCTCATCGGGGCACCAAGAATTTCGGCGACGGAGGGGAATAAATCATGGAAAAACATTGGAACAACAAAGTCATCGGCAACCACACTACGATTAAACTTTGAAAATAATGAAGCGACTTTTCAACTAAATTATCCTGATGCAGGGAAACTACAACTAAACGCGAGTCATTCATTAACGCCACAGCACATTATCAAAGGTGACGATGAGTTCGTCAGCTTCCCTGCTAGATTAACGGCTTACGTTTCCAAACAGAACAGTTCTACGCCTCATAAAACGTGTTCTTCAGAGGATATAAATTGCGCAGTGTTTGCTCAAGCAGACGAGTTATTTGCGCTTAATGTCAGGG
The DNA here is from genome assembly GCF_001691065.1 of Aliivibrio sp. 1S128. NCBI lineage: Bacteria > Pseudomonadati > Pseudomonadota > Gammaproteobacteria > Vibrionales > Vibrionaceae > Aliivibrio > Aliivibrio sp. 1S128. Next base: position 39,961 of record NZ_MAJV01000069.1, on the reverse strand, counting down.
CTCATGCATGGAGTGATAATAACGCCTCAATTGGCCGAACCACACCAAATTACACGCAGCAAGGTTTAAAATTAACTCACGAACTTATCGCTCCTTCAGCACTGTTAGGAGGTAAATCCGGAGGACTGTTCGCTAATACATATAATCATACCTCAGCAAAAAACAGCTTAAATGCTATTCAACAAAGTATCAGTGAAGTGGGAGTGTTTAAATTCTTAGTCACTCCACCAAGCAGCTATCTTGGTAGCACGGCTTACACAATTAAGTCCGCATCAACGGGCAGTATTGGCCGCTTTACGCCTGCTTATTTTTCAGTGTCCGCAGAACAACCAACCATAACCAATGCATGTCATACTTATACTTACATGGGGCAAACCTTTAAATTTGATGATGAGCCAACATTAAATCTAGCGCCATTATCATACACAGGCCAGCCGATTCAAAACTATAATGTTGGTAAATGGTGGCGCTATGAAAATGAATGGGCATTACGCTCTTATACTGCATTACCATCAAAACTAGACGTTGTAGATACAGACCGTAACTACATTACTAAACGCCGTGAAGGATTTGCTGAAGCGGGTAACGTGGTAAGACTGCCCAATAGCAATGGGGTTCAATTGCAAGATGCAGAATTACGCTATAACAAACCATTCACGCCTCATTCCGCGACTCAAGATGTCGTCACGTTGGCGTTAATGGCTGATGATTTAAAAGATTCAGATGGTGTTTGCTATAAGTCTAGTCCTGAAAGTGAGTGCTTACCTTATGATTTTCCTGCCACTCCTGAACATCGCCAAGAATGGGGAAGAATTACGATGGCCGATACTCATGGTTCAGAGTTAGCGCCATTAGAATCAACCATCATAACCGAATCTTACATTGCAGGTCGTTTTGAAAAGAACCATGACAATTGTACAACCTTGAAGTTATCAGATTTCACTTTTAACGTAGGAACAGATCCTAAAAACTTACCTGTTGGCGATGGCTATACCACAGCAAATTTAAGTAATTCAAGCATGAATGATGGGATAATACGTCTAAAATTTAGTCCACCAGGTAACGGCAACCAAGGTGAAATCATCGCTACTCTCTTTCTATTAGGCTTACCTTGGCTACAACAAGATGCTGATCAAAGTGATTCTTTTGAAGATTCCCTTAAAACCATTATTCACTTTGGTATCTACAGAGGAAGCGACCGTATTATATGGAAGCGTGAACAGGTAGAATAGTTTATCTCTATCTTGTTCAAAAAATGAAAAAGGTGACCTATTTATTGGGGCACCTTTTTTACTAATTACCCTTTAAATCGCCAAAAAACCTTAGCTACCAAAGCAGAAAAAACGAGATCCCATAGAGATTATAAAAAATACTTATTGACTGTTACCGAAAAGTGAGTAATAAAGCATTATCAAAAATATTTGAACCTACTCGCAAATAAATGCAATGAACATGGAAGTACTTCACATTGGATATACATAAAAATAAGAAAGTACTCACTAAATTTATGCTTATTTTACTTCTCTTAATAATTTTTATCCGTACACTTACCGCTTCCCCTGAAATTTACATTTTGTAACGAAAAAAATGACTAGAAATCATACCTCTGGATTTACTTTAATTGAGCTTATTGCGGTTATCGTTTTAATCTCAATAGTGTCTCTCAGTGCGAATAGCTACTTCTCCGGAATTAGTAGCGTATCAACGCAAACATTAAAAACAGAATTACTGCATTCTTTACGTTTAACGCAAATTCGAGCGATGAATAGAAATGGCTTTTGTAACCGCTGGTTAATTAACGAGCACAGGGCGCAGCAGGTCGGCTTAGATGAAACACCAGAGAATTGTTCGTCTGTATTCCCTAACACACAAAAGAGTAATGAATATCTTGAAAACCAAGATGACACTTACGTTGCTTCGCTAGCAAAATATAATGCTGTTTTTGCATTAAAGGTAAACTCAAATCTAATCACACCAATAATACCTTATGCATTAGATTTTGATTCAATCGGAAGAGTGACTCAGTGCACTAACACTCGCTGTGAAATAATTATTTACGGATCATCGACACAAACAATATGCATTGAAACAGAAGGCTATATTCATGCGTGCTAATCAACAAACAGGCTTTAGTTTAATCTCTATTGTGCTATCGATTATTCTCATTAGCTTTGCCTTAATGACATTGACTGTATTGTTATTTCCACGCACTCAAGATAGCGCTCAACTGATCCATTCAACTAAAGCGACTGAATTAGGCGCTGCGGTTATGGATGAAATTATTGGACGTAAATACGATGAAAACAGTGGCCCTAATGGTGGGATTCCTGAGTGCAACAGCCAATCAGGCAAGATGTGCTCCCTCGCTAAAACAAAAGTCATTAATGGTATACCTCAATGTGACGATAGCTTAGATAAAAGCTGCTTAGGACCAGATCCCGACGAGATCATCAATGGCGTCCCTGATCGCACTTTATTTAATGATGTTGATGACTTTGATGGATTATCCGGCAGTATTCAAAGTGTACTAGGTGATGATTTAGCCCAAATTTACCCCAATTTTTCTATTTCAATCCGTGTTTTCTATGACGCTAATGTGAATAACAAAGTAGACGGCGTTCCTGATACTATTGCAGGTAACAGCAAACGTATTGTCGTTAATATAATTGATCCCAGTGGTCAGCATTATGTCTTCTCTGTGATCAGAGGAAATTTCTAATGCGCTTACCCAATCGTGGATTCACATTAATTGAGATGATCATTTCAATTGTATTACTGGCGGTAATTGGTCTTTCGTTGAGTGCCATTATCCAACACAGTATGACAATTTATACTGGTACGACAGACAGAGAAGAACTCATTCTTCAAGGTCGATTTGTTACTGAGCGTATGCACAAAGAGATCCGTGATGCAGTTCCAAATAGCGTACAAGTCAACTCAACAGAGACCTGTATCGAATGGTTGCCCACCGTCAATACCGCAGTCTATGAAACCTTAGCAATTACTCCTGAAAAATCCAATATTGTGCGCGTATTACCAGAACGCGGGATCAAATTAGGAGACAGATTGGTTGTCATGCCAACCTCCGCAACAGAGTTATTATCTCCCCTTCCAACAAGTGGCCTTGGACGAATAGCTCAAGCGGCACAAGATATTGATTTTACGGCTGGTAATGAGGCAGAAATGGTGGATATAACGTTAACTCAACCGACAAGTTTTGAAGAGAATTCACCCGCACACCGTTTATATATGTACAGAAAACCTCTCGGGTATTGCATAGAAGGCTCCCAATTATTCCGATATTCAGATTACCCATTATCTAGACCCGAATTATCTCCATCAGGCTTATCCTCCGGAAAACGTCAACTTATGGCAGACAACATCAAAGATGCGTCATTCAACGTTGAACACCCTTCTTTGGTTCGTAATGGTTTGGTTAAATTGCAATTTATTTTTAGCGATAATAATGAAGAGGTGAGATTAGATCATGATGTTCTTATCTTCAACACGCCCTAAAAACTCACAAGGTTCAGCCTTAATTCTTACTGTATTTATTCTTGTTGTTGTGGCTTTTCTTGCCTTAATGATGATGAAAAACCAACAAAAAGTGAACACTCATGCGGTCACCGAAATCATGGGAACTCGTACCAACATGGCTGCGCAATCAGGAATCCAACTTGATATTAGTGCTTTTTATATGTCAGGTGAAGGCAGCTGCTTCGTTCCAAAAAACACAGCAGTTACCTATAGCTTTGAAGGCGATGGCTTGTCTCAGTGCAGTGCTAGCGTTACCTGCTCGACTAATGGCAAGTTAGATTCTGGGATAGTCGTCCACCAGTTGGTCAGTACCGCTCAATGTAAATTTGGCTCCACCACCTTACAGCGTATTATTGAAGTAGGTATTCGCGATGAAAATTAATCTGTCTTCTAAAATCGGGGTCTTATCGGTTTTTCTTAGTATGTGTGCATTCTCTTTAACTGCACACGCTTTTCAAAATATCGATCGTGACACTTACTTTCCAGGGGTCGCTCAAGGGCATTCAAAAAAATCATCTAAATTAACCATGTATAATAATACAAAGATCAAAGGAACAAATGGTGCAAAATTAGAGTTCTATTCGAATAATAGTAATGGTTATCCAAATGATGGCTGTGAGGATGCAAATGGAGAATATGAAGAATGTCCAATAACAGGAAGCAGTAGTTCAGATATTCCTCTACCTAACTTTAAGAAGTCAACGTCAAAAGCATCCTATACATGTAATAGCGGTGGGTTATATATCTTTGATGGCTCCTCATACAAAAAAATCACTTCAAATGATTCTCAGTGTTCATTTGTGTTTAATAATCCCGAACAACGAATCAAGAATTTATCACTAAATGGTGGAACGTTGACATTCCATTCCGGTGATTATTGGATTGAAAATTTATCCATAAACTCTATGTCTCAAATTAATATTGAAGGTAACGTTCGGTTATTTTTAAAAAATAATCTAGGTATTTACAATGATTCTTCCATAAAACAGAATAACGATAGCAGCTTTGCTCTTTATTCATATAGCAATATTCATATTGAATCTAATGCGTTGATCGAAGGTGATGTATACGCATTCAATAACATTATTTTAGATGATACTAGCCATATCATCGGTCGAACATTGAGTAAACACTTACGACTAAATAGTAATGCTTATATTGAAGATAGAGCATCAATATCATTTCCGTCAGCCGCTTTATCTTTACGTTTAGATGAGAATTCATGGGATGGTACTATTGGCGAAGTTAAAGACAGCTCTGGCAACGGCTATAACGGTACCGCTATAAATAATCCTGCCCCACAAAAAGACAACCCTGCTCTACCAATCGATTTAGCCAATATGGGGACTTGTGGTTACGGCAACTTTAATCATGCTCAAGCGCAATACATTGAAGTGCCTCATAACAGTAAATTATCGAACGAAGATGAGATTACAGTGAGTGCATGGGTAAACCCTCGCTCTTATCCTCATAATGGTAGGCTTTATACTATTGTATCTAAAAATGGTAACTATGAATTTCATTTAAATTCTCGTGGCCAAATCAACTGGTATTGGGAACTAAAAAACACCAATTACCCAATGAACCTGACTACTTCCCAAAGCATTCCTGAAAATCGCTGGTCTCATATTGCGATTCGCTATAACGCACATAATAGAAATAAAGCATCCATTTTTATTAATGGACAAGAAGTAAAATCGATTGTTGAAGACGTGCAACCATTACGACACCTAAAAGAAAACACTCAACCGGTACAAGTCGCTAATGACTATGATTTATCTCGTACCTTTGATGGCTTGATTGATGAAGTTAATGTGTTTGACCAAGCCTTATCAGACAGTCAAATAAACCAATTATATGAACAACGCCATCCATGTCCTGATGTTGTGTTGCCTACCTGTTATGAAGACGATTTCAATAATGGCAGTTTAAGTAGCCACTGGATAACAAGCAAAAGTAGTGGTTACTTTACCCCAAGCATAGTTAGTGGTCGCTTAAAACTTACCGAAAATAGTCCCGGTCAATCTACCGCATCCTCCTTTCAATATCTATATCCTGCTCTTGGAAATAAAATTGAAATCGAGTTTGATTATATGGCATATGGCAGCGGTACTGGTGCTGATGGTTTAGCCGTTGTTTTCTCAGATGCTGAAGTTACACCACAACCAGGGGCTTTTGGTGGACCTTTAGGTTATGGCTTCAAAAAAGCAGAATCAGCTCCGGGGTTTGCCGGTGGCTGGGTTGGCATAGGGTTAGATGAATACGGAAACTACTCTAAAGAAGGCGGAACAAGGAATAAGACCTCTGGTGGTACAACGGCACAATCTGTTGTTTTACGAGGGTCTGGTCAACAATATACGGGTTATAACTATATTGATGGGGAGACAGTATCTCCTCGTATTGATGGCAATGATGGGAAAAATGAAACTCATCGCTACCGTATTACCATAGATTCAAGAAGCAATAATACCGCCAATGTAACCGTTGAACGAAGTGTTGTTGCCGTAGGAAGAACTCCAAATTTCAAACCGCTCATTGGCCCAATTAATGTGCTAAATAACCAATACAATCAAGATGAGATCCCTGAAAACTTCATCATGTCATTAACTGGCTCTACAGGCATGCTAGACAACACCCATGAAATTGATAATTTCAAAATGTGTGCTTTGTATTCAAAACCTATTGGTGAGCAAATTGACCATTTTGAATTTAACCATTCAGGACAAGGCTCTACTTGCGATGTATCTAACGTAACGTTACGAGCGTGTGCTGACGCCTCTTGTTCAAGCTTATTTACTGATGAGATTGATGTCACTCTTAATACGAGTAATCTCGGTGCAGATGGATATTGGTTAAGCGGCAACAACGTCACAATGACAAACGGTATTGCGAAACTATCTATAGGTAAACCGACACAAGGCGACGTTACCTTAGGAGTATATAGCTCATCGCCATCAACTAAGCCATTTAGTAAAACCCTATGTAGTATTAATGGTGGCGCATTAAATGATCAACACTGTACGCTTAATTTTAAATCGGAAGGATTAACCGTCGTTGTCCCTGATAAATTAGCCAATAAACCAGTGACAGCAACTATAAAAGGCTGTGGCAGTACATTTACTGGTACCAAACAAATTCAGTTGTGGTCTGATTACATTTCACCAAGCAAAACGAATATTATTGGCTCACCAAGTCTATATGGACTCGTTAATAATTCATGGAATGAAATAGGAAAACAAGAAGCATCCCCGACAACCTTTGCGTTAAACTTTGCCAATAATGAAGCACAAATTACGGTAAATTATATCGATGCAGGGCAACTGCAACTCAATGCTAAATACGTAAAATCATATAACCAAGATATTGAAGGCAGCGATCAATTTGTAAGCTTCCCTCTTGGATTGAGTGCTTTAGTCGCCGATAGCCGCAATTCAACGACCAACAGTCACTGCCCTTCAGAAGATCCAACTTGCACCATATTCGCGCATGCAGGAGAAGAATTTAATTTATACGTAAGAGCACACGCATGGGTAAGCGATAGTGATACCTATATTGCAAACAACCCAACAACGCCTAACTATGCACAAAACATGCTGTTACTTGATCATCAATTAATCGCTCCGATTGCATCATCAGGCGGTAATTTGGGTAATCTATTAGCCAATGAATACGATCATGTTGCATCACAAGATGGGACCAATCGTATTACACAAAGCATTAGTGAGGTGGGTGTGTTTGATATATCAGTAACACCACCGGCTAATTATCTTGGCAGTACCGCTTATCAAATTCAATCGGCATCAACGGGGAGTATTGGTCGTTTTACGCCCGCTTATTTCTCAATGTCAGCAGAACAACCAAGTATTACCGATGCCTGTAGCTCTTATACTTACATGGGGCAAACTTTTGAATTTAATCGTCTTCCAACGCTTGAAGTAACACCTCTTTCTCAAACTGGCGGGCAACTTCAAAATTACAACATTGGCGACTGGTGGAAATACCGAAACGGTTGGAATTTTAGAACTTATGCTGCCACACCTTCTGATATTGACGTGATAGATACTGACAGCCTATCTATTCTTGGTCATCGTAGTGGGTTTGCTACCGCTGGCAACGTGGTAAAAATTAAAAATAAAAGCCAAGTTCAACTACAAGGTGCTGAGTTGCGCTATAAAAAGCCCTTTGCTCCTCACCCACCTACCAATGATGCAATTACACTAAAACTAACGGCCGATGACCTAAAAGACGATGATCAAATCTGCTATAAAGTAAATTCGTCGGGGGCTTGCCTTAATTATGACTTCCCAGCGACCCCTGAGCATAGACAAGAATGGGGACGAATTACAATGGCGAATACTTATGGTTCAGAGCTGTCGTCTTTAGAATCAAAAATAACAACAGAATCATACATTGGCGGACGTTTTGAAAAGAATACCGACAGGTGTACTGCTCTAAAACCGAATTATTTCACCTTTGATGTTGGGAATGATCCTGCGGCATTGCCAGTAGGAAAAGGGACGACATCAGCAAGTTTGACTGACACCAATGTAAATAATGGTTTAACGAGCATGACATTCAGTGCTCCGGGTAATGGCAACCAAGGAAAAGTCATTCCAACGCTGTCTTTATTTGAATTACCTTGGTTAAAGCAAGACGTTGATCAAAATGACTCTTTTGAAGATTCTATAAAAGCCATCATTCGTTTTGGTATCTATCGAGGCAGTGATCGTATTATATGGAACCGTGAACAACTAAATTAGTGTTACCATGTCCTGCTTGCTCAGAAACATGAAAACTGCATAATAATAAAGGAATGATATGAAAAACAATTATACCTACCCAATTGGTAGACAAGGCCAAGTTTGGAATGAAGAAGATAAAGCAATTTGGTTAGCAACAATGATAGTAAAACGATCTTATCAGGAAGACGTCGTCACTAAAATTCATGCTCTTGCTGATCGCTTTGACGTATCTCAATATGGTGCATTATCGTATGATGAAGATCGCTTTCCATTGTTATGCATTAAAACTCGCCAATGGGATAATGCTAAACCTACCTTATTAATCAGTGGTGGTGTTCATGGGTATGAAACATCAGGCGTTCACGGTGCCTTGCAGTTTATAGACTCTAAAGCAGAGCATTACAGTCAGTGGTTTAATATTGTTGTTGCGCCTTGTGTCAGTCCTTGGGGTTATGAAGTAATTAATCGTTGGAATCCTACAGCTACGGATCCTAACCGTTCATTCTACGCTGACACTCCAACAGAAGAATCCGCAGGTTTAATGGCATTAGTCGCTTCATTAGAAACGCCTGTATTTGCTCATATCGATCTACATGAAACGACTGACAGCGATGAAACCGAATTTCGCCCAGCATTAGCGGCGCGTGACGGATTAGAATACATCGAAGGTTATATTCCTGATGGGTTTTACACCGTGGGTGATACCGATAAACCCGCTCCTGAATTTCAAAAAGCAATTATTGATTCAGTGCGTACAGTAACTCACATTGCACCGCCTGATGAAAACAACCAAATTATTGGTTCAGATGTCGAGCAGGAAGGCGTAATAAACTACCCAACAAAGAAATTAGGACTGTGCGCAGGGCTAACCAATGCGGATTTTGTTTCGACAACGGAAGTCTACCCTGACAGTGATAAAGTAACCGTTCAAGAATGTAATGATGCTCAAGTTGCAGCAATTACGGGCGCACTAGAGTTCTTGATCACTCAACGTTAACGATTACGTTCTCGTATTTGGAAAATAGATGAGATAGCTCAAAGAATTAAAAATTTGAATGATTCATCTATTTTCTATTTAATTATTGATTACTTACTCATCAGAAGAAACAGAATCTAAAAAATCATTCGCATTTAATAAAACAAAACACTAAAAAATACCCTTCATTACACTATTTCCACAATGGTACTTTAAGAATAACGTACTTTGTTACATTCTTTTGATGGTAAAATACAAAGAGTAATTATCTAAAAGAGAATCCTTATGTGGAACAAACTAAATAAATCCATGATGTTTTGCCAAATGATGTTTGGTTTATCATTCTATGGCGTAATGGTCATTTTAACTCGCTTTTTCCTTGAAGAGCTAAATTATAGCGAGGCTGACACCATGATGGTGGTTGGTGCTTTCTCATCAATCGGGCCTTTATTTGCGATTGCTGGCGGTTTTATTGCGGATAAGTTTTTAGGGGCTTATCGTTCATTAACCATCAGTTACCTTGGCTTCTCTACGGGTTATGCTTTGTTAGTTCTTGGCTCGTACACTACGAATGTACCTATGGCGCTATGTGGTATCGCGTTAGCAAGTTACGCTCGTGGTTTAATGTCGCCATCTTACCCTAGCCTTTACAAACGCACATTTGATACTCAAGAGCACTTTGAGAACTGCTACCCAGTAAACTACTCGGTTAACAACGTTGGCGCTCTATTGGGCCAATACTTATTCCCAATGTTCGTTCTTGTTATTGGGTTCCACGGAAGCTTCCTGTTATCTTCTATTTTAGCCTTCTTTGCATTGGCCACCTTGGTTATTTTCCGTAAATCTCTATTAACAGTTGGAGCAGAGATTGATCAAACGCCGGTAAGTACAAAAAACTGGATTGCTTTTTTAATCACCTCAGCAGCAATGATTGCTCTTGTGTTCTTCATGTTTTCCAACATGGATATCGGACAGAACATCGTTTATGCCATTGGTCTTGCCGCTATTGGTTACTTTATTTACTTAATGATTAAATCTGAAAAGGCAGATGCCTTGAAGATGGGTACCATTTTAATCATGACGGCATTAACAACCGCTTTCTTTGTTTATTATGGCCAGATGATGACATCAATGACCATGGTTAGTATTAATACCATGCGTGGCGATTTATTTAATTTAATTCCAATTGCTCCTGAAGCATCTATGGCAATGAATCCGCTATGGTGTATTGTGGCTGGACCTGTAATTGCGATGATTTTCTCTGCACTTGCAAAGCGTGAGATTCACCTTTCAACGGCAACAAAAATTGGTTTTTCTTTCATTCTAACGGCAATTGCATTTGGTATTTTAACCATGGCTGTGATGGGTGTTGGTGAAGATGCGATTATTCGTCCTGAAGTATTCCTACTTATCCACTTCTTCCAAGCCTTTGCTGAAGTTATTGTGGGTAGCTTAGTGGTTGCATTCATCTTGTCTGTTGCACCAAAGCATATTGAAAACTTCTCTGTAAGCTTATTCTCTGTTGCTATCGCACTAAGTGGTATTGTGGGTGCGGTATTCTCAACGTCTATCGCCCAAGAGAAAGGCCAAGTGATTACGCAGGAATTTGTACAAACCGTTTACGGCAACTACTTCCAACTGCTTACTATCTTAGCGGTAGTCATGGTTGGCGTTGCATTTGCCGCTTCAATTGTTATTCGTAAAATGCTTGAAAGCAGCAAAAAAGCAGAAGAAATTGCATTATCTAATGCATAGCGCTTAATTTAAAAGACAAAGCCCAGTACTCATAATGAGAGCTGGGCTTTTTTATACCTTATCGTTCCCAGAAAAAGAAGAACAACTCCATTTCATTAGCATTTTTTCTAAATCTTTCGCTTTATATGGCTTATGCAAAATATCATCCATTCCTGCATTCACACAGCTATCTACCTCGGTTGAGGTTGTTCCTGCAGTCAAGGCTATTATCGGTTTATTGTACCCTTGCTCTCTCAACCTTCTTGTTGTTTCAAAACCATCCATTATCGGCATTCGACAATCCATTAAAATAATATCAACGTCTTTCAGCTCTAAAAATACCAAAGCTTCTTGACCATCATTCGCAAAATCTGGTTGTATATTTACTTTTGTTAACATCATATTCAAGATAACTTGGTTCATCTTAATGTCTTCGACAGCTAAAACTGAAAGCCCATCAATTGAATGAGTACAATCAGCGCATTCTTTCGATTCCAATTTTTTCTTAGAAGCAACGATTAGTGGAATAGTAGCTGTAAATACTGCGCCTTTACCTAACTCACTTTTTAACGTTAACTCGCCTTCCATTTTATCAACCAGTGATTTACAAATAGAAAGCCCCAAGCCGGTGCCTTCAAACTGTCGTTGGCTTGAATTATCAACCTGAGTAAATGGGTCAAATAGCGTCGCTTGTTTTTCAAGAGGGATCCCACACCCACTGTCTGACACAATAAAACGTAGTGCATTCTCATGCCAAGAAATAGAAAAAATGACCTCTCCTTCTCTCGTAAATTTAATCGCGTTACCAATCAAGTTTACTAATATCTGTTGAATTCGGTCAACATCTCCCCACAATTCAGCGGGTAGTGTATTTTCTATCTCGATAACAAAACTCAATCTTTTTTCTTCTATTTGATGAGCAAAAATATGTTTAATGGTCTGAATTAATATCGCAGGTTCAAATTGGATGCTCGTTAACTGAAGCATTCCCGCATTCATTTTACTAAAATCAAGTAGGTCATTAATAATGACCCTTAGCATTTCGCCAGATTGATGAATCGTTGTTAACAGCGTTTGCTGATAACTGGTGATATCACTGTCTTCCATTAACTCTGCAGACCCCAGTAGACCATTAAGAGGTGTCCTTAGTTCATGGTTTATCATTGCTACAAAATCACGGGTAGATTGCTCTGAATTCTCTGCTCTTTGTTTCTCTTTTATCGTTTTTTCAAGCAAATGTTGACGAACAAACGCGGCACTTAACATTTCAGAAAATAAACGACATTGTTTTTCAATAGTTTGATGCCATGTTTTATTTGGTGCTTGATTAAAAGTAAATTGTAATGAGCCACATCGCTCATCTTCATGATGTAAATACACAATTATATGAGCCCCATTTCGGCTCCAATTGAACTCTGAATTAGAATGAATTTGATCTTCACTCTCAACATAATCTCCAGCAACTAACACCGATTGAATATGCCCATGAACATTTAATTCAGGTGCCACGGTTAAGCATAATGAGGCAATACTGTCGATACTTGCCAAATCATCTAGCAGTCGTTGCAATAAAATACTTGATGGTTCATCTTGTAAAAATGCTTGATTATAATCCAACAAGATCGCGTCTAAATACCCTTTAAATTGGAGTAATTCGACGTCTTTTTCCGCTTGTTCTTTTACGATCAATAACGTTTCTTCTACCAGTTGTTTCGCTATATAAAGTTCATGACTTTTTTTCTCCAACAATGCTTCAGCAGCTTTACGCGCCGCTTTTTCTCGTTGAATTTTACGATTCAACAACTCAAGCATCTTCTCATTATCCATAATTATCCCTTAATACACCTTACTGTTTTTTTAGGGTAAAACGTACTTGAGAACCATCGTCTTGAATTGGTGTCATTTGGATATCAATCTTCTCATTAAAATGATCTGCACACCCCTGTATTAAGCCAAAACACACATGGGAAAAACAACGTGCTGAAATATAATCCATTACCATTTCAGATTCAGTGCTTGAAATAAAAGTAAATTGCGGCGGATTTGCATCTATGTATAATTTTTTCACTTCAATGTGAATATAGTTTTCTACTTGCTTAATAAATTCAAACGTTGAAGACGACTTGCCCTTTAAACCCGGCATACTATTAAACAATGTAAGAAAAACAGACTTTCCATATACTTCCTGCAAATCTTCAATACTGATGCCGGTTAATTTACTTAATGAAATAATGAGTTTCACTAAATCTTTATGATCATAGGTCCCTACAGAGGTGTAAGCCCCTTCATCGTTATTTTGATCCAGCATTTCCTGACAAATTTCTAAACCAAACGTATCTTCAACTAATTCTAAAAACTCTGAAAATATAATTCCTTTCATATTGCATCCCTTTCTTACTTTAGGTTCTTTATATCCTATTTATTAGCTTAGATAAAAATAGCTCAATAAGGTAATTACTTAGCCTATCTTTTTTCATTTAATAGAGATCAAACCTATTATTTTTATAAACATTGACTCCTTCACGATGGAATAGCTTGACTAATAAATCAGAAGGCGACCCATTGTTTTCGAAACCGCATTCTATTTCTAGTCATCGAATGAAAACCACAATCGCTATACCACGCCACTCTGTACTTGATAGAAAACGACACCAAACAACATTGCAAAAACTAATATCGTAATCACTATTTTTAACCAAATAAACTTCATCTTTTTTCCTTTTAAATTATCTCTTTCGTATTACGGCCTTTAATTTTAAGATTAAAGCCAATTTAATACTATGGACTACAAATCAAGGTAAAATGATCTCTACTTTGTTTTTTACTCATTTTATTAAAATAAAGGCACTTTTTAGACACTCAATCCTATAAACTTATTTTATTAATAGAAATCAATTACTCGAGTTCAATCCATGAAAAAATTATTATCTCTCATGCCACTATTACTTCTCTTTAGTGGTTGCCAATTTGAGCAAGAGATTGAACTAAAAAGTTCTGAGTGCAAGAAGAATGAATTTATTTTTTCTCTACCTAAAAACATTTTAGACTATCGTAATTCTATGGCTCGGTTTTCACAAGAAGGCGGGGAGAGTCCATTAAATTCGGTTCAATTTATAAGTGAATGCATTCCTAAAATATCCTTTAAAAACCTTGCAGAACAAAGTGCTAAAGATATTTTTGTCTCTAATTATAAAAACTCAGCCAGAGTTACACACTTTAGAATAAGAGATAACGTGGCTTATATTGAATTAGCCGCACACACTGACAGCTGGCCTGGCGTGTCTGCTTCATTAGCTGCCGTTGAACCTATTATTAAACGTAATTTATTCTTAAATAGTAAAGTGGAAGATGTCGTTGTTGGTGAAATTCTCGATTAACGAAAATAAACGGCCTCCTTAATAAATAATATATGCATAAAATTCATAGTTACCCTTACAAATAGTCATTTGCTTCATATACTGCCTTTCTCTACTATGCGCGCTCTTATTTTTAACCCTAAGAGCGCTGCATGTTTTCACAATCCATTTTCGCTCAATTGGTCAGAATGAGTGTGTTATTAGTTTTATCCCTTATTGCCGTTCATAACTCACCTGCTTTGTTGAACTTATTAGCTCAACAAGCCGTAAACAGTGGGTGTCATCAGCAAACAGGGCAAGACGAAAGCCACCATCATTCTCATCATCACCATTAAGAGCACATTATGAGTATTTTTCGCTTTCCACCACTAGTATGGCTTGGGATCGGGATTTTAATTATCAGTCTAGGGATCAGACAATCATTCGGTATTTTTATGATGCCAATTTCAGACCATTTCCAAACAGGTCGTGAATTTTTTAGCTTTGCTGTAGCGCTACAAAATCTATTATTTGGTGTTTTTCAACCCTTTGTTGGCATGGCATCAGACAAGTGGGGATCTAAGCGCATTATTATGCTTGGTGCCGTTTCTTATGCGTTAGGGCTTGTTCTTACTTCTGTCGCAACAGAACCAAGTATGTTGTATTTATCTCTTGGCGCTTTGGTTGGTTTCGGTTTAAGTGCAACCAGTTATGTGATTATTCTAGGCGCTGTCGCTAAAGTCGTTCCTGCTGAACATGCCGCTAAAGCTTTTGGTTTAACGACGGCTGCCGGCTCTTTTGGTATGTTTGCTGTCATTCCAGGGGCTCAAGTTTTAATGCATGACTTTAATTGGCAATTCGCGCTGCAAGTCTTTGCAATGCTATGCTCACTTATTATTACCTTTGCTCTGTTTATGAAAACAGCAAAGCCATCAAAAAAACAAACAGAAGAAGAAAATACACAAACATTAACTGAGGCGCTAAAAGAAGCATTTGCTAACAAAAGTTACTGGTTAATCCACGCAGGGTTCTTTGTGTGTGGCTTCCATGTGATGTTTATTGCTACGCATCTACCTAGTTACTTAGCCGATAAAGATCTGCCGGCTTCAAGTGCCGCAATGGCATTGGCTTATGTGGGTATTTTTAATATCTTTGGTTCATACTTCTGGGGTGTGATGGGTGATAAGTACAGCAAGCGACACGTAATGTCAGCACTGTATTTTGTACGTACTATCGTTATTGGCGCGTTCGTCACTTTGCCTGTCACCGAGCATACGGCGGCGATCTTTGGTGGTGCGATTGGTTTCTGTTGGTTGGGTACAGTGCCATTAACCTCTGGCTTAGTGAGACAAATATTCGGGGCTCGTTACTTATCAACTCTGTATGGTTTAGTCTTCTTTACTCATCAGGTTGGCAGCTTTTTAGGCGCTTGGGCTGGCGGTCGTATTTATGATTACTATGGCTCATACGAACCAATCTGGTGGTCTACGGTTGTTCTAGCTTTCTGTGCGGCATTAATTCATTTACCTATTAATGATAAACCAATACAAAGAATGCAATTACAAACAGCTTAATGTTCTTAAAAAAGCCGATACGTTATAACGTGTATCGGCTTTTTTATGATCTACACACTCAACATTTAATACAATGTTTCAAATGCCCCTTTAATATTTCTCAATCACACCAACTCACCGTTTCTTTTAGTCGTATTATTTTCTAAAATCTCATTGGTGTAATGAAATTTAATTCGTAATATTTTGAAGTTACACGAAAATTAACTTCATAATGATATCTTAAATGTAAGATTTAACTCAAAATATACAAAATGGGTATTTACTTTATACCTTATAATTAAATTATATTTGGTGTTGATTGAACGTCATGCAGATACTATCTCGAACTCAACTTTTTTATGCTTTGTCTGCCCTTATGTCTTTTCCTGTTATCGCAAATATAGATGATGGACTTAATGATCTAGATGCATTACTTAATATGCCATTAGATTCTCTTGTTGATACTAAAGTCGTTACCGCAACGAAAACATCATTAAGCTTGTCTGACGTTCCTGCCGCTGTACATGTAATCACATCCAAAGAAATTGAACGATCTAGTGCTCGCTCCATTGCCGATGTATTAGTGCTTGCTCCAGGCCTGCATGTAACTAAATTTTCTGACTATGATTGGACTATTTCAGCTCGAAGTAAAAACCAAGGAGAAAACAACACTCTACTTGTCATGATCGATGGAAGAAGTGTCGTTAACCCTCTTTATTCTGGTGTCAATTGGGATACTTTACCTGTTAGTTTAGATAATATTGACCGCATAGAAGTGGTATTAGGTCCTGTAGGCACGATATGGGGTGGTAATGCGGTTAATGGTGTCATAAATATCATCACCAAAGATGCAGAAAGTGCGCCAAAAGCTCAACTTAGCGCCTCTGTGGGTAATTATGATTATCGTGAATATAAAGCACATCACAGCGCTCAAATTAACACAAACACACACCTATCAGGCTATATAGAGCTACTAGAACATTCTCCTTTTACTGATGAAGACGCTCACCTAAAAGACTTACGTAACTTAGAAGTACAAACCGAACGATTTGGTTTACGTGCCGATTATCAGAATCTTCAAAATACCGTTTCTATTCAATTTGGTGGCATTCGCTCACGCGAAGAATACCAATGGTTAACCTACACACCTGCATTTTTGAATCCTGCATCACATCAAAGTGATTATGATGCGTTTCTAACAGAAATGAACTCACAAGAGCTCTTCGCTGGTATTCAATATCTTCATGAAAAGTCAGATGGCGATCAATGGGAGAACCAAGCTTGGGTAACCTACAGTGATTCAGACAGCACCAATGAACCTGCAAGTTTTACTCGTATAGATTTAGACAGCCGCTACACATTTAACACTCAAGATTGGGGAATTTTAACTCTCGGTGCAAATGCTCGTATTATTGATGAAGAATACGCTCAATTTACTGAACAAGAGCAATATCTATCTCCTTATGTTCGCACTATTGAAGAGCATGAATTTCTGAACCAAAGCTACGGGTTATACGCAAACTGGACGTTTAATATTACCGAATCCACAGAGGTGACATTAGGTAACCGTTGGCAATATGCCAATATAACCGAAGAAGTCTACTCTCAACCTCAAGCTCGATTATTACAAAAACTAACCGATAATCAACGCCTTTGGATGGGCTGGGGACGTGCGGTAATAACGCCTTCTCGTTTAGAGTTAGATACACAATTTCAAGAAAATTACTCTTGTAATTCATGTGGTTATTATGACCCAGCAACGGGGAATGTTTATGACAAACCTGTAAATGGCACGATTGGTCCTGTTGATTATCTGCAAGCTTATAAATACTTAGGTAATCGTGATCTAGAAATGGAATCCGTTGATACTTATGAGATTGGATATCGCTATTGGCAACATAACCAATTTCAGTTCAGTGCAAGCCTATTTTACAGTCAACACGATAACGTAAGGGCGTATCAGAATATGGGGGGATTTGTTTATATCTCCCAAGATCATTCAAACGGAGCTATTGGTACTGTCATTCATGATATGTATGTCCAACTCATCGACCCTCTTTCTCAAGAAACGATGGGCGGTGAATTGAGTATGCAATGGCAGCCAATTAATGTATTGCACGTTAATGCTAACTATAGTTATAAAACGATTAAAGGCGAATGCTCTGGATCTATTTGTGGTTCAAACGACTTACCTATTTTAGATCTAGAAAATACACCCAATCATTATGCAACACTGCACATGATGTGGGATATTCATCCAACACTTTGGGTTTCTTCTGTTGTTAATTACGTTTCAGCCTCTAAGCCTGATGAAAAATTGGTAGCCGCATACCGAAATTATGGCGATGATTATCTTGTATGGCCAGAGTTAGTTACTCTTGATATGTCAATTCACTGGCAGCACAAACCAACATGGCCAAGCGTAAAAATCAGTGCTGAAAACCTAGGAAACGACCAAGTAAAAGAATACTCAGAACAATTAAACCCTTTTGCCAACGGCACTCAATATTATGCTGAATTGAGCTGGAATTTCATATAGCTATGCCAATAATAAAAGCACAGGCAAGTTCGTCCCTTTCATCATTTTATAGACTTCCCTATAAAATGATGGTGTGCCTGATCCTTTTATTGGCTTTACCTATAAGTAGTTTTGCACTCAAAGCAAATACCCAAAATATTCAAGACCATAATTTAAAAGCCGTCTATCTCTTTCGGTTTGCCTTCTTAACAACTTGGGGCGCGTTTGCCCCTAGTAATCAAAAATTCAATTTTTGCTCTGAAGCATCATCAGATATAAGCAACACATTACGAGCCTTAATAAATAAAAAACCAGCTCAAGCAACATTCATTCCTTATTCTTCAATCAGTGACATTCAACCAAATAGCTGTCACGTTATTTATCTCTCAACTCAAGACCCAATCATGATTAAACAGTTTCAGACTTCACAGCCACACGCTCTTTTAGTCGGCGACGGAGAATCCTTCATTCATTCAGGAGGCATGATTGCTTTTATTAAAATAAATAATCGAATTAAGCCTTTGATCAGTTTAAAACACATTGCTCCAACCGGGCTCTCTTTACGTTCACAACTACTGTCCGTCTCGAACATAGCTAACGATGAGGGATCACTATGATCCATCTTTGGTTTAGTTCGCTACCGTTGCGAAAAAAAGTGATTTATCCTATTTGGACGCTGCTTACACTTAGTAGTATTATTTTAGGTGCAAGTGTTGCTTATTTTGTCGGTGTCACACACAGTGCTAACTTGTATACCCGTACGTCAATTTTAGCCCAAGGGATTGCCAGTAACTTATCTGGAGCATTAATCTTCAATGACAAAATAACGGTTTTAGATCAAATGAATGCCCTTTCTTTTGACCCAGAAATAATTGCTGCTTATGTTGAAGATATAAATAAAGAATCTTTTGCCACACTTGATAAGTTACCAATGAATTGCCAATGGGTTCAACAAAACATCAGCTGTAATGATTCAATCTTTTTTGCTATCACGCAGCCTATTACCCTAGAAAATGAACATCTTGGAAACCTAACGGTATGGGCATCTAAAGATAAAATGTTCCAACAGCGTAATCAGATCATTACTGTCTTTTTATTCATAACCGTGTTGTTATCTAGCTTAGCTTTATTCTTTGCTCACAGATTACATCGACTGATTGCTATGCCGTTATTATCTATCTTTCATTCAATGCAAAGCGTCATTAAAAAAGGGGTCACAAATCAACGCCTCTCTGTTTTACATTCAGATGAACTAGGTATGGTAACTCGCTGTTTTAATGAAATGTTAGATAATCTCAGCCATCGAGACAATCTGCTAACTCAAGCGTTTCAACATTTAGAAGATAAAAACCACTATATAAACCAAGTGCTTGATTCCCTAGAGCAAGGCTTATTAGTGGTCTCTCCAAATAAAAAAATCACTTATTACAATCCAGCGGCTCATCAATTATTGTCATCCATTACGGTTGAAAACATTAATATTGTTGTAGATCTAGACATCCAGTTCATTGATATAATTTTGAGTAGCTTTGAACCAAAGAGCCGATTAATATCGTTACAAGAGCATATTAAGCAGCATCAACGCTTGGATCCTATAGTGCTTCGTCATCAGCTTTCAGGCAAACTGTATCAGATATCAACATACCCTATCGCTGGAGACAAAAACTCATTAATACATGTTGAAGATATCAGTAATCGTTATCTTGCAGAGCAACGCCAACGTATGGCTGAAATGATTTTTGACCAGAATCCAATTTCTGCCATCGTATTAAGTCGAAAATTAAATATCGAAACTAAAAACAATGCTTTTATTCGAATTTTTGGGCAAATAGACAACCTAAATCAACTGTATTTACGAGAACCCATTGAGCTTTCATTTACGGTATTTAAGCAATTACTGAAACATGGCTTTCTTAACGTTAAAACTGAAGTATCAAGCTTAGAATTATCCGATAATTTAAGAGACACCAGAGCCTGGTTACCTTGTTTAATTACAATCACAACCATTAAAAACAGTGATGACAAAGTAGAATCATTCATTATTTCAATTAGTGACCAAACTCAAGAACTTGAGCTAAAAAGACTCAGTTTTGAAGCCAATCATGACGCATTAACAGGACTAGCAAATAAGAAAAACATTTATCATAACCTTCTTGATCTACATAAAAAAGGAAGGTCCGCTTATATTCTGTTTATCGATCTTGATGGTTTTAAAGCGGTAAACGACACCTATGGACATCAGTCTGGTGATGCATTATTAAAAATAATCGCTCAACGACTTACCAACTGCGTATACCAGTATGATCTTGTCGCTCGCTTATCAGGAGATGAGTTTTTATTAGGTCTTTATTTACCTAATGAAAGAACGAATCAAGAATATAATATTCATTCCATATCTCAACATATTCTAGAAGAAATTAGTCAACCTATCATAATTAAAAACAATGAGGCAAAAGTGTCCGCGAGTATTGGGGTTTATTATTGGGATAGAAACAGTAAACGAGATTTAGAAAGCGCATTACAACAAGCAGATGAAGCGATGTATCACGCTAAATTATTAGGAAAAAACCGTTATCACCTTAAAAATGGCAAAAAATAGAAGCCTAATCATTGTCTCTTTTAAGCATTGATACATCAAATTCACAGCAGTTATTGCCCTGTTCTTTTTTCGCTTCATACATGGCAATATCTGCAAATTTGACCAATTCTTCTCCCCTCAGACTATCATCAGGATAAATAGAGACTCCAATAGAGGGAGATATCATCATTGATTTTTCATTAATAAGTATTGGAAATTTGAACTGTTCTAACAATTTTGACGTCAATTTTTTAATACCTGAGCTCTGAGATATATCTTGTCCAATAATCAAAAACTCATCACCACCTAATCGAAATACTTTGTCTTTAGAACGAATCGTCTCTGTCAGCAATTGGGCTGTTTTAATTAAAACCAGATCACCAATATCATGCCCCAATGAATCATTTATTTCTTTAAACTTATTCAAATCCAAGAAATAAACGGCAACTTTAGTTTGTGTTTTTTCACCATGATGAAGCGCACATTGCAGTTCAGTATTCACCATACTCCGATTTTTCAAACCTGTAAGTTCATCATGGTGGGCTTTATAAGCTAATACTTCTGCTTTTTCGTGTACAACCTCATTCATTTTAAAGAAAGCCGCAAGAAGATTTCCCATTTCATTATCTTCAACAACATCAGAAATATCTAATTTTTCACCTTGTTGCATTTTTTTAGTACTTGAAAGCAAAAGATTTAATGGATCAAATAAATTTCGTTTCATAAAAAAAATGGTGGCTATGGCTAAAAAGATTAGCAATACCATTTGCATTTTAATTAACGTAACAAGCTGTGTTCTATTCTCTTTAAAATCACCTTTACGCTTTTCAAGTAACAATAATTCTATATTAATAAATTGGGTAAGATCGGATCTTAAATCATCCATATAATCTTTACCTCTATTTTCTTTCACAACCCTTAAGGCTTGAGATAAATTATCGTATTGAACCAATTCAACAGTTAAAGCCAATTCATCCAATTTTAATTTTATTGATTTATCTATATGCTCAAGAGCCTTTTGCTGATCTATATTATCCTGTGTCTGCATTTTCAGGTCTTGAAAATACTTTAGAGCACTAGATATACCCGTATAATAAGGTTCTAAGTACATAACTTCTTGCGTTAAAAGATAGCCTCGTTGTCCAGTCTCAGCATCTTTCATACTACTAAGTAATTTTTCTGAACTCGCTATCACATTATGAGTGTGAATGACCCAACTTAGTTTTTCATCACCATAAGACTCTAATTTTAACGTTAATATAGAGCCCACAATGGAAATAGAGAATAGCAAGATGAGAAATAAAACTAATTTTAATCGAACATTCATTATATCAGCCCTGATAATAAACATTTAACAATCCATTACTCTGAATAATAGACACTATCAATAATAGTAACAATAATACTTCACGATAAACGTGGTGTAAGGTCATATTTTAGTGAGATAAATAGCAATAAACAAAATCAATGAAGGTTCTTATTCGTTTAGGTTGATATCGATCTCGATGATAAATAGCTGAAAAATCGACACTTGGAATAACCCACTCAGCAAACACTTGCTCTAATTTATTATCATCCAATTCTTGTTGGCAATAAATCAAAGGTACACGAATAATTCCATTGCCTGCGATTGCACCAGCAACTAATACTCGTCCATTTTTACACTGTAAATTCCCTTTCACTGTCACATCATAATAATCTTGCGATTGTGTCGATTGAAAATGCCACTTACGCACAGATCCTGTTAAACAATGATGTTGATTTAATTCCTTAGGATGGCTAGGTCGCCCTCTTCTTTCCAAATACTCTGGACTTGCTAACGTTCCCATATCTATCGTTAATAGTTTTTTAGCCACAAAACCGGAGTCATCTAAAGTACCCATGCGAAACGCTATATCAAATTCTTCTTCAATTAGATCGACACGATTACTGCTAAAATCTAAGCTGATCGAAACATCTGGGTATTGCTGCATAAATGTATTAACGATTTCAGCAATAACAACCTCACCTAAATGCCCGCCTACGCAGTTCACTTTTATCTCTCCTTGTACTTTTTCTACATCATCAACAGCAGATAACAACGCTTGGTCTATAGTATGAAGGGCTTGCTCACACTGGTAATAAAAATGCTTTCCTGCTTCTGTTAAACGTAAAGTCCGAGTCGTGCGTATTAATAATGTCACGCCCATTTGTTTTTCAAGACTACTTATTTGACGAGAAACATGAGAGCGAGAGACATCAAGTGTTTCTGCTGCTTTAGTAAAGTTGCCTAAACGAGCAATAAGAACAAAAGAGCGAATATCAGTAAGGTTGATTTGGTTAATCATAAAGCCACCACAGTAAATAGACCCCTTTATTGTTGCAGTACAGCAACAGAGTTTCAAGTAAATAGCTATATATCAACAATAAGGTTTTTATTAATATACATCCATCGCAACGAAACAGGGTTCTGAATTCGTTTGCTTGTTGAATTTATTGAGGAAATAGAAGATGAAAAAATTAGTTGTTATTACAGGTGCAAGTTCTGGTATTGGTGAAGCTATCGCACGTCGTTTAAGCGATGAAGGTCATCCTCTGCTTCTTCTTGCTCGTCGTATTGACCGTCTTGAAGCTCTAAACTTACCAAACTCTTTATCTGTAAAAGTAGACGTAACAGACAAAGCGTCTTTTGATGCAGCAATCGCTCAAGGTGAAGCTAAGTTCGGTCCTGTTGATGCGCTAATCAACAACGCAGGCGCTATGCTTCTTGGCCAAATTGACACTCAAGACGCACAAGAGTGGAAGACCATGTTTGATGTAAACGTTATTGGTCTTCTAAATGGCATGCAAGCGGTTCTAGCACCTATGATGGAGCGTAACACGGGTACTATTATCAACATCAGCTCTATTGCTGGTAAGAAGACGTTCCCAAGCCATGCAGCTTATTGTGGTACTAAATTCGCGGTTCACGCTATCTCTGAAAACGTTCGTGAAGAAGTGGCTTTATCAAACGTTCGTGTAACTACGATTGCACCGGGTGCCGTTGAAACTGAGCTTCTAACTCATACAACTTCTCAAGAGATCAAAGACGGTTACGGTGAATGGAAAGAAAGCATGGGTGGCGTTCTAGCTGCTGATGATATCGCTCGTGCAGTATCTTTTGCTTACCAACAGCCTCAAAACGTATGTATCCGTGAGATTGCACTTGCTCCAACAAAGCAGCAACCATAGTAGGTACTAACTAAACGTAACTATATTATAGTCACACTATAAAAAATTAAGTTACAAAAAAGCCAAACAGGGATAACCTTGTTTGGCTTTTTTATTACCTATATTTAAGGTAGACGATAATCTACGCTATTTTTTCTTCTGCTTTATCTTCTGTTTCTAATTTTTCAGCCACGTTCATATTACGTGTTACGTATACCGCAATAAATAAGGCCGACACACCACCAACCAATTTACCTAATACTACCGCTGAAATTAAATCACTATTCACAGCAGCAGTGAAACCAAGGTGATCACCAAAAGCGAAAGAAGCACACACGGCAAAGGCAACGTTAATGATTTTTCCACGGTTATCCATGTCTTTTAAGATATTAAACATTGCAATGCTGTTGGCTAATGTTGCCACCAAACCCGCTGCTGCAGTTTCACCCATGCCCATCGCACGGCCAAGCTTAATTAATGGCTTATTAAAATGCTTAGTTATGAAATGAACCATCGGGAACGCACCTGCTAAAACAATCGCAATTGAACCAATAATTTCAATACCATCCGAAATTGGTGCCATACCCGGAATAACAACAAACCCTGTTAAGGTTTCAACCACAATGGCAGCCAAGGCTAAGGTAATTATCGCAATAACACCTTTACCAAAAACTTCAAACCCACGGATCATCGCGTCTGGTTTTAGCCATAAACCGACGGCGATTAACCCTGCTACAATAACAATAGGAACAAGATTGCCTAAGATCATCGCTAAATCAAACCCTGCAAATAAGCCACCAACCAAGCAACCTACAGGAATAGTCGTTAAGCCAATTAATACACCACGAGCAAGAAAAGGCGTATCTTCTTTATTGATAATGCCCAACGCGACAGGAATGGTAAACACAATCGTTGGCCCCATCATTGAGCCTAAAATTAGCCCTGCAAAGTTACCCGCTTCTGGTGTTTGAGCCATACTCATTGCTAATGGGTAACCTCCCATATCATTCGCTAATAACGTGCCTGCAAACATAGCGGGATCAGCACCAAAAACGGTATACAAAGGCACAACTACAGGACTAAGTAACGTTGCAAGCACAGGCGCTAAACTAACCACACCAACCATAGCTAATGCCAACGCACCCATTGCCATGAAACCTTCATCAAACTTTTCGCCATACCCCCAACGATTTCCAAGTGCTTTATCAACCGCACCCAGAATCATAAAGCCGACCATAATGTATATAATAATGTCATTCATGATATTTTTCCCTAAAAAATGATATGCAAATATTTAAAAATCAACGTGTTAATCATTAATAAACTAAATCGTACCTTGTAAAATCTCTTTCGAGGGTTGGGCAATTACCACTTTATCTACCAGTACGCCTTTTCCTTTTATTCTTTCTGCAGCGGCATCAACGGCGGCTTGTACTGACGCAACATCTCCGGTTAACGTCACAAATCCTTTCCCACCAATCGCCATCGCCATGTGAAC
The DNA here is from genome assembly GCF_001691065.1 of Aliivibrio sp. 1S128. Taxonomy (NCBI): domain Bacteria; kingdom Pseudomonadati; phylum Pseudomonadota; class Gammaproteobacteria; order Vibrionales; family Vibrionaceae; genus Aliivibrio; species Aliivibrio sp. 1S128. The sequence goes on along the minus strand of NZ_MAJV01000069.1, from coordinate 14,301 downwards.
TTCTAATAACTCCACATTAGCCGCTTTTACTGCCGCATCTGCAGCCTCTACAATGGCAGCAACAGAGAAGGTTTCAACAATGCCTAATGCCCCTGTTTTTTCTACCACTCTCGTTCCTGAAATAGCAGGAAATACATCAGGATGAACATTCGCAATAACCAAGTCATCCACAACTTCACCACCCCCAATTCGCAACCCAGTATCAATCGCGGCATTAACGGAAGCGACATCACCAGCCACCATAATCATGAATTTTCCGGGACAAATAGTTCGGTTAAATAAAATATCTATATTTGCCGATTTTAACATCGCATCAGAGACTAAAAAACCACGAGCTATTGAATTTAATTCGATACAACCTATTGAAGTTAACATCACGATCTCTTTCTAAATTCGTTTGATAACAATAACGTTATCCACTGAAATAACGGTGCCATCAATACTTGAATGCACAGAAACACTTAATGCATCAGGGGCTGCCTGACCAATAATTTGACCTTTTTTCACACTATCACCTACCTTAACTATTGCTACCGCAGGCTTACCAATATGTTGAGATAAAGGAATAGTGACTTGATTTATATTGACTGGTATTTTTGTTGACGTTTGATTTTTCAATTCATCAAACTCAATGAATTCCGCTTTAATATGAATATAATCAGTTAATTCTAAACGACGAACTAAACGCTTAGTTGGCACACCTCGATATTCCCTTAATGGATGAACATCAATGGTTCTTTCTTGTAATTGAACTGGAGTAAGTAATTGATTATTATCTCGCAGGGTTCTTTTTGTTATACCACATACTCGACTTGGGTCTAGCCCTTCAGGGCACGACCACATTGTACATAAGTTGCATCCGCTGCACGCTTGCGCTGCCAATGCGTCAGGTAAGTTATTTACACCAGACACTTGCAACGAACGCATAGCTAAATGAGGCTGAATTGGATAACCAAGCAAACCTCTTGGGCACATTGAACTGCATAATCTGCATTGATCACAGGCCGCCTTACCAATACGAAGTAAATCTTTTTCACTGCGTTGTTTAATACGAGCCACTCGGTTTGTTTTTGGTAACACAAGTAAGCCACTCGATATTTTGGTCACAGGTTGAGATAAATCCTCCGTGACCGACCCCATCATAGGGCCACCCTCAACCACCACAAAATCGTGGCAAGTCACCCCTCCCGCTAAATCTATCGCCTCTTGGTAAGTAATACCAATTGGAAGCCAAGCCGTGTAAGGAGTAACCACTTCACCATGAACGGTGATCATGGTTTCTGTAACCGCAATATTCTTTGACGCTCGAAACACATTGATAAACGATTCAATGTTATTCACCATCACACCAATGTCTTTTGGTAAGCCTCCAGAAGGAATGCGTTTACCTGTCGCTTTGTAAACTAATTCAACTTCATCCCCTGCGGGATACACATCATCCATCAAACATAAAACAATCGTATTAGGTAATGTCGCTTCAAGTATGGCAATGGTATCTGTGTTTTTCTTTTTAATCCCAATAACGCCACAGCTTGCCCCTACTTCTTGCATAGCAAGCAGCATTCCGCCAAAAAAGTCACTCGTCCAACGCTGCATAAGAACCTGATCTTTATATAATAAAGGTTCACACTCTGCACCATTCGCTAAGATCATATCCACCTGACAGTCTAGCTTAACGTAAGTGGGGAATCCTGCCCCACCTGCGCCAATAACACCACTGTCTTGAACCTGTTTTAACAACGGATTCATCGACTACTCCTAAAATCAGTTTGCAATAGGGTTGCGGGCAACATCAATCACTGCGGCTTCAAATGCCTCACACGCTGCCCGGCACGCGGCTTGAGACCCTGTTAAATGACCACCACCAAAGTTTGTTTCTGATGGGGGAGCAAATAAATTCACCAAAGTCACATCAGCCGCTTTTAGGGCTGCGTCTAACCCAACCATAGCTTCAAGTGGCGGTGCAATTAAATACGCGAGAGCTTCCCCTGTTCCTACCCCTGCTTCTTGAGATAAAAACGTGCCAGTTGATGAGACTAAATGCGCAAAATAGGCAATATCTCCCGCTTCATTGGCACACTGAAAACCCGCTTCAAATTCAATGTATGACTTAACTCTTTCAAGCCCTGCAATAACATCCGCAGGATTGGTCGCCGCAATAATTCCGATAACTTCACCAGAGGTTGGGCCTGAAGAATGAGCAGCACCTGCATAAAAGGATTTGGCATAAACCACTTCCACATTTGCCGCTTTAGTGGCTTCATCTAACGCACAATAAGTTACATCATCGCAATCGGCTGTAATTAAACCAATGCTGTTATGATGGTCTTTCAAGCCTAATTTTTCTTTATAAACGGCGTCAACAGAAGCGATCACTCGTGTTGCTAACACTGATGGTTGAATCTTGTCATAAATAGCCATAGTTACTCTCCTGTTAACGCTTTAAATTAATGCCACTAGCTTGTTTAGCGATCATCTCTTTGACTAAATCAACGATCACGGCAGCGGCTTCTACTGGTGGAGTGCCTCCTGCGTGAATATTTGAGATAACCGTACGATCCGATTCAACGGTATTTTCTGTTGGGTTATAAATGGCATAACAACTTAATGATTCAGATTGGCCTAATCCCGGACGCTCACCTATCAATAAAACATTAACTTTTGCATTCAATAACATGCCAATTTCATCTTGCGCTTTTACTCGTCCATAGCGTAAGAAGAAAGGCGTACCCACATCTAACCCTGCATTTTTAAGACCGTTTAATAACGCAGGTAAAATTTCACCGTGGTTGCTTGTTACCGCATCCAAACTCAAACCATCAGATAACACAACTTGCACTTGAGGTGCTTGCTTACATTGATCTTTAAGTATCGTTTTTGCTTCATCATTTAACTTACGTCCTAAATCAGGGCGTGTTAAATATTGGTCTTTATCAATGGCACACGTTTGAACTTCAATTAAATTTCGTTCTTGTAACCAAGAAGATTCTACGTTTTTAATAACGGTATCTTTAGAGCGAGAGTGATCCGCTAAGAAACGCAATAATGCTACGGTACGAGGACGAGGGCCTGCACGACCAGTTCCCATACGTGCATTGGTTTGACCCATTAAGTCATCGACAATTTTTGGATCAGCTGCATTTTTAACGCCGTTCCATTTTTTAAAGCGCAGTTCACCAAGATCGGGCAAAGAATCATCACCGATTGGAGATTGGTTAATGGCATTAACGGAATCATCAACAATTTTTGTGATGGTTGATGGCTGAATATTGGTTTCGCCAAGCTGGGCTAATACCGTCGCGACAATGCTTTGAATATTTTGATCGTTCATTACCTATCCCTTACTTAAAGAAAATTGACGGATCGCCTGCTTTTGCTGTTAGGCGTCCATTTTCCATTAATCCCATGGTTTCCATCCACGCTTCAAATTCTGGAGCAGGACGTAAATTCAATAATTGGCGAGCGGTCGCTGTGTCATGAAATGCCGTTGTTTGGTAATTCAACATAATGTCATCACCCATAGGCATACCAATCACAAAATTCACACCTGACGCGGCCAGTAATACCAATAAGTTTTCATTCGAGTTTTGATCAGTATCTGCATGGTTGGTGTAGCACGCATCACAACCCATTGGCATTCCTGATAACTTACCCATGAAGTGGTCTTCTAAACCAGCACGAATGATCTGTTGATGGTTATACAAATACTCAGGCCCAATAAATCCGACTACTGTGTTAACCAAATGTGGATTGTAACGTTGAGCAAGGGCATAACAACGCGCTTCCATGGTCATTTGATCGGCACCATTATGCGCATTAGCAGATAAGGCAGAACCTTGACCTGTTTCAAAGTACATCATATTTTCGCCTGCCAAGTTGCTGTATTGCTTACCAATTTCATAAGCTTCATCCAGCATCTCAACACTCACACCAAATTCATTTAGCCCTTTCTCTGATCCCGCAATACTTTGGAATAGCAGACCCGCAGGAGCACCTTTACGAACGGCTTCCATTTGAGTGGTAATATGCGCTAATACACAAGGTTGAGTGGGTATATCAAACTTGGTGATCACTTCTTGAATGGCATTCAGCATTTGCGTGGTGTTTTCAACACTGTCTGTTACAGGGTTAATTCCTATCACCGCATCACCACAACCAAACGAAAGGCCTTCATACGTTTGCGCTAAAATAGAGCTCACGTTATCGCGAGTGTCATTCGGTTGAAGGCGACAACTAAAACGCCCAGGAAGGCCAACGGTTGCATTCGCTTTTGTCACTACCGTTAATTTTTTACCGCCATACATCAAATCACTGTTTGAACTTAATTTTGCTGCTGCCGACACCATTTCAGCCGTCAGACCTTTGCGTAAACGTTGATAGTCTTCTCTGGTTGGTTCATCAGACAACACGTATTCACGCAGCTCACTGACCGTCCAGTTTTTAATACTTTCAAATACCGAACGATTCAAACTATCTTGGTTAATGCGCGTAATAATATCTGACTCATAACTTACCACTGGGTTTTCACGTAGATCATTCAACGTCATTTCAGACAACACGTGTTTTGCCGCAATTCGTTCTTGAGACGTCTCGGCAGCAATCCCTGCTAATACATCACCAGAGCGCAGTTCCGATGCTTTTGCTAATACATCTTTTACGTCTCTAAATTGATAGCTTTGACCAAACAGGCTCGTTTTCAATTTCATAAAATACTTCCTAATTAAGATGGAAAGGCAAGAGATTTAACGGTTAACGGTACAATCTCTCCACCGAAATAACTTTTCCCAATATCGATGTAGTCCCCTTCATGAGTCGCTACTTCGTCAATAACACTTAATGCATTTGTGGCCAATAGCGGCTGCAGTTCCATGCCTAACGCCTTACCTATGTCGTTATGCAAAACCACTAAAAACATGACATGATGGTTACCATGCTTCTCATAAAATAACGCTAATTCACGAGCAAGATGTTGAACTGCTTTATAAGTAATCGGCATCGACTCATCAAAAGAAATCGCGTAGTGATCATTTGATAACCCTAAATCCATTCGCTCCGCGGCAAGCACAATTTCACTGCAAATATCAGGAAAATCTTGCAGCCAATCTACCGATGGATGAACCACTGGAATATTCTTTAAAGGCAGTGCTTCTGCGTTTAACCAAATCGTCGAGCCCGATAACGTTAATGAATACGCACCAGCCCCAATAACCGTTGCTCTCACGGTTTGATTGGGCTTTTTAACGACAAATTTATCGAGTTCTTGATGGCGTAATAAGGCTCTTGCCAGTAAAGGACCAACATCACCAAATTGCATAGTGTTTTGCTCACCTTGTTGTTGCGAATAAAAACACTCACCCACACCACCACTGATAAAGATGGCATCAATATCGGCAATGTCTTTTAGCTCTGGTGTTTGTAATAAACGAGCGGCTAATCCTGTTAACTTTCCAGTAAGGATCTCTACAATGAGATCCGCCATTCGAGCCACAATACGCACTAAATAATCATGGTTGATTTGTCTTGGGTTTAACGCTTCACCAAACAAGTCATTAATGACGGTAATTGCGGGTTTGTGTAAGTAAGTCACTTCTCCCTGAGCATTGAGTTCCACTAAGCGCCCGCCAATATTCAAGCACGCGGTATCAACCACTTTTCCACTATTAAAAACCACGTAATTTGACGTACCACCACCAATATCAATGTTGATGACTTTGCCGTGGTTCTTTTCTGAATATTCTTGTGCGCCACTCCCACGGCCCGCAATAATAGATTCTAAATTCGGCCCTGCCGTAGCCACCACAAAATCACCCAATTGATGGGATAGGTCCATAATGGCATCGCGCGCATTATGGGCTTTGGCTGTTTCACCGGTAATAATAATGGCACCGGTTTCTACGCCTTTTTTCTCAAACCCTGCTAACGTAATTTGCTGATCAATAAACTGACGCAATGCCACTACGTCTATCACCCCATCGTGAGCGATCGGCGTAAATTCAACTGGGCTTTGGTAACTTATTTCACGGTCAATAAACTCATACATCGGCACCTGAGAAGCAGGAGCTCGATTAACAACCGTCAATGTGGAAAAAATAACTTGGGTAGTTGTAGTACCAATATCAATCCCAACACTCTGTATAATCTTTCTTTCCATTAGCTACCTTCCATTTCCAAGTCGCCCACGAACGCAAGCTCCAGTAAGCTGACTATTTGCAGTGCATTCACTTGACGAGGTGTGCCAGTTAAACAAATATCGGACATGGCTTGTTCTGCTATCGTTGTAAAATCCGTTGGATTCACCTCAAAACCCGCTAACGAGGTGGGTAAGCCCAAATCAATAATTAATTGTCTTACTCTCAAAATTGCCGCCTGACAGAGTTCTCTCTTTGTCATTGAATCACGATCAACACCCAATGCTTTGGCTATTTCTGCATAACTGTTTTCACAACATAAACGATTAAAAACCATTACATAAGGCAATAAAATCGCGTTCGCTACACCATGAGGAATATGGTAAAACGACCCTATTTGATGAGAAATTGCGTGTACCAAACCCAGTCCAGAATTACTGAATGATAGCCCTGCTTTATAAGCGGCTATCGCCATACTATGACGCATATCCATATCATCACCACAGCCAACAGCGACGGGTAAGGCTTTAATTACCATTTCAATAGAATGATACGCATATGCCTGAGCAAGAGGATTTGATTGACGTGATGTGTACGCTTCTATTGCATGTGTTAACGTATCTATCCCGGTTGCCGCAGTAATTGAAGAAGGCACTCCAAGCATTAATGCAGGATCAAGCAAGGCCAAGTCTGGCACTAATGCGGGTCCTTTAACGGGGACTTTGATGTTATTAACAACGTCTTTAATTACGGTAATATCGGTTGCTTCAGATCCCGTCCCTGCCGTTGTAGGAATAGCACCTAATCCAACAGTTCGAGACGCCAAACCACCAACTACAAATTCAGACAATGCCCCTTTATAATCACCCAATACCGCAATGGCTTTGGCGGCATCCAGTGCTGAACCACCACCTAAACCTAAGACAAAATCAGCGCCACTTGCCTTAAGCATTGCCACGCCTTTTACAACTAATTCACTGTCTGGTTCGCCTTGAACATCGGTGAATAAAGTAAGCGTTAATCCTGCTAATTCAATGGCAGTTTCACAACTAGAGGTTAGCCCTAATTGCCACACCATTTTATCTACCACCAATAGCACGTGCTTTGCCCCAAGTTCATGAAGTGTAGCACCTAATTGATTGACGCAATAAGGCCCAGTCACCGTGATAGCAGGAGAACGAAACGTGAAACTGGTATTAAACTGACATTGCTGTAATGTTTGAGTCACGATTGTTGCAATGGTGGAAGATGATATAGTGTTTGCCATAATTTACTCTTTTTCTTGCAATGCAAGCCCGTAGCTCGCTATCGCTAGAGGGGTTAAATATAACGCACGAGACAATTCTATGATTTCAATCGTTGGGAACGTTTGTTTAAAAATATCAGTGAACCCTTTAATTAACGTGCCACCACCAGTAAGGTAAATCGCTTCAGGTTGGTGGCCTGAAATATGCCCTGCGACAATATCCGACATCTTTTCAATTACAGGTCTTGCCATCGCAGCAATTATTGGATCATCGTGACTGCGGCGTTTACATAATTCTGCCTCTTCCATATCAACCCCTAATCCACCAGCGATGGTTAAGCTGACATGACGCCCACCGGAAGGCTCATCCAAAGAAAACTGCAATTCTCCATTTTCAATGATCGCAGTACCTGTTGTCCCTCCGCCCACATCCACAACTGCGCCGTTATTGATATGTAATAATGCTGCAACACTGCACGGTTCATCAATCACATGGCTAACTACGACGCCCGCCGATTCCACGACATTAATCGAAATTCTTGGATCAGTACCGGGGGGATATGATGTGATCACTTCCTTAGGTTCAATACCTAATTTTTCTTGTACTTTAGTCAACTGGCTACGCACAATTCTGCATGCGCCTGCGTAATCTACAACAACGCCATCTCTTACGACATCAGCCCAATCAAGGAACGCCGCTATCGGCGTTCCTTGATCATTTATGACGACGGTTTGGATGTCTGCGGTTCCTAAATCAACCCCAATAAAGACATTTTCTGGGGCGGTAAATGGGGTTTCATCATTCACTACCTCATCAATAATCAATAGGTTTTCATTAGCTTTAGCGAGATAATCCGTCTTCATGGTTTATACAATCCTAAATGAATTTACGGCGGTACAACGACGCTTACGAGTAAAGGTTAATGCGTTTGTCACGCCTTCGCCTGTTGGGGTTGAAATGGTCATGGTTGTCCATCCTTCACCACCCGCACCAATCGCAGCTATAGAAGGGCCATTTTTCGCCAACAAACTGCAATCCATCTCATACGCCATGCGTGTTAACACATCGATATTTTTAGAATGAATCGCCGCGGTATGACGATTGTTATTCTCTAATTCAACAGCCCAATCAATAGCTTGATCTGCATTAACAGCTCGAATAAGCGGTAAAATTGGCATCATCTGCTCTGTAACGGCAAATACATGAGATTTGTCCGCTTCAAAGATCAGCAAACGCGTCGCTTCAGGCACATCAATACCTGCGGCTGCAGCTAATTTAGCCGCATCACGCCCCACCCATTTAGGGTTTGCTGATGGCTTATCACCCGGATAGCCCTTCAAAACGATTCCTGCTATGGCTTCGGCTTCATCTAACGTTAATAAATGCGCACCATTTCGGCACATTGCGTCTTTTAACTCATCCGCAATAGACTCAACTGCAATGATTTCTTTTTCTGTTGCACACACAATATTATTGTCAAAAGAAGCACCTTGAACGATGGAAACTGCCGCACGTTCAATGTCTGCCGTTTCATCAACAACAACTGGTGGATTACCAGGCCCTGCTGCAATTAATCGTTTATCCGTAATTTTTCGAGCGGCTTCAACCACTGCATCACCACCTGTCACAACCAATAAGTTAATACCAGGGTAAACAAATAACGCTTCTGCATTTTCAAGTGAAGGCGTTGCTACTGTAGTACACATTGCATTTGGGCCACCTACACTTTCACACGCTTTATTCACTAATTGAATAGCATACTGAGAGACTTTCTTTGCGGCAGGGTGCGGTGCAAATACAACAGCGTTGCCGCCAGCAATCATACTGATGGCATTATTAATAACAGTGCAGCTTGGATTTGTACTTGGGGTAACTGACGCGATAACACCCCAAGGTGCATTTTCCATTAAGCTCATACCCATATCACCAGAAGCGGCTTGTGGAGATAATATTTCCGTTCCCGGCGTACGCTGAGAAACCAAAATATGTTTTTTAATTTTGTCTTCCACACGACCAAAACCCGTTTCTTCGACCGCCATTTCTGACAGTTCTTGAGCGTATTTTTTCGTCATTCGACGAATTGCTGTGATCATTTCATCACGTAAGGCCACACTGCGAATTTGTTTCTGTGCTTTTTTAGCTGCTGCAACCGCACCATCTAAGGTTGGGAACACACCATAATTTCCTATTTCAGGGCTGACTTGCTGATCCAAAGCAGTGTGAGTATTACCATTCAGCTGTAATACAATCTGCTTTACGATTTCTTCAATTTGTTTTGGATCCATGTTCAATATACTCCACCACATCGACAACGATCATTTGCCGTAGCAACGCTCGCCGCCCGCAGTAATTTCATCAATAATACCAACAACACAAAGATCAACAGGAGAGCCGTCAATAGAGCCAGAATAAGCCGTTCTTGCAGAGCTACCAGAAACCACCATTACCCATTCCCCTTCACCAGCACCAAGCTGATCCATGGCAATGTGAACTTCACCGGTGGCTTTTCCTTTTGGGTTTACAAACTCAACCAAACACAATTTATCCATTTGCATGTTTCGACTACGAACGGTTGCAATTACATGACCGATAACACGAGCTATTCTCATGACATCTCCTTGCTAAAGGTTCCCCCTAGATCCACCATGAATCTAAGGGGACCAGTTATTTTGATTTAGAGGTAATGGGAAATACTTTCTCTAAGTCTTTTGATGGACGTGGAATAACGTGTACTGCCACTAATTCACCTAAACGTTGAGCAACCACAGAACCCGCATCTGTCGCAGCTTTACATGAAGCAACATCACCACGGATAAGCGCAACAACATAACCTGAACCAATTTGTTGATAACCCACTAACTCAACACGAGCCGCTTTTACCATAGCATCAGACGCTTCAATCAACGCCGTTAACCCTTTAGTTTCTAAAATTCCTAACGCATCCATTTTTCTACCCTTATTAAAATATAGTTATTTTGAATTACGCGCTGATTTAGCCGCTGTTGCTTCTTTGTCTGGCGCACTTTCTGCTAATTTGATAGGGAAAATGGCTTCTAAATCACTGTGTGGGCGAGGGATAACGTGTACTGCTACCACTTCACCCAAACGTTGCGCGGCTGCCGCTCCTGCATCTGTTGCTGCTTTACAGGCCGCAACATCACCACGAACAATGGCAGACACTATGCCTGAACCAATTTGCTTATAGCCAACTAACTCTACGCGTGCGGCTTTCACCATCGCATCAGAGGCTTCAATAAGAGCAGTAAGGCCTTTTGTTTCAATAATACCCAGAGCTTCCATTTTATTTCCTTTAAATTTCAGTCAGTTAAATTAATCAAATCAGAGGTTAGAGGCCAATAAAGAGATGTCTACAATATCGTCGGCACTGCACCCTCTTGATAAGTCATGCACCGAACCTGCTAACCCTTGTAACATTGGGCCCAACGCAATATATCCGCCTAAACGCTGCGCCACTTTGTAAGCAATATTACCCGCATTCAAAGATGGAAAGATAAACACATTTGCAGTACCTTCCAGTTGACTCCCGGGCATTTTTTGTGAAGCTATCGCGGGAACCATCGCCGCATCAAATTGAATTTCGCCATCAATGATTAAATCTGGCGCACGCTCTCGCACCATATTAGTGGCTTCAATTACATGGTTAACAGTTGCGTGCTTCGCACTACCTTTGGTTGAAAAAGACAGCATAGCGACACGTGGTTCAACACCGGTAAGACGTTGATAATTACGTGCTGTATCAATCGCAATATCTGCCAACTGTTCTGCTGTTGGTAATGGAATCACCCCTGCATCTGAAAAAGCAAAGGTGTTTCCCCCATCAGGTGACAGCATCATAAAAAAGCTCGATACCGTATTGGTTTTTTCTGCAATACCAACACCACGCAATGACGCTCTAATCACATCCCCTGTAGAGGATTGATTCCCTGCAATACAAATGTCGGCATAACCTTGCTCAACCATCATCATGGCAAAATTGAGCGGCAGTTTAAGTAACTCAATCGCGACATCACGCGCCATTGGTTTACGCTGCTTGGCAATATAGCGTGTTACCATTTCATCAAAACAACCCGAAAACTCAGGCGACAACACGGTTAAACAAGGCATAGCAATGCCACTGTTATGGGCGTAATCTCGCAATAAGTGTGGGCTTCCTAATAAAATAGGTTCAGCAAGACCGGCTTGTTTTAAATCGTTCGCAGCATGCAACAAACGAATGTCGTTCGAATCTGGAAAAACAATGCGTTTAGGTTGCTTTAAGCAAGATTCTCGGCACTTATCAAGTAACTTCATTTGATAAACCTTTCAACAATAATTCATGCCCATTAAGATGTTGCCACACGAGAATCATGACAACATACACCGCACTAGACAGGCGATTTAACCCCGCAACAAGATCGTCTCGATTAACCCCATTACTGGTTAATTGCATGCTTTGATCAAGAAACGTATCAATTGCTGTGACCTCTAATTCACGTACTAATGCACGTAAATAGTTCAACTCTGCGACTAACTTTCCATAACTCACATCAGGCAACATATGATCATGCCCAAGGTACTTTAATGGGTTGTGCGACCAGTGATGAATAACAGAGGCATCAAACTCACCCAGATTAAGCTCTGGCAATGGTTGACTTGTGACTTCAGATTGCAAAATTTGACCTAAATAAGACCGAATATCAGCCATAAAACACGTTAAGATTTTTGGTTGCTGTTCCATTTCACATTGAACAACCACGCAGTAGCTAATGCAGGCATCTAATTTTCCTCGTAATACAATACGAGGGTGTGTTTTAGGCACTAGCATTTTGTCATCAAGGTGCGTCATTAAAGACGGCTTTTTACCCACATTGGAATGACACAAAACGCAGCTGTTTTCAGGTCGAATATTGTTACTTTTTAAAGGGTGTACTTTCTCAAATTCAGAGATATCAGCACCTGACACTCCTTTCTCGACAAATACTTGCCCTTTCTCATCACGCCAACGAACTGATATTTTTCTTTCAATCAACATTTGTTGAGCGGCAGGGGTAAAACGCGTTCCTGGTTCTAATTGAATTTCACCATTTTGTCGCATACCAAAATACTGTTTCAAATAATCTTCAGTAATAAACTTAGGTATACTTTGCGTGTTCATAGTTACAACCACTCAACAGGGTAAGTAATGTAGACGTAACGAACATGAGTTGGCGTACCGAATTCAACAGTGCTGTTTTTAGGGATAAAAATAACTTCGCCTGGCTTTGCAATGGTCGTTCCAGACGCCGTTTTTACGTGAAGCTCACCTTCAAGTACCACATTGACTTCATCGTAAGTTAACGTCCATGGGAAGAATGCATTTTCCCATCCCATATAACCTACGCCCATGTTGCTGCCTTCTTTGGCTCCAATAACATCGGTTAATCCAATGTTTTTTCCTGGTGCCCCATCAAAGACATCTAACTTCACCGCATTACCGTGAATAAGTACGATGCCATCATCGTTAATTTGACGAGGAGACGCTGGTAGATTTTGATTAAAATTAGCCATTGCTGCTGCAATTAACTTTTGGATTTCAGCACTTTTTGCAGCATCAACACCTGATAATTTCGCTTCAATTTCAGCTTGAATTAACTGGCTTTGACCGACAACAGGTTCAGACACTACTGGCACAGTAATTGAGACTGGAGCAGGAGCAACAACTGGAGAGGCATCTAATAATTCAATACCTTCTACTTTTGCTACTTCACGAGCTTCTGGAGTAATAATAAATTCTTTTACGGGTGCAACAAGGTAGGCCTTTTTATCTGACTTTGCTTGTCGAATATCCGCAGCAGAAATTAGTTGTTTCATAACGTCACTTCCTTATCCGTTTTCACAACATCACTCCAGTAAAAATTACTGCAGTGATAATAAATAGTGAGAAAGTTTATCTATCGAATCTTGGTCAAAAATAGAAACTTCAAAATAAGGCTCTGGAATTCTATTTTGTCTAAATAATTTTTTGGCATGTTCAATATCAGCATCAACTTCATCAACTTTACTAATAACACCAATAATATTTTTATTTGGATACACATTCAGTAATCCATTGGGTGGTGCAAATTGTTTTCCATTGGCTGGTTGTAATAAAACAATAGATTTAATATTACAAATTGTTGTTAATAACGCGCCATTTAACGATCGCTTATCAATGAACTCTCCTGGAGTATCAATAACCTTTCCTGGATAAAATATAGGAGATTGTGTTTTACCTGTATTTATTTCTATATTAACTAATTTGTCAACTAATGCCGATTTACCTGCATCAACCTCTCCAACAAAAACAACATTATCTAAATTTTGTTTTTCCATATTATGTTCTTGTTATTGTACAACTATTGTAAGACAGCGTTCTATTTAAAACATCACAAACGGTTTGTAGTGATTCATCCACTGCTGCTACAGATCCTGTAATAACTAATGCTCCAGAAAATCGGTCTAGGAAGCCGATATGCACATTCGCCGCTTTTGTTGCTATATCACCTGCAATTATTGATGTTTCTCCGGGAGTTAACGTCAATATTCCAATAGCACCACTACTCTCTACGCCAACTCTTTCACATAACTCTTCGGTTGGGTTTGCAATTAAGTGAGCTAAAGTAACTTGCTTTCCTGGAACAAACTCTTGAATTATTCTTTCTTTTCCAGATGTAAGATCAAGCATAATAATAAATATTTGTAAATTCAACTTACAATCAATCTACCCCCAAAGTATTAAATAGGCAATCAAGTAAAGTTCATTATTTATATTTAAATATATTACTTATGATCTTAATCACAAATCATTATTTATAACGTATTTATAAATAGTATTGAGTATGTGATATTAAACAGTAATAAACATTTATCGTTAACATCCATTTAAAATAAGTATTTATTATTTATTT
>NZ_MAJV01000068.1:0-559 GCF_001691065.1 Aliivibrio sp. 1S128 | reverse complement strand
AAATTCACTATGCCACTACAAACAAGTCAAAGTAATAAAGCAGCCCCACTAAAATATAAATAACTTCCTTACATTTACCTCTATTTATTTTATAGATCGCGCTTTCTCCGACCCTTTCAATGCGATCTTTATCTAAAGAGAAAATTTGTTCCCATTGATAACTAACATTATGAACGAACCGTCTATGATCATCTGTTGGGATTTTTTTTGTTTTATACAGCTCTAAATATAATATATTGAATACATCAAAGTTGATTTCACGCGGAGCACTAAAACTATCTCCTTGATTAAGATTAATTTTTAGTTTGGCATTTTCATTAACTACAGAAATCAAAAATGAACTCATGTAACTTGATACAAAATCAGCTTCTTTATAAAGGCATTTTTCAAGCTTAGTACTTCTTCGGTAATCAAGAAAAATAGATACCATGAAACCAAATAGAGCACCAAGAAATGCACCGACAACAGCTCCCGAAATAGACCAAAACCCATCATTAAAAATTTGTTCCATTAACATTTCTCTCGTTAATCAAAAAATGAATATAACGCCTGCATAACA
>NZ_MAJV01000067.1:0-705 GCF_001691065.1 Aliivibrio sp. 1S128 | reverse complement strand
GTCAATATTAAGTATAATTGCATAGTAGTAAACGTGTTATGCAGGCGTTATAATTTTTCTTAGTATTGCTGAATATTTATACTTGCACTATACTTAGTACAAAATTAAGTACAACTAAGGTACTATTATGACTCGACTAAGATTAGACCAAGATATTCAACCACTTTCAGAATTTAGAGCTGGCGTAGCGTCGTTTATTCGTCAAATTAACGAAACTCGTAGACCTTTAGTTATCACTCAACGTGGTAAAGGTGTCGCTGTTGTTTTAGACGTTGCTGAATATGAAGCAATGCAAGAAAAAATAGAGCTACTGGAAGAGGTGCAACAAGCTGAAGCGCAAATCGCTAGTGGTTTAGGTTTATCAAATGATGATGCTCGTTCTAAAATATTAGGGCGCTTACGTTCATGAATGTTATTTGGTCAACTCTTGCTTTAGATAAAATAGGGCAGACAGCTGAATACATTGCATTAGATAATCCATCAGCGGCAGAAAAATGGGTTAATGACGTATTCGACAAAGCTGAGAATTTAGGTTCATTTCCAGAGTTAGGTCGTCTTGTTCCTGAGTTAAATAGAGCCAATTATCGTGAAATCATTTTTGGTAATTACCGCATTATTTATAGCGTAACGTTAAGCATTAATATTTTAACGGTTCGTAACTGTAGTCAATTGCTGACTATGGCTGATATATAAAATTATAACAAA
>NZ_MAJV01000066.1:0-720 GCF_001691065.1 Aliivibrio sp. 1S128 | reverse complement strand
TGTTATGCAGGCGTTATGCCGCTTTTGAAAGACTTATATTAATAATTACCGCATTCTATTTTGCTATGATAATATGATTCTTTTTATTGAGAGTAATACTAAATGGGTAAGCTTAAAGGACTAATTGCTGCTTCTCTTATTCTGACGAGTGCATCTTCTTACGCAAATGTTAATGAGCACGTTCAAAAATCTAATAATCAATTTTATATTGGTGCTGATTTATCGATGGCTAACAATGTTGAGCTTGAAATAGGGAATGCATCAGCAGAAGAATCAAGTGATTTAGGTTACAACCTTGTCGCAGGTTATGAATTTGATACTCACCGAGTCGTCAAAACTAGCATTGAAGCTGAGTATCGAACATTTGGTGAAATTGATAATACAGGCTCTTTAAGCTCTGATGGTGATGCATTTTTCATTAATGCTAAAGCTAAACTATTTGTCCTCTATGATTTTGGAAATATTTACTTTGCTCCAATGGTTGGTGTTGGCCAAATAGATATCAATGTTAAAGACAGCGCAAATCAAAACTATTCAAAAAAAGAAATGGGTTACCAATTGGGTGCTGAAATTGGCACTCGATTACCGTATGGATTAGATTTAAATTTAGGCTATCGAGCTGCATTTACAGAGATAGAAGAAGCTAATTTAACGTTAACTGGTTTTTATCTAGGTGCTCGTTATTTCTTCTAAATCAGCAGCATAACAAATGCATCAACA
>NZ_MAJV01000065.1:0-861 GCF_001691065.1 Aliivibrio sp. 1S128 | reverse complement strand
CCCAAGAATAAATTGTATTCACTTTGTAAAGTTGATCTCTTAGCCGTTTTTTTTGTTCATCTGCATTCATTTAGTTCACATCCACATTAATTGTTCTAATAGCAGATTCTTTAAATGCAGGTGATATATCAAGCTCACCTTGGCTATTACCTGAAGCAATATAACCTAACTTTTCATGCTCTGATGCTTGCCAGTTAAAAGGCATATTAACTAAGATCGTAATGGTATCTCGGATTGTGCCGCCTAAATCTAACTGATAAATTGGATTTCCCATGTCATCTTTACTCCAAATACCATTTTGTTCGTTTACTACTACCGCTGATTTTAATGAAGAAGTCACATAACTATATTTATTTTGCGCTAGCTTGTTAGGAGGAGTAGAAAGTATTGTTTAATCTTATTTGAGGCTTATAAATAAATCACTCTGCAATTTCATCTTGTTGATAAATTGGATGCTTGTATTGATCATTTAATCTTTTGATCTCCATGATTTCCATATTTATAGAAAGTGATTGTAAGTTGGTAAGTAACTCCATTTTTTCTTCGAGAGTCGAAGTGTATACAAGGCCTTTATATTGAAGCTTACCTTTTTCTGGGATAGTAAATGACACTACTCCATCATTCCTTATATGAAAAACAACACTACGCTCATCAATGAATATATAGCTCTTATCTACGGTTGACTGGAAATTTGTCATCCCAAATGACATGAGCGCAAAGGCCCCTGCGCCAACAAAAGCCAAAGGACCAAACATAAAAGCAACAATAATACAGACCACAGTGCCAACCCAAGCAAAGCCTCGCGCGATTTTATAAGCCACTTCAGGGATCATGTCTTGTTCTGTATAATGAATCCCCATT
>NZ_MAJV01000064.1:0-582 GCF_001691065.1 Aliivibrio sp. 1S128 | reverse complement strand
CTGTCTTCAAAATACAGATAACTGCTATCTTCAGCCCATAAAAATTGAGAATGCCCTAAATCTGTACCAAGCAATATAGACTCCTGCGCTTGCACATCAAAAATAACTTTATCTATCCCTCCGCTTGTTCTTGATGCGTATGAATACGCTAAATAACGGTTATTAGGTGAGCGTCGCATGATACGAACATCGCCACTAAAATCATCAGTCACTAATCGTAAATCTGTACCATCTGTTTTGATGCTCCATACTTTGTCGTGAGATTCATAAATGGCTTTTTCACTGGCTGATGCACTAACAAAATCTCCGTTATTCCACCTAAAATCTACTCTCGGTAAATCGTAAGAGTCCGCATTTGACAAGTCTTCTCTTGGCCATTCTTTGGCGCTGTTAACCACAAAACAGGGCTTCATTATTCCCGGTATCGTGCCATTGGCTTCTTTCATTAAGATGTAGTTGTCTTTAGTGACATAAACACGGTTGTCGTCCCACTCTTGCTCGTTAAGCAATTCGACGTCAGTTTTGGGTGGTTCAACGGCTGTACTTAACGTTGAGGATTCGTCTTGGTTGCATCCATTTAGG
>NZ_MAJV01000063.1:0-301 GCF_001691065.1 Aliivibrio sp. 1S128 | reverse complement strand
ATATATAAAATTATAACAAAGCAATCAACACGATGCTATTTACATTCGGCATTCGCGGTTTAGAGTATAATTGGTTTTGTAAGTCAGTCGTTCGCACGTGTTATTGCGGCGTTATATGCTTTTTTAAGCTCACAGCTTAATTTATTGGAATGGTAGGTAATGGAATATTTATTGGTTCTTCTTCATGTGGCTTTAATTTGGATGTTAGCTGTTGCTACTCCTGGTGCTAATGTACTTTTAACGATTAACACTGCACTTAATTATGACCGTAAAATTGCGGTTTTTTCTGCTTTCGGTGTTA
>NZ_MAJV01000062.1:0-556 GCF_001691065.1 Aliivibrio sp. 1S128 | reverse complement strand
GCCATCCCTCCAATGCCGAGAATAATAGGCGTAACGGGTTTTATTGTAAAGCCTTAATTTTAAAATAGATTCTGTTTGATTTAATTTTAAACAATATGAGGGCATTTAAAGCAATATTGAAGGTTTTATTATTGAAGTTAGTTTAAGCTGGATAAACATAAGTTGGAAATAATGAGGATCTTGTTAGATATGACCAATGGATTAGTTTAATGAAACTTATTGAGAACTCATATTCGACAGATACAAAAAAGCTTCGTCATTTCTGACAAGGCTTCGTTGATGTTGGCGGAGCGGACGGGACTTTCTATCTCACCTTGAGAGCAGCACGTCCCCCGGCGTGTCAGGCCGTTAAGCTCTCCAATAGAAAGTCTAATCAACAGAACTACAGCTCCAATTTTTAAAACCAGACTCTATCTGAATTTTGAAAAGTGGTGGAGGGATTGAATACTAGAGTTATTATGTAATGAAATTTACGGGGATCTCATATTCGACAGATACAAAAAAGCCTCGTCATTTCTGACAAGGCTTCGTTGATGTTGGCGGAGCGGACGGGACT
>NZ_MAJV01000061.1:0-216 GCF_001691065.1 Aliivibrio sp. 1S128 | reverse complement strand
CTCGGCATTGGAGGGATGGCTGAGTGGTCGAAAGCACCGGTCTTGAAAACCGGCAACCGTTAATAGCGGTTCTAGGGTTCAAATCCCTATCCCTCCACCACTTTTCAAAATTCAGATAGAGTCTGGGTTTTAAAAATTGGAGCGGTAGTTCAGTTGGTTAGAATACCGGCCTGTCACGCCGGGGGTCGCGGGTTCGAGTCCCGTCCACTCCGCCAA
>NZ_MAJV01000060.1:0-439 GCF_001691065.1 Aliivibrio sp. 1S128 | reverse complement strand
AATAGAAAGGGATAGCAATGATTCGTAATTTCTACAACTGTGATAAAGAAGTTGATAACAATAGCCATGATGGTGTTGGCTCTATTGATATTTACCGTGCATTTAGACGTAAAGATTTTGATGGTGCTTGGGACTTTGCTATTCGTGTCATTATGCCGGCAGGTAGTTCAATGGGGGAGCATTCTCACGAAGATGATGAAGAGATGTATATAATCCTCAAAGGTGAAGGCACAATGATTATTGAGGGCGAAACTAAACGAGTTATTGCTGGCGACATGATTGTGAATAAACGTTTTGGTACTCATGGCTTATTAAATGATTCTGCCGAAGACATTGAATTGCTAATCATCCAAGCAAGTTTAAAGTAACTGTTATATTGCTCATTTCAGTTAGGTGCAAGACAATCACCATAACAATCGCATCAACACGATTTGCTACA
>NZ_MAJV01000059.1:0-315 GCF_001691065.1 Aliivibrio sp. 1S128 | reverse complement strand
TTTCCAAATTGTTAAAGAGCAATTGTTTTTCAACCTAATAAAAGGTTTCGAAACCATTTTTAAAGACTCTCAAAGAGAATACTTAAAAATGGTGGAGCTATGCGGGATCGAACCGCAGACCTCCTGCGTGCAAGGCAGGCGCTCTCCCAGCTGAGCTATAGCCCCAAAATATAATGTTATCACCAATACTTACTGGAAAAGTATTGGTGGGTCTGAGTGGATTTGAACCACCGACCTCACCCTTATCAGGGGTGCGCTCTAACCAACTGAGCTACAGACCCAACATTATGTCTCTTTTACTTTTTTAACCTAATC
>NZ_MAJV01000058.1:0-320549 GCF_001691065.1 Aliivibrio sp. 1S128 | reverse complement strand
ATTTCCAATGGTGAAGTCAAAACTGAAACCTTTGACATCGTTGCGGATGATGGCAACGGTGGAACCGTAACACATACCGTCACCGTTGAAGTGACGGGCACCAACGATCTCCAGTAGTTTCAGGTTCATCTATCATTTCTGGTGGTGTTGTCGAAGAAACAACACTTAGCACCAGTGGCGATTTATTTGTTGATGATGTAGACACATTAGATTCGCATACATGGACATTACTTACATCTAATACTGATCCATACGGTTCAATTACGGTAACAACGAATCCCGATGGCTCTGGTAAATGGGAATACACCCTAAATAATACCGCAGCGCAAGTTCAAGCCTTGGCAAGTGGTGAAAGACATACTGTTGAATATCAAATTCAAGTTGAGGATGGAGAAGGTGGTTTAACAACAGAAACCATTTCCATTGAGATTACAGGCACAAACGATGAGCCCGTGGTGTCAGGTCAGTCTACTGGTCTAGTGAAAGAAGATACCGCAACTCAATCAGAGGCCGAAGGTCAATTGACTGTCGATGATGTTGATTTAATCGATGTTCATGGTTGGAGTGTAGATACTAATAACGGCACTTATGGCTCGATTACGATAGATCCTGCTACGGGTAAATGGGTTTACACCATAGATAACGGACTAGCAGCAACACAAGAATTAACCGAAGGTCAAAGTGTCGAAGATAAATTTATTGTTACCGTTGATGATAATCAAGGTGGTACAGATACGATCGAAATCGTAATCACCGTAGTTGGTACCAATGGAGTTCCTGTTATTGGTGGCGATATTGTAGGTGATGTTACCGAAGATACAAAATTAACGACAACAGGCACGTTAACCGCTGCAGATGAAGATGCAACAAGCTCGTTTAATTGGGATATCGTAGGTTCAGATACCGGTACTTATGGTAAATTTACATTAGATGCGAGTACAGGAACTTGGGTATATACATTAGATAATGACGCTGCTCAATCTCTTGGTGCAGGTGATGACCCAATCAAAGAATATTACACCGTAGAATTAAGCGATGGTGCTGGTGGTGTAATTACAGAAACCGTTGAAATTACAATTAATGGGACTAATGATGATCCAGAATTATCAGGGCAATTATTAGGTTCCGTAAAAGAAGATTCAATAGAAACAACAGAAGGCCAACTCATTGTTGACGATGTAGACCTTTCAGATACCCATACATGGGAAGTTCTGCCGGCAACTGGCTCTTATGGTTCAATTACGGTGGATGCAAACGGTAAATGGACTTATACCATCAATAACTCATTAGATATCACTCAGCAGCTTGCAGAAGGCGAAAATGCAGAAGATCGTTTTATTGTTACGGTTGATGACGGACAAGGTGGCACTGATCAAAAAGAGATTATCATTTCTTTAGAAGGAACCAATGATCTACCAAGTGTTGTCGACAGTAATGATACCGGAACCGTTAAAGAGGACGAGATCTTAACTATTTCAGATACATTAACGGTTGATGATGTTGACTTATCTGATGTGCATAATTGGTTTGTGATTGGGGCCTCTGAATCGAAATTAGGCAGTTTTTCAGTAGATTCAGTGACAGGTAAGTGGACGTATACACTTAATGGAACTGAATCTCAAGTTCTTGCTGCAGGAGAAAGTGTCGTTGAAAGTTTTGTCGTCGTCGTTGGTGACGGTAATAACGGTTATGCCCAACATACTGTTGAAATAACTATCGAGGGCACTAATGACCAACCTGAAATTACAGGGAGAACAACAGGCACTGCTGTAGAAGATATTATACCGACAGCTACAGGAGCATTAACTGCAGTAGATGTTGATTTTACTGATGATCATACTTGGCTTGTTGTTGACGGAGGTGTTGGTAAATACGGTAACATGACTGTGGATACCGATGGTAATTGGTTATATACACTTGATCCATTAAATGCAGCTACACAAGCATTAGCCGAGAACCAACAAGAATTTGAAACATTCACGATAGCCGTCAATGATGGTAATGGTGGAACGAATACCATCGAGATAAGGGTTGAAGTATTAGGTACGAATGATGCTCCTATCATAGGTGGACGTACAACTAGAACCATTACTGAGGATGATGCAGCTTCCGTTTCTGGTAAGTTAAAAGATGGTGATGTCGATTTAACAGATTCACACACTTGGACATTACTTACCGATACACAAGGTGATTATGGCTCATTATCATTAAATGCAAATGGCCGATGGACATATACTATTGATAATACGTTAGCCTCGACTCAAGGTTTATTGGAAAACCAAAGTGAAACTGAAGAATTTATTATTCAAGTAGAAGACCAATACGGTGCTATTGATACAGTTACAGTCACAGTCACAGTCAAAGGAACTAATGATGTTCCTGAGCTATCAGGAGAATTAACTGGAATTGTAGAAGAAGATTCAGTGATTACTGAGATTGATGGACAACTGTACCCAGATGATCAAGATATTGATGACACTTATACATGGTCGTTAGATTCAAGTACCGGCTCGTACGGGACATTAACATTAGATGCTAATGGTAAATGGTTTTATGTTCTTGATAATGATAAAAGTTCAGTACAGTCATTGTCTGAAGGAGAAATAGTTCAGGATACCTTTACGGTAACAGTTACGGATGGTTTCGGAGGTTCGACGTCAAAAGATATTGTTATTGATGTTGCTGGTAATAATGACGAACCATCAATTACGGGCGCAACAACGGGCAGTACGATTGAAAATACCACAGGAAAAGATGTCGCAACCGGTGAGTTGACTGCGGTAGATATTGATCATTTAGATAATCATACATGGTCAATCGTCACCCCAGAAGGAGTCTATGGTGAATTAAGTATCGATCCTAATACTGGTATGTGGACGTATCAATTAGATAACTCAAAACCAGAAACAATCGCGATTTCATCAGGGCAGGTAGTGCAAGATACGTTTACCGTTCAGGTTGATGATGGTAAAGGTGGCACTAACCAAATTGAAGTGGTTATTGATATTGCTGGGACAAATAGCTCTCCTGGTATTATTGGTGATACTACAGGTGAAATAAAAGAAGATACGGCTCCAAATGAAATCTCAGGTGATTTACAGTCTGGTGATTTGGATTCAATAGATACCTTAGAATGGGAAATTATTGGTTCGGCAGGCCAATATGGCCAGTTTACTCTCGATAATGACGGGCATTGGACCTATACCCTTAATAACAGTAACAATACCGTTAATGGGCTAAAAGAAGGTGCAGAGCTAGTTGATACCATCACTGTAAAAGTAACCGATTCATTTGGTGAAGTTTCTGAAAAAGACATTGAAATTACGATTGAAGGGACAAATGATGCACCATCATTAAGCGGAGCATTAACCGGGACAGTAATAGAAGATCAAACAACGGTTATTGAAGGGCAACTAGATAGTTCAGATCCTGATGTAGGTGATATTCATGCATGGAACTTACTAAATGGTGTCGGTCAGTATGGTTCATTGACGATGAACTCTAGTGGTCGTTGGACATATACGCTAATCAATTCCCTTGCTGCAATTCAAGCGCTTGGACCAAATGAAATATTTACCGAAACATTTACGGTAACGGTAACCGATTCTATGGGATTAGAGTCGACAGATGACATCGTTATTACTATTCAAGGTACCAATGATCTACCAGAAATAACGGGTGGGTTAATCGGTGAATATATTGAAGATGTTTCTCCTGATACCGTATCTGGACAATTAATCGCAACAGATGTTGATAATGGAGACACCACGACCTTTGAAGATCGAACTTATGTAGGTAACTACGGTACGTTTACCTTAAATGAAGATGGCTCGTGGAGTTATCAAATAAATAAGGACTCTGCGGCGATTCAGTCGTTAAATGAAGGGGATAAAATTTCAGAAACATTCACGGCTGTCGTTCATGATTCTAATGGCGGATTTACAAGTGAACAAATTGATTTCACTATTGTCGGCACTAATGATAAGCCTATAGTTTCTGGAGAGAACTTTGCGACGGTTCTTGAAGATGCGCAAGAATTTATTCCTGGAGAATTTACGGGTCAATTTACAAAAGTATCAGGGAATGTTCTTGCTGATGATATTGACTTAGGGGATGAGGTTGTTAGTTGGCAAGTAACTAATGGTAATGGTACTTACGGTATATTTACGATTGATGAAAATGGCCAATGGACTTATTTATTAGATAATTTTGATAAAGATACAAACGATTTAGATTTTGGTGATGAAGGTCAAGAAATCTTCTATGTCACAGCTACAGATAAACATGGTGGAGTGTCTGAACCTTTTCCTGTAACTATTACCGTTGTTGGAAATACGGATAGTGAAAGTAATGGTGGGGCGGTAGACCAAGTTATTGACGTTGAAGCGATTGAAGAAGGGGTTGATGGTAACGGAAGCGGAGATTCAGGAACGATTAATCTACCTGATGGCTGTACTATAAGTGATGTTAGTTCAACGAGCGATGGCGTTTTTGGTTCATTGACAGTTAATGATGATGGAACGTGGAGTTATGAGGTTAATGATGACGCGAGTTATGTTGATGCTTTGTGTGAGGGCGAAGTAGTAACTGAAAAATGGTTCGTCACCGTGTCAACAAGTTGTGGAGATAAGGTTGTTCAGGTAAATGTGACTCTTACTGGTTCAAATGATCAGCCAATAATTATTGCAGATACCGCGACTGGAGAATTAGGTGAAGTGGTTGAAGACAGTATTCTTGATGTATCTGGTCAATTAGAAGTTGTAGACCCTGATTCTTGTGATACTCACACATGGTATTTAGTTGATGCAACTGGCAATAAGATAGGTTCGCTAGACTCAAGTGGCGAAAACATAGTAATTCAAGGTATTTATGGCGAACTGACATTAAACCAAGCAACAGGAGAGTGGACGTATGTGCTTGATAATGACAGTCCACTTGTACAAGCATTAACGCCGGATCAAATTGAAAAAGAATACGTACGTGTTGTTGTTGAAGACGATAAAGGTGCAGTTAGTGCCGATTCAACCATTAATATTAATGTTATTGGTGTGGCAGATGATGCTCCAGCAGTTGCTATTATCGAAGAAATTGAATTCAAAGAAGATGGGAGTCCATTAACTCAAATTGGTGTATTGGATGATGTTGCTGGTTTAACGCCAGATTTAACTTGGAATCTTGTTACTGGTGATGGTTCATATGGGAACCTAACATTAGACAACAATGGTAATTGGACTTACGTTCTTGATAATGATTCGTTGGCAGTTCAGCAACTGAATGAAGGTGAGTCTGTTACGGATACCTTCAGTGTCACCGTCGTTGATAAATTTGGTAAAACAGTTGTTGATGAAAATGGTGACCCCGTTGAAATGATCTTCAAAGTGGACGTTACCGGAACGAATGATGCCCCAGTTATATCAGGCCAACTGAATGGAACGATTTCGAATATTGATTCGGATAGTAAAATTTCAGGAAACCTCAATGATGGTGATGTAGATACCGGTGATACTCATACTTGGAATGTGACTGATAATCAGGGTGATTATGGACGACTTATCCTTATTAATGGCAAATGGACTTATACATTAGATACCAGTCTAGATGCAGTAAAAGTATTAGGTATAGGTGAAACATTATCAGATACTTTTGAAGTTAGCGTAACCGATTCTTATGGTGAAACATCAACAGAAACAATCACCGTCACGATCGATGGGTCTAATTTACCTCCAGAAATAGCTCAAGATGATCAAATCATCATGGAGCTTAAAGAAGACGATAAGACGAGCGATACCAATACATTAACAGCAACGGATCCAAATAGTGATGATGTTACTTTTAGTGCTAAAACATTAACTGGGACGTATGGAACATTTGCCATTAATGAAAACGGAGAGTGGACTTACACCTTAGATAATAATGAGGCTCACATTCAAGGCCTAAAAGAAGGAGAGGTTGTATCCGAAGTCTTTACTGTATTTGCGGTTGATGAACATGGCGCAAAAACGGAACAAAAAGTCACCGTTAATATTACGGGAACAAATGATGAGCCTAAAATTTCAGGAATGGATACCGGAGTCGCTCAGGAAACAGACGGCAGTACTACGTCAGGTAACTTTGTAACCTCAGATGTAGATGTTGGTGATAATGTCGTTGTTACTGCTGGCACACAAGGCAGTTATGGTGTTGTCTCTGTCAATGATGCGACAGGAAAATGGACATATACAGTAGATGGTGAAAACCCAACAGTTAATAGTTTATCAAAAGGTGAAACGCTAACGGATACCGTTACGATCACGGCAACTGATGAATCAGGTGCGACGACCGATATGACGATAACTATCACTATTAATGGTGAAAACGATGCACCAGATTTAGTCGTTACGGTTCCGCCAGAATTAACAGAAGACAGCGGTGTAAGTGGTGCAAATACGATTGAAGTGACAGGTAATTGGGATGATGGTGATCCTGATACTGCAGATTCACATTCTTGGGTTGTATCAAATGGCGATCCTTTAGGTACGCTTACTTTTGAACCTAATGGAGACTATAAGTTAGTTGTTGATAATTCAGCTCTGGCAATTCAACAGCTTGGTGTGGGTGACTCTTTAGAGTTAATTTATACCGTAAAAGTCACTGATGAATATGGCTTAAGTAGTACGCAAAATATTACCTTTACTGTTAATGGTACCAATGATGATCCAGAAGTTGTTAATACAAGTATTACCTCTGTCGATGTGGCAGAGGATGGGGTATTAACTCAATCAGGCCAATTAGATATTTCTGATATTGACCAACTGGATACGACGTTTGATTTTAGTGTGACTAATTCGCCATCAGATGCTTACGGTGAAGTGACAGTGGATTCAGATGGTAAATGGACTTACGTATTAGATAACGATAAAGCACAAGATATCGGTGATGAAGTTATTACAGAAACGTTCACTATTCAGATTGATGATGGCAAAGGCGGAGTGATAACACAAGAGGTGACGGTGAATATTACCGGCACCGATGATGATCCGATTATAGATACGACAGTCACTCAAGTGACAGAAGGAACGGTAGTAGAAGATGGAACACTGACAGCTACCGGTCAAATTGCTTATGTGGATCCTGAAGGGGATGTGATTGATTACAATGTAATTAATCCACCGGCATCATCTTATGGTACTTTTACTGTAGACGCTAATGGTGTATGGACGTATGAGCTAAATAACACCTTAGCTCAAGAAATTGGGATTTCTGGCGCTCAAGAAACGTATACTATTGAAGTTACAGATCAAACTGGCGGAACAATACAACAAGTCATTACTATCAATATTACGGGTGAGAATGATAATCCAACGATTGATGTTTCAAGCGTCATTATTGGCAGTGTTGAAGAAGATGGTACAGCAACGGCTATTGGTCAATTAGATGTATCTGATGTTGATCTTACCGATACAAGCTTCACTTATTCCGTTATTTCTGGTCCAAACACCGCAGGGACACCAGGAGATCTTACGGGGTTATATGGCGCTTTAACGGTTGACGGTAACGGTGAGTGGACATATGTACTTGATAACGATAAAGCCCTAGTCTTAGGTGATACTGTTGCCACAGAAAAATTCACGATTGAAGTTGCGGATGGCAATGGTGGAACGGTAACTCAAGAAATTACGGTTAACGTTACAGGCAATGATGATCAGCCAATTATTGATGCAGGGGTTACGCAAGAAACAACAGGAACAGTGGTCGAAGAGGGTACGTTGCATACAGAAGGTACCATTGCTTACTTAGACCCTGAAGGTACAGATATCGGTTATACCGTATCAACCTCATCCACACCTTTATATGGAACATTTAGTGTTAATCCAACAACAGGTAAATGGGAATACGATTTAGATAATTCCCTTGCACAAGAGATAGGTGTTGATGGCGCTCAAGAATCTTTAGTCATTGATGTGACAGATGCAACAGGCAAAGTGACACAGCAAGTTATCACCATCGATATTACAGGGGAAAATGATTCTCCGGTGATATCAGGAAGTAGCACCTCTGATGTAAAAGAAGGGGTAGTAGAAACAGTTACAGGTCAACTGACAGCAATTGATGCTGAGAATGATCCAATAGGATGGCAAATCGCATCGACGTCATCAGCAACGGGAAGTTACGGAACCCTCAGTATTAATGCGGCAGGGCTATGGACATATATGCTTCTTGAAGGCAGTACGTTAGCGCTGGCTGCGGATACGACAGATGAATTTACTATAGAGGCTTCTGATGGAAAAGGAGGGGTGACTCAACAACTAATTACAGTGATTGTTGCAGCTCCGACTATTATTCAAGGTGCTATTGGTTCAGATATTTTAACGGGAACAACCAATGATGAGCTTTTATTTGGTAATCCATTAGATTTATCAGATGTTGGTACAGCTGATACGTTTACATGGACAAATGCCTCTATTGGTGGTGATTTAGGTCGAGATGTCATTAAAGATTTTGATCTCGATAGCGACAAAATTGACTTAAGTGACATTGCAAACATAACAACAGTGTGGGATTCAGCAGTATTAGCGTCTCAAATCCAAATAACAGAAGTCGATGGAAGCACTGAAATTTATATTAATGAAGCAGGAGCAACTGTCCAAACTATTATTGTAGATGGGATTACCCTTGATGAGCTAGCGGGAGAGCCAACCGCATCAATGACAGATGAAGAAAAGCTTAATGCATTAACTAACTCAGGTCATTTAGTCGTTTCAGATGCCTTTGGTAATGAGAGCGATAATATATTATACGCATCAGGTCAAAATGATATTTTAACTGGTGGTGGTGGTAATGATATTTTCTATTTTGCAGGAGAAGTGGCCGGAGACGCAATGGACCCAGCGCAAACATCGATTGCTGATTTTGCGGTTGATGGTGTAGCGGCAAATGGAGAAGCTGATATTTTAGACTTAGCTGAGTTATTACCTGATTCAATTCAAACGAATTCAAGCATGGATGACATGCTGCAACACATTAATGTGAATATTGATGATGGTAACTCTCAAACGGTGCTATCAGTCACTGATGAACTAGGAAATCAAACAGATATAACATTAGAAGGTATTGATAGTACTACGCTTGGAATTAGTGATTTAGGCTCAATGAGCGATCAGGATATTCTGAGTACAATATATAACGACTTCAACATGTTTAAAGTAGATTAATAAGGTTAGTATCATTTAATTTACGCAATTAAAAAGGCGAGAAGGGGTTACCCATCTCGCCTTTTTTAATGCTTTTAAATAGCATCTTGAATTACGTTAGATACTTATACAACGCGACAAGCAAAACCTTTTAGGTAGAAACCTTCAGGATAAGCAGAATCAAGAGGGTGATCCGCTGCTTGTTCAAAACGTTCAATAAATTGAACAGTACGTTTAGCATCAAGTGCCGCATCAGCAACAATTTTTTGGAATAAACCTGTATCCATTAAACCAGAGCAAGAGTATGTTAATAGCGTGCCGCCTGGGTTCAAAATTTGCATCGCAAGCATGTTGATGTCTTTGTAACCACGACACGCACCAACCAATTGGTTTTTAGATTCAGCAAATTTTGGTGGATCCATAATCACAACATCAAATTTAGTGCCGTTATCACGATATTCACGAAGCAACTTAAATACATCAGCATTTAAGAATTCAGCTTTAGATAAATCAAAGCCGTTAATTTCTGTGTTGTTTTTTGCGTTATCCAATGCCAGTTGAGAAACATCAGCGTTGATAACGTGCTTAGCGCCACCTTTAAGGGCGTATAGGCCAAAACCACCCGTATAAGAGAAACAGTTAAGTACTGATTTGTCTTTTACGTATTTGCATGAACGCTCACGGCTGTCACGTTGGTCAAGGTAGAAACCGGTTTTATGACCATTAACGATATCAACGCTAATTTTTACGCCGTTCTCTTCAATGATGACAGATTCAGGTGGCTCTTCACCGTGAAGAACGCCAGTGCGTTGTTGTAGACCTTCTTTTTTACGAACAGAAACGTCAGAACGCTCGTAAATATTACAGTCTGGGTAGCATTCGATTAATGCTTCGACCAACATATCTTTAGTTGCTTCAGCGCCAGCGCTTAGAAGCTGACATACAAAATAATTTTGGTAACGGTCAATAGTGATACCAGGTAAACCATCAGACTCCGCGGCAATTAAACGATAACCCGTTAAGCCTTCACGTTCAGCTAATACGTCACGTAGGCCTTGTGCTTGGTTTAATCGACGAACAAAGAAGTCTTTATCGATGGCTTCATTTTTGTCAAAAGTCCAAACACGAGCACGTATTTGAGATTGTGGAGAAAAAGCACCACGAGCAAGCCACTCACCGCTGTTTGAATAGATCTCTACTGTTTCACCTAGTTCTGGTTTTCCTTCCATACGCTCAATACCGCGAGAGAAAATCCAAGGATGGCGACGACGTAATGCTTTATCACGTCCTTTTACTAAATAAATTGAAACAGTCATATCGATGCTCTGATGAGTAAATTAGGGGGCTATTCTCTTTGATGTGACAAGGAAAAGCAAACGAAGAAGGAGGGAGCAGGAGAATTATCTAAAAGAGAGAGGAGAGATAAAAAGAATGCAGTAATAAAATTAATTATTACTGCATGATATTAAGGCTATTGAAAGGTAAGAATTGATTATATTTACGCTTTTAGTCCATTTAGAAGTAATTCTAAATCTTGTCCTTTTAAGCGTAACTGTTCAATATTAGATTCTGAATCTTTGATCATCTTATGCACTTGGTTCGATTGAACTCGAACATCTTCAACTGTTGCGGCAATACTTGATGCGACTTCGCCTTGTTGAGTTGCTGCAGTGGCAATTTCATTATTACTTTCAGAAATTGTATTGTTGCGATCAGCAATATTTGAAATGTCATTATGAACTTGATGCATTAGTTTTTGGCCAGTTTCTGCGTTACTTACCGTATTCGCTGTTAAGGTTAATAACGATTTACTGTTATTTTGCAGCGCTTCAATCATTGATTGAATCTCAACGGTGGCTTGTTGAGTTCGGCTTGCTAATGTACGAACTTCATCAGCAACCACGGCAAATCCACGACCTTGCTCACCTGCACGAGCCGCTTCAATCGCTGCATTTAACGCTAATAAATTAGTTTGTTGGGAAATACCATTAATAGTCGCAACAGCATCATCAATTTTTGCTGCATTGTTATCTAACTCTTGAACCGCACTGGCTGCTTGATTGATCTCTTCTGATAAGGCTTGAATCGCTTTTACGGCAGAATCTACTTGAGATTGACCAAGGCGAGCAGAGTTCATTGCATCCGTTGATTGAGAAGAGGCTTCATGAGTGTAATTCGCCACTTCTTGAATTGATGTTGCCATCTCTTCGGTTGCACTAGAAAGAAGGTCAAGCTGAGCGAGTTGCTTGTCAGATGCACCTGAACTTTTATGACTATTTTGGCTTAACTCCGAACTCATCTGTTGAATTAACGCGACAGATTCTTGCATAGCTAAAACCAATTGTTGTTCACGGTCTGCTAATTTATCGATAGTAATGGCTATAATGCTGAATTCGTCTCTAACAGGAAAAAAATTCATTCGTTGAGTTAAGTCGCCAGACTCAAGTGTTTCCAATGCTTTATTCATCGTGAACATCGCGCCACCAATAAAGGTCATGATGTAATAAACACCAACGGCCATTATTAATATAATCGCAGATAAAATTGATAGTTGAAGCGTTGTTAATGAAGACCACAAAGTGATGTTTGAATTAGCACTGATCGTGTAATTACCCGCATTGACATAAGCGCTGTGTTCGCCTGTACTAACAGTAAACTCAGCAGATTGAGACAACAGAGTAACCGCTTCTTCACGGGATATATTTTGTTGATCTAACATAGAAGCAACGAATTGAACTTCGTGCTCAAGAGTGTCCGCCATCATGGTATTCGCTGCCGAATTCATAATAAAGGTTAAACTAATAAGAGCTAAAAGAGGTAAAAAGAAAAGGAGATAGAATTTTTCTTGGATTTTTAAGTGAATAAGGTATTGGTCTATCCAACGGAATGCACTTTCTTTCATTATAAGTCCGTATAAAATGAGGTAAACGCGCATGTTATCTTATAATTAAGAATTTCATATTATAATCAATATTTATAGGTGAACTATGTCACAAAAATCGTTTAAATTTTCAGTGAAGGGAAAAGTACAAAGGGTCGGTTTTCGTTTTCATACCGCACATGAAGCAATAAAATTAGGATTAACGGGGTATGCACGAAATCAACAAGATGGTTCTGTTGAGGTGTTTGCCTGCGGTGACGAAGACAATATTGAGAAACTAGCTCTATGGCTAAAAAAAGGACCTCAGCTTTCAAGAGTCGATTCAGTCGAGAAAGCTGATGCGGAATGGCAAGAATTAAGTGATTTTAAAATGTATTAATCGTGCCAGAATTCAGTGTTATAAACACTTCGCAGGTTTTGGTAATCCGGCCAGTTTTGTTGCTTGCTTAGCTGGCCCTAATTTAAATAGTTGGAATAAATACTTACTGTTGCCTTTTTCTGGGCCGTGTTCTTTTTCCATCGCTTTAACAAGCATTCGTACTGCTGGAGACGTTTTGAATTCTTCATAAAAAGAACGAACAAAGCGAATGACTTCCCAGTGCGCGTCAGTTAGCTCAATATTTTCTTCTTTTGCTAACATTGGCACTAACTCTTCACACCAATCAGTATGATTCATTAAATACCCTTGAGCGTCGCGTTCAATGTGCTTACCGTTAAATTCCATACAACTTATCTTAATGATTAGGACCGATTCTTTAAGTTTAGCAAATAGAGATTAGATCGGGCAATCTTGTTATTGAATTTACCCCCTATTATTACGTATTGGTAAAAGAGATTTTTATTCCGAGCACGTCGATAAAGTAAAGAATGTGATAGAATTATCAAAGTTAATGAATAATAAAAATTCAGTAGGATATATTTTGAGTCAATCAAATCAAAACTCAGCCTCAGCACTTAGAAAAGCGTTGAGTGAATGTATGATCCGTGATCGTTTCCGCCTAAGTAAACGCATTCAAGGCGCATCACGTATCAAAAATGAAGAATCACGAAATGCCGTGTTTGATGAAATCGCATTAGATATCGCACAATCTATGCAGGTTGCTAACAACCGTGAAATTGATCGCCCAACGATTAAATACCCAGATCTGCCAGTAAGTCAGAAAAAAGATGACATTGCTGAAGCGATTGCGAATAACCAAGTGGTTATCGTTGCCGGCGAAACTGGGTCGGGTAAAACCACTCAGCTACCAAAGATTTGTCTGGAATTAGGTCGAGGCAAGTTTGGTAATATAGGGCACACTCAACCTCGTCGTTTAGCCGCTCGAACCGTTGCTGATCGTATTGCAGAAGAGATGGAAACTCAGCTTGGTAGCCATGTCGGTTATAAAGTTAGATTTAACGATAAAGTATCAGAACGTACGCAAGTTAAATTGATGACTGACGGTATCTTACTTGCTGAGATTCAAAGTGATCGCTATTTAAATCAATACGATACGATTATTATCGATGAAGCGCATGAGCGTAGCTTGAATATCGATTTTATCATGGGTTATTTACGTGAATTATTGCCAAAGCGCCCAGATTTAAAAATCATCATCACATCAGCAACCATTGATCCAGAGCGTTTTTCAAAACATTTTAATAATGCCCCAATTATTGAGGTATCGGGCCGCACGTTCCCAGTAGAAACACGATACCGTCCAATTATTGAAGACGGTGATGATACAGACAGAGATCAATTAGAAGGCATTTTTGATGCAGTTGATGAGCTGTGTGCAGAAGGGCTAGGGGACATTCTGTTATTCATGACGGGTGAGCGAGATATTCGTGATACCGCAGAAGCGTTAGAGAAACGTAACTTACGAGACACTGAAATTGTGCCTCTATATGCACGTTTGTCTTCTCAAGAACAAAATCGTGTTTTTCAACCCCATGCTGGCCGTCGAATTGTATTAGCAACCAACGTAGCAGAAACATCGTTAACCGTTCCAGGCATCAAGTACGTGATTGACCCAGGTACGGCCCGTATTAGTCGCTATAGCTACAGAACAAAAGTTCAACGTTTACCGATTGAAGCGATCTCTCAAGCCAGTGCGAATCAGCGTAAAGGGCGTTGTGGTCGTGTATCAGAAGGTGTATGTATTCGTCTGTATTCAGAGGAAGACTTTGTTGCTCGCCCTGAATTCACCGATCCTGAAATTTTACGAACTAACTTAGCCTCTGTTATTTTACAAATGACAGCGTTAGGTTTGGGTGACATTCAAGCATTCCCATTTGTAGAAGCGCCTGATAATCGAAATATTCAAGATGGTGTGAAACTCCTTGAAGAGCTAGGTGCGATTAATGCTGAGATAAGTGACCCTAAAAAACGCTTAACGAAAGTAGGTCGTGAATTGGCTCGTTTGCCTATCGACCCTCGTTTAGCTCGAATGGTACTTGAAGCGCCGAATCAAAATGCATTGCAAGAAGTGATGATCATTGCTGCGGCGTTATCAATCCAAGATCCACGAGAACGTCCAAGTGATAAAAAACAACAATCAGATGAGAAGCATAAACGTTTTAATCATGAAGATTCTGATTTCTTAACGTTTGTAAATATTTGGCAGTATGTAAAAGAGCAACAGAAAGAGCTATCTAGCAACGCGTTTAGAAAGCAATGTCGCAAAGATTTCTTAAATTATTTACGTATTCGTGAATGGCAAGATGTGCATTATCAATTAACCCAAGTCATGAAAGAACTTAACTATAAAGTGAATCAAGAGGCGGCAGGGTATCAAGGTGTTCATACGGCAATTTTAGCCGGTATGCTTTCTCATATCGGTCAAAAAGATCAAGAGAAAAATGAATACCAAGGCGCACGTAATGCACGCTTCCATATATTCCCAGGATCTGGTTTATTTAAGAAGCAGCCTAAATGGGCAATGGTGGCAGAGCTAGTTGAAACCTCAAAATTATGGGGCCGTATCGTTGCGAAAATTCAACCAGAATGGATAGAACCACTCGCACCGCATTTAATTAAACGCAGTTACAGTGAGCCACATTGGTCGAAAAAATCGGCGGCAGTAATGGCGTACGAAAAAGTGACGATTTATGGCATTCCGATTGTCGTGAAGCGTCAAATTAATTACGGTACGATTGATGCGCCAGTGTGTCGTGAAATATTTATTCGCTCAGCGTTAGTTGAAGGGGAATGGAATACTAACCACAAGTTCTTTAAGCAGAACCGTAAATTATTGCAAGAAGTTGAAGAGTTAGAGCATAAATCTCGTCGTCGTGATCTATTGATTGATGATGACCAACTTGCCGAATTTTATGACCAACGAGTAAATACGGATGTGGTTTCTGGCCGTCATTTTGATTCGTGGTGGAAAAAAGCCCAAAAAGAAACGCCCGATTTACTTAATTTTGAAAAAGAGATGTTATTTCGTAATGACGCAAGTCATGTAACGGATCTCGATTATCCAAATTTTTGGCATCAAGGTAACTTAAAGCTGAAGTTAAGCTATCAATTTGAACCGGGGCAAGATAGTGACGGTGTAACCGTTCATGTTCCATTGCCGATCCTAAACCAAGTGACTCCAGACGGCTTTGATTGGCAAATTCCAGGCTTACGTCATGAAATGGTTGTTGCTTACATTAAATCGCTACCAAAGACACTACGACGTAATTTTGTACCCGCGCCAAATTATGCAGATGCATTTTTATCGCGCACAACACCATTTGAAATGCCACTGCTCGACAGTCTTGAAAAAGAGCTACGACGAATGACAGGGGTAGAAGTTCTGCGTGAAGATTGGAAGTTAGAACAAATTCCAGATCATTTAAAAGTAACGTATCGTGTTGTTGACCATCATAACCGTAAGTTAAAAGAAAGCCGTGATCTTTACGACTTGAAAGATGGTTTAAAAGATAAAGTACAAGAGACGTTATCTCAGGTCGCTGATGATGATATTGAACAAACGGGCTTGAAAACGTGGAGCTTTGGCGAGCTGCCAGCACTTTATACACAGAAGCGTGGTGGTTTTGAAGTTAAAGCCTATCCAGCGATTGTGGATAGTAAAGACAGTGTTGAAATCAAATTATTTGAGACAGAAGAAGAGCAGCACAATGCAATGAAGGCTGGTCAACGTCGCTTGATCCTTCTGAATGTTCCATCTCCAATTAAGTATTTACACAGTAATCTACCAAATAAATCAAAATTAGGGTTGTATTTTAATCAATATGGTCGAGTATTAGACTTGATTGATGACTGTATCGCTTGTGGTATTGATAAGTTGATCGAAGATAAAGGTGGCCTAGTTTGGGAGCCTGAAGCTTTTGAAAAAATGAAAGAGCACATTCGAGCAGAGCTTGGAGACACGGTTGTTGAGATCGCTAAGTTAGTTGAAACGATTTTAACGACAGCTTTTCAAATACAGAAAAAATTGAAAGGTCGTGTAGATTTAAGCATGGCATTTGCTTTGTCTGATATTAAATCTCAAATTGAAAACCTGATTTTTAAAGGTTTTGCAACAGAGTGTGGTTGGAAAAAATTGACGGATATCCATCGTTACATGAAAGCAATCGAGCGTCGGATGGAGAAGCTACCTATTGACCCAACTCGAGATCGAGGTCATTTATTGAAAGTGGATGGTATCAATAATGAATATAAAGAGTTATTGAATAAAATACCGAAAGGGCAGCCTATTCCAGATAAAGTGAAAGAGATCCGTTGGATGATAGAAGAGCTTAGAGTGAGTTATTTTGCCCAACAACTTGGTACGCCATACCCTGTTTCAGATAAACGAGTGAAAAATGCCATTGCCGATTGTTAAGGTATAACCTAAACTATAGATAATGTCGGCATATTAATTGCTTTATAATTAATAAGATAAAAAAGAGCGGCAAAGATTGCCGTTCCCTTTTCAAAAATAGGATTGAAAATGAAAAAGACACTTTTAGCGTTAGCTCTAGCGAGCGTATCAGTAACAGCAGCAGCTGACTCATGGATTTATGGTGGTGCACAAGTAGGTTCTGCTGATTACAGAGGCGAAAGCTCAACGGTATACGGTGCTCACATTGGTACAGGTATTCTTCCTTTCATCGGTTTAGAGATGGGTGCTTGGAATCTAGGTTCTTATGACTTTGGAAGTGAAACAACAGATGTGACTTCTGTTAACTTCGCAGTTAAACCAAGTATCGACTTTGGTCCACTGCACGTTTACGGCAAAGCAGGTATGCACAGCTGGGAAGCTGACGGTTACCGTAAAGATGATGGTCTTGACCCATTCTTTGCTCTAGGTGTTGAATACAGCATCATCCCAATGTTTACTGTTGGTGCTGGTTACAACAATTTCACCGTTGGTAGCGAAAATATTGATTTTGCATCACTAAACCTAACGGTTCATTTCTTATAATCACAGCGTTGATTGTTTGAATGCAAAAATGGCGACCAATGTGGTCGCCATTTTTTTAAGCTAAAAAGTTAAATATTAATCAACTAATTGATATTCTTCTTTTAATACTTTAATGATTTCTGCTTTTGGGTTGTCACTAAGCTTGATTGGAGCTCCAGTAATTTTAGCTGCGATGTCTAAATAGGTTTTAGACAAATCCATCATTGCTTCTAATGGCAGTGCATTCTTTTTAGCTAAAGCAAAGCGCTCATCCATTCTGTTTTTATTTAAAAGAATATCTGGTTCAGGGAAGTGATTTAATAAGAACTGACGGAAACCTTCTTTAGAGTTCTCAATGATATGACCTGAACGATATGCTTCTTTATCCCATATACGTGATGAATCAGGTGTACCTACCTCATCCATATAAATCAATTTTTCATTGCCTTGAGAATCATTCACATAACCAAATTCAAATTTTGTATCAACAAATATTTGATCGACTTTATTTAATGCCTTAGAAATAACCGCAAAGCCTTCTTTTAATAACTTCTCATACAATGCGATGTCTTCTTCACAAGAAAAATTAAATTTCGCGTAGTTATCTTCAATATTCTTACGAGTAATGTTTACATCATCGACTTCAGGAACGCCTTCTATTCCTTTTAAAACCCCTTTAGTTGAGGGTGTTAATAGTAATTCAGGTAACTGTTCGTCTTTTTCTAAGCGTTCTGGAATTTGAATCCCACAAAAATCACGCTCACCATTGGTATAAGCACGCCACATAGAACCGGTAATATATTGACGGCAAATGGCTTCAATCATGACAGGTTTTGCTTTTTGAACAATCCATACAAACGGGTGAGGAATATCAAGAATATGGCTGTCAGCTAAGTTGTTATCTTTAAATAGCTGGAACCAATGATTAGAAATAGCGTTTAACGCTGCGCCCTTGCCAGGAATTCCTTTAAGTCCGCCTTCACCATGCCAAATACAATCGAATGCAGAGATACGATCGCTGATAACCATGATAGCTAAAGGTGCGTCAGAAGCGACATTGTAGCCTTTTTCTTTGATAAGGCGGCGGCTGTCTTCTTCTGTTAACCAATAGACAGAACGAACCTTACCACTGTGCACGGGTTTATTGGTACGAATTGGCAGATCATCATTAACAGCAAGTACTTGTTCGGAAAGACTCATTATAGAATTCCTATATAAACGGTTTAAATACAGGAAGCATCATACCAGAACTATTAATGACTACCACTAGAAAAGCAAACGTTTGCTTTTTATTTTCACTAAAAAACTGAGTTGAGCTAGTGAGCGTCAATAAGTTAGACTAATACATATAAAATAAATAACTCAATAGGGCACTTATGCGAACTAAAAATATCATTGCTTTAGCTATGTTAATGATTTCAAGCAACAGTTGGGCAAACATGTGTCCAGTGAATGTTGAAAATGATGTAGTACTTACTCCATCAGGAGAAGTTAAAGTTGATAACGCTCAAGATAAATTGAGAATAGATCATGATGGTCGAGTATATGTTAATGGCAAAGAACTTGATTTAACGGCGTCACAAAAGCAAGCTGTTGAAAAGTACCAGCAACAAGTGTCTGATTATATTCCAACCGTTGTCGATTTTACTGATAAAGGTATTGCGGCTGCTAACGATTTTGTGAGCGAAATTGAAACCTCTTTTGATGCAGAAGGCTCATTTGATGCTGTAAAAATCAAAATTGATGAATATGGAGTAACCGCGAAACAAAAATTCTATCAAGGTAAAAATCTAATTTTAGAGCACGACTTTTTTAAAGAAGTAAATACGACTTGGAAACAAGATTTTGAAGTCATGATTAAAAGTCTTGATAAAGAGATATTTGCGAGTGTTTTTAATTCATTATCAGATAAAATGACAGAAGGGGAATTGAATTTCTCTGAATTACAACAGCAGTTTGCCGATGCACAAACAGCAATGAAATCAAAAATGGAAGAACATCGAGTAGAAGTAAAACAAGAAGCTCAAGAATTGTGTGATTCAGCAAAAGACATTGCAGCAGAAGAGCAAGATTTACATCAACTTATTCCTGAATTAAAAGCATACCCAGTATTTACCATTTAATTAATAAAGAGACAGCAGATTATGTTCGACACAACAGAAACGATTATTTTTTCAAAAACAATATGCCCATTTTGTGTTAAAGCAAAAGCGATTTTGGACGCTAAGAATATAGCGTACAAAATATTAACGTTAGATACCGAATTAAGTAAAGAAGACATGGTAGCGTTAATTCAAGAAAAAGAAGGAATAACAGTGAATACCGTGCCTCAAATTTACCTAGATGGTAAATACATTGGTGGACATGACGATTTAGTGGCGTTTTTTGAACGTCAAGATACCGGCATGGATCTTGGAAGTTTTGAGCTGTAGAATACATTAGCAAATAATAATCATACCGTTCACTTAGTCAGTGCATAATAAATAAGAGTAATAAAAATATGTGGAAATCTCTTCTAACATTAATGGATGATTCAGTGGTTGTACTGCATTTTCCTGATGAGTTTCAGCCGGATGAAGAACCGACATTAAAGAACTTTAAAGATCGTTTAGAAGAGATTAATGCGCATAGTTTTCATTTTGATGAAAAAATTATTACATCAGTTATACAAGATGTTAAAAACGGTATGATTGCACATCATCAAGAACGCATAGTAGCTACGCGACGTGATGCAGAAGTTATCATTGCCATTGAAGATCGTGACATGAAAGCAACCATGGCGGTTATTGGTGCTTATGGTGGTAAAGATTTAGCTAGTAATGACATTATTACCGCATTAACCAGTATGAAAATTACTCGTGGTATCAGTAAAAATGCCTTGAAGAAAATGATGTTCCTTAGCCGAAATTTAATGGCGGGAGAACGTATATCTTTGGTCGTAGCGAAAGGAAAAGAGCCAGTTGATGGTGCAAATGCAAGCTTTACACCTCTAGTCGAAGATTTTCGAGAGCAAGCTTTGAAACCTCAAGAAAAAGAAGGCGAAGCTGATAAAGTTGATATGCGTGATTTAGGTGAAACGATTACGGTTTCTGAAGGCGATGAATTGATACGACGCACCCCTCCAACCAAAGGTACTGAAGGGTACACCGTAAAAGGTGAGATTATTCCTGCTACACCAGGTAAGAATCACAAACTTCGTGTCGGTAAAGGTGCAGCAATTTCACCACATGATCCAGAATTAGTTATTGCGACTATTTCAGGAATGCCGTGGATTAACAAAGATGGGGCAGATGTCGATAATGCTTTATGTTTGAATGCGGTTGATATTTCTACAGGGCATGTGAAATTTAAAGGCAGTGTGATTGTGAGTGGTGATATTGCTGCTGATATGATAGTAAGAGCGACAGGCAGTGTCACTGTCGGAGGTTTTATTGAATCAGCAGATGTTCAAGCTCATGGTGATGTTATTGCAATGAAAGGTATTATTGGCCATCAAGTTGAAGATGGTGAAGAATATTCGTGCTTTGTTAAAGCTGGCGGTAAGATCATCGCTAAATTTGTGCAATCAGCAAATTTACAAGCCTCTGGAGACATTGAACTAGGATTACATTCAATCCAAAGTTTTATAAAAAGTAAGAATGCAGTCACTGTTATGGACAAATCAGGCCTAACTGGATCGATTGTCGGTGGTGAGGTGTATGCGGGTTCTACAATTACGACGGTTAATTTAGGTGCAACTGCAGGCACTCAAACATTAGTAAAAGCTTTTACTCGTTTTGATAAATATAAAGAAAACATTGCAAACTTGAATGCTAAATATAAATCGGCTCAAGAGACAACAATGAAGGTGGTACGTGCCGAAATGGATCTGGCTAAAGTACCAAAAGCCGATCGCACACCTGAGCAAATTGAACGTGTTCAAACAATGAAAGAAGAATCAAACAAAGAAATGACGCTTTCAATGACACGGTTCCAATCAGCAGAAGAAGAGTTAAGAAAACAGCTGAGTGAGAATGTCGTTAAAGTAATGGAAAGAATGTATCCCAAAGTGACGATTCAATATGCAGAAGAGCAAGTGACGACAAAGCGTGAGCATAGCCCATGCAAGGTTTACTTTAATGAATATGAAATTAAAATCGACCCCATCATTTCAAAAAATACTAGCCTTTTAAATGGTTAGTTTATAATTGTTAGTTTTAATATGAACCGCTCTTAGTAGCGGTTTTTGTTATTAAAATGTACCTACGTAAACAACATGTTAAGTCAATGATAAGCTTAAGAGCTAATAATTCCTAACTGTGATCAGTAACTAATTTTAAACTTGCGATGCCTCTAATATTCGGGATACTAAATACCTGAAGTAAATCATTTGTGCTTTTCAATAGGATGTTGAGAGTAGATGTGGGAATTATATCGAGGCAAATATGAGTAAGATAATTGATTTTGATTACAGTGCATTTCTTGTCGATTCAAGTAAACAAAAATGGACTTTTTCTCAAGCATTAAAAAGCATGATCCCAACATTTGGCACGGTTTGGAATGCGTCAGTTCATGACTCGACTCCGACAAAAGAAAGGCTCCGTCAAGAGGCTCTACAAGTTCTTTCTTCGCATATCAGTGATGAGTCTAATATGATCCGTCTTATTCGTTTAGCACGCATAGAAGGCATTACAGATCTACAAATTAAATTGCCTTACGTATTAGATAAAGATCAAATTGATTCTATTTTAGAAAATACGTATACCGATATATCTCAATCAAATGATGGTATTGATCTTCTGTATGTTCATTTAAAAGAAAAATAAGCTATTTAAAATAGCGATATTCCTTGAATTAAACTTAGTGCAATACTGTTATTTTTCGGTTTAATGTTAACCACTGTGAATCAGAAAAGTAGTAACAGTTAGAGTTACAAATAATAGCACTAGCAGTACCAAATTGTTTTGCCTTCTCTATCGTCTCTCTTTCTGTAAGATGGTTTGATGCCTTTAATCGAACCAATCTATTTAGTTCAATACCATGCTTCAATAATGTCTCGCAGCTTGGCATTGATGTATTGGCAGTGATAAAAATCCACTTATCTTGTTTTGATAGACTTTTTAATATCTGTATGAAATGAGCCTCACATTGCGCATTAACTTGGCTTGCTGCACTTGTAATGTGTTGTGAGATTGCGTTATTAAATGAGTGTGAGTACGTTGTTAATGCCATTG
Source organism: Aliivibrio sp. 1S128 (assembly GCF_001691065.1). Lineage (NCBI taxonomy): Bacteria > Pseudomonadati > Pseudomonadota > Gammaproteobacteria > Vibrionales > Vibrionaceae > Aliivibrio > Aliivibrio sp. 1S128. The sequence goes on along the minus strand of NZ_MAJV01000058.1, from coordinate 297,910 downwards.
CGCTGTTCATAATAAAATACCTGTTCATCCATACAGTGTGTATTTATACAGTACTTTTAATTTGATTAATGATCAAGCTATTTTTTCTTTTATATAGGGTTAGTTATACTCTTAAAATACAAATAATTAGAGTAACGTATTGATATTAAAGAGGGTGTAGATTATGCACAGGAAATCCTGAACAGTAAGAGGTAGGTTTGGTATAATTAGATTAGAATTTTTTGATGACAAAAAGCATGTACGATAAATCATTATTAGACCCAATTTACTCTTTTCTACAGTGTGAAACACCAGATGAATGGATCGATGAAGCTAAAAAACCACAGAATTTAGCTATTATTCTTAAAGACCATTTATTATGTGAATTAAAAGCGGCACAAAGTGCGATGTATTTAATTCGTAAATACGCGGTAGATAAAGAAAGTGCAGCTACTTTATTAGAATGGTTCAAGCCCTATGAAGAATTTGCTTATAAAAAAGTGGGATCTTTAGAAACACTCAAAGGCAAAAGCAATATTTCCAAGAAAATCACCGCTCGTAAAGAGGCTAAATATAGCCAAGAACTGATAGATAAAATGGTCTTGCTGATAAAAGAAGAATTACATCATTTTTATCAGGTTCTTGAAATCATGACAGAACGAAATATTCCCTATGAAGGCATTACAGCAAGTCGTTATGCCAAAGGAATGCTGAGTAATATTATTACTCATGAACCTCATACGTTGATTGACAAGCTTATTATTGGTGCTTTTATCGAAGCGCGTTCTTGTGAGCGCTTTGCAAAACTCGCTCCGTATTTAGACGACGATTTAGCGAAATTCTATATTTCTTTATTGCGTTCAGAGTCTAGGCATTATCAAGATTATATTACATTGGCAGAGCAGGTTGCTGGTGGTGATGTGAGCGAGCGAGTGGCGCATTTTGCAAAAGCAGAAGTTGATTTAATTCAATCTGATGATGATGATTTTAAATTTCATAGTGGTAAGCCATCAGTTAAATATCTTCAATCTAACTAGACGAAACAGAAATAAAAAAAGGTCGCAGTGAGCGACCTTTTCATTGTTAATTGAATTAGATGATTACCATTTTTTCTTTGGTTGAAATAAAACATCGATGTCATCATCTTTGTTTTTATCCAATTTATCTTGAAGTTCTTGATCTTGTTTCTTTTTCGTTTTGTTATTTAGTTCATCAAGCATATCTTGTAGTTGGGTACGCGCTTTGTTTGAGTAACCATCATTTTTACTAGATAAAGCATCAATCCCTTTTTTCAGTAGCTGACGAGCAGTACCAGCTTGGCCACGTTGAGTCGCTTCTTTTGCTCGTTTGACTACATTTTCTATATTAATACGAACTTGCATTGATTCAAGACGCGCGTTTTCAGCAACAAATACTTGTGTATTTACTCGACCTTTTCTATGCTCAGCACGCAACGTATCACGAAGACGTTTTACTAACTTCAGCATAATAAGCGCTTGTTTATCATTACTCGGAACTTTGAAGTTTGTGCTGTCACCACCCGTATAATTTGTTTTTAACTGTTGGAGTTGTTGCTCCATGTTTTCGATACGGGCAGGGTAAGAGCGGTCATGTAAGTCTAATTCAGAGATAGATCGTAATGCATCAAGGATTCGTTGGTTTAGGCAAACTAATAGTTCTTTGCTGTATGGGAGATGGTGAGCATTACTGATAAGTTCTTCAGTTGAGTCAATAATAACCATATGCTTTGCAGATTCTTGTTTTTTAGCAGATTCGATCTTTGTTCTATACTGAACAATGATGTTATAGCCAATTATCAAGGTAAGTAGAATCGCAAAAAGTCCAATAATTAGAGCAATATTCATAGTTTATAACATACATCCGTTAGTAGTGATTTCTAGTTTAACATCTTGTAAAGTAAATGAATAGCAAGGGGATAATTCCCACAAGTTAATTACTTGAAAGCGAGTCGTGACGCTAGGTCTTAATTAATGCTATCGACAAGCATTCACATTTCTTTAGCCTAATATAACTTTATTTAAACAAATTATGAATATTAAGCATAAGGCTTTGAAAAGAGATAGGAATAGGTATATAACAGTATCGTATAAGTTAAATAAATTTTACGTAAAGGATTACAGGTAAATTAAGATGAAATTACAACAATTACGGTACATTGTTGAAGTGGTTAACCACAGTCTAAATGTATCTTCAACAGCTGAATCATTGTATACCTCACAGCCAGGCATCAGTAAACAAGTGCGTTTACTAGAAGATGAATTGGGTGTACAAATTTTTGAACGTAGTGGAAAACACTTAACGAGAGTGACCCCTTCGGGTGAAGAGATTATTAAAATATCTCGTGAAATCTTATCTCGTGTTGAAAGTATTAAATCTGTCGCGGGTGAGCATACCCATCCTGAAAGAGGGACATTAAATATTACAACAACCCATACTCAGGCTCGTTATGCTTTACCTGATGTAATTAAAGGCTTCACCACTCGTTACCCTGATGTTTCGCTACATATGCATCAAGGCACACCAGCACAAATGTCAGATGCGATTGCAAAAGGGACTGCGGATTTTGCCATTGCAACAGAAGCGCTTCATTTATATCAAGATGCTATTATGCTTCCTTGTTATCACTGGAATCGTTCAATCGTTGTCACTAAAGATCATCCTTTAGCTAAGAAAACAAGTGTTACGATTGAAGATTTAGCCGCTTATGAATTAGTGACTTATGTGTTTGGGTTTACAGGACGCTCTGCATTAGATAGTGCTTTTAATAAGGCAGGGTTAAAACCTAAAATTGTTTTTACAGCAACAGATGCTGATGTCATTAAAACCTATGTTCGTTTAGGCATTGGTGTCGGTGTAATTGCAAGTATGGCAATGGACCCAGAAAGAGATTCTGATTTAGTCGCATTGGATGCCAGTCATATCTTTGATGCAAGTACAACGACGATTGGCTTTAAGCGTGGCTCATTCTTAAAGAGTTATATGTTTGATTTCATGGAGCGCTTTGCACCTCATTTAACTCGGCCTATTGTTGAACAAGCAACGATGCTAAAAAATAATCATGAAATTGAAGAGATGTTTAAAGACATTAATCTTCCTGTCCGTTAAGATCGGCCCGATACTACTTTTAGGGCCGCTTTCATGCATTCTCAGCAATTTTTAAATATAGACCGTTTGTTAGCTCAGGCGGTCTTTTTTTGGCAATTTTCTGCGTTTCACAGCTCAGATTATCCATGGCGTGAAACCCATACAGAGCTAAGTGATTGGCTTGATGGATTATCACTTCAAGAAGTCCAGAATTTAAAATTAGATCCTGAAGAACTTACCAATCAACTTTCTGTTTATATTCCGCAATTATCGGAACTCTATTCTCTCGCTCAGTTACCAGAGCTAACAGTATCTATTCCAGCGTGTCCAAAAGGGTTAGATTCCGGAATTAATGGTCGTAAGTGGCAGCAAATAACAAAACTTAGTGCATTAGGGGCTGAGTATCATAAACCACAAGGCGGATGGTTAGAATGGTGTGGTGGAAAGGGGTATTTAGGGCGAGTGTTAACGGCAACAACAGGAATGCCAGTTACGACATTAGAATGGCAACAATCACTTTGTGATAGTGGTCAATCGTATGCAAATAATCACCAACTAGATATGACGTTTATACAAGGTGATGCACTTTCTCCACTGAGTGATGATTTGATAAAAGAGAAGCAACACGCGGTTGCTTTGCATGCTTGTGGTGATTTACATATCAACTTGCTTACGCTTGGTATTGCACACCATATCAATGCAATAACCATTGCTCCTTGTTGTTTTCATTTAACTCAATCTGTGAATTATGTAGGTTTATCTTCATTGTCACAGCAATCAACACTGGAATTATCCAAAGATGATCTGCGTTTGCCTTTACAAGAAACCGTTGTTGCGGGGCTACGGACTCAACATCATCGTGAGTTAGAGATGTGCTTTCGTTTAGGGTTTAAGGCGTTACAGCAGTCATTGAGTGAGAGTAAAACGTATCTTTCTATCCCAAGCATTAAAAAATCATTATTAAGTGATGGATTTGAAGCATTTTGTTATTGGGCGGCAGAGAAAAAAGAACTAATACTGCCAGAAGATATAGATTATGACGATTGGTTGAAGAAAGGAGAGGTCGCTTTTGTTGTTATGGAAAAATGCGATTTAATTCAACATCTGTTTAAAAGACCATTAGAAGTATGGTTGTGTTTAGATCGGGCTTTATTGATGGAAGAGGCGGATTATGACGTCCGTATTGGTGAGTTTTGCTTAAAAGAAGAAACGCCTCGAAATATTGTTATCCAAGCAAGAAAGCAGAAATAATGACCAGAACTTAAATAATAAAGGCGCTTACATTAAGCGCCTTTATTGGTTTATATAGCTAGCAGAGAATTAAAGAACCGCTGCAATCCCTTTACATAAAGGAAGCATATTGTCTTTTGTCATACCAGCAACACTGATACGGCCAGAGCCGACAATGTAGATAGCAAACTCATCTTTTAGGCGGTTTACTTGCTCTTTAGAAAGACCAGAGAACGAGAACATGCCGTTTTGACCTTCAATAAAGCTAAAGTCAGCAGCAACGCCTTGTTCTTTTAATGTGGTTACAAATAGAGTACGCATTTCTTGAATACGGTCACGCATTTCTGCTACTTCTTGTTCCCACTCTGCACGCAACGCATCATCATTTAAGATGTAGGTAACGACAGCAGCACCGTGAGCTGGTGGGTTAGAGTAAATAGAGCGAATGATAGCTTTAACTTGAGAGAATGCATCAGAAGCAACAGCGGGTTCTTTTGCTACTAGAGTGAAAGCACCAACACGTTCATTGTATAGACCGAAGTTTTTCGAGAATGAACTTGCTACTAATAACTCAGGGCAATATTTAGCGAAAGTACGAAGACCAGACGCATCTTCTTCTACGCCTTTAGCAAAGCCTTGGTATGCGAAATCAAATAAAGGCAGTAATCCTTTTTCTGAACACAGTTTCGCTAGTTCTTCCCACTCAGAAGCCGTTGGATCAATACCTGTTGGGTTATGGCAGCAGCCATGAAGTAGAACAACATCACCTTCGCTTGCTTGTTGAAGATCAGAAAGCATTGCAGCGAAGTCTTTTGATTTAGTTTCAGCGTTATAGTAGCTGTATTGTGCAGTCTCGATACCAGCAGCGGTAAACACACCTATGTGGTTTGCCCATGTAGGATTACTGATCCAGATCTTCACATCGCCAAGCTGACGTTTAATGAATTCACCAGCAACTCGTAATGCACCAGTACCACCTGGAGCTTGAGCGGTTTGAGCGCGTTTTTCTGTAATAACTTCAGCATCGTTACCAAATAACAGTTTTTGAACTGCTAGGCCGTATTCTGCTGTACCTTGGATGGTTAAGTATGACTTTGTTTTTTCAGTATCAAGCAATACTGCTTCTGCTTTTTTTACCGTTTTTAATACAGGTGTTTGACCTGCTTCGTTCTTATAAATACCAACACCTAGGTTGATTTTTTCAGCACGAGGGTCGTTTTTAAATTCATCAGTAAGACCTAAAATTGGGTCAGCTGGTGCAGCAGAGATCTTTTCAAACATAGTCATCATCCATGGTGAGATTAAAATAAAAAAGTTAACGAGCGATTTAGTTATTTATACCCGTTAACCTTGTAAGTTTGCAACGGTTAGATAACTAAAATGCCAAAATTTATTGATTAAAGAATGAAATCAGATGAAAAATGGTAAAAAACACATCAGAACGGTATTCATTCACCATTCTGATGTGTTGATTTAATTCTTTAGTACGTGATCTTAATTTTGTTTGACGCTGAAATCGCATCTTCAATCGCAGTGTCCAGATTATCACGACGAGTAATCGCAACACCTAAACGGCGGCGACCATTTATTTCTGGTTTTCCAAACAGTTTTACTTGAGTTTGCGGTTGGCTTAAAGCCTCTGTTAGCCCATCAAAACGGATATTCGTTGATGTCCCTTGCCCTAAAATAACAGAAGAAGCAGCAGGGCCATATTGCGTAATGCTATTAATTGGCATTCCAGTAAAGGCACGAACATGCAGAGCAAACTCAGACATTTCTTGTGACATTAGAGTGACTAACCCAGTATCGTGTGGACGAGGAGAGACTTCATTAAAATAAATATCATTACCTTTAATAAATAACTCTACGCCGAATAAACCGTACCCACCGAGTGCATTCACTACTTTTTCTGCGGCTTGTTGAGCTTGTTTTAATGCGGCTTCTGTCATTACTTGTGGTTGCCAAGATTCACGGTAATCCCCGTCTTCTTGTCGATGACCAATGGGCGCACAAAAATGAACACCATCAATAGCACGAACCGTTAATAATGAGATCTCATAATCGAAATCAACAAAGCCTTCAACTATGACTCGTCCAGCACCGGTACGGCCACCGTCTTGCGCATAATCCCATGAGTTTTTGATATCTGCTTCGGTTTTAATCACACTTTGGCCTTTACCTGATGAACTCATCACAGGCTTAATCACACAAGGCATTCCAACAAATTTAACGGCTTCAACTAACTCATCATAAGTATCGACAAAACGATAAGGTGAAGTCGGCAATTTTAATTCTTCAGCGGCTAAACGACGAATGCCTTCACGGTTCATGGTGAGCTTTGTCGCATTAGCGGTAGGGACGACATTAAGACCTTGCTTCTCTAACTCAACCAATTTATCTGTCGCAATGGCTTCAATTTCAGGCACGACATAATCTGGTTGCTCTTTTTTGATGATTTCTTCTAGTGCGTCAGCGTCTAACATATCAATAGCATAACTACGATGAGCGACTTGCATTGCAGGGGCGTTTAAATAGCGGTCAACCGCAATGACTTCTATACCAAGACGCTGACATTCAATTGCCACTTCTTTACCAAGTTCGCCAGAGCCAAGCAATAATACTTTTGTTGCAGAAGAAGATAGAGCAGTACCAAACATAATAAATTCTCATGTAATCGTGAAATATGGCGCTATAATACTAAAATTCAGCCAATACGCAAACGTTTGCTTTTGGTTTTATCTTACTTTCAAGTTTATAAATATGGTATCTATATCACACTGCCAACCAAATTATAGGCAGTGTGAATGTGTTCGTTTGTATTCAATCTCACGGCTGTTATGCTATTTTTTTAATAAAGTAGTGGCATTGAATTATGGATGATCAAACCATTTGTGTACCTCATTCTGGAGAGACACAACAATGGGCGTTTTATGGTCTTTTAGAAAATAAGAAATTCGTTGTAAGTGACTGCATTAATATAAAAGACACTCCGAATGGATTAGGAAATCCAACCTGGCTATCTCAACAAAAAGCAGCGAAAGCGAATGCGCCAGTTGTCGATCTGATATTAAAGAAAGGGGCGATATTTGTCGGAAAAACTCAGATGGATGAGTTTGGTTTTGGCTTGCACGGTAATAATGCCCATTACGAAGCCATTTTAAATCCAAATAGTGAAGGGCGATTTATAGGCGGTTCTTCTTGCGGTGCTGTAGCGGCGGTTGCAAATGGGTTTGCTGATATTGGTTTAGGAACTGATTTAAATGGTGGCGTTCGGATCCCCGCGTTATATGCTGGTTTGTATGGGTTTAAATCGTCGACTTGCGGCGTCAATATGAATGGAATTGATAGCATAGCAAAAGAAGATACGTCACTTGGGTGGGTTGCAAAAAATTTATCAGACATAAGAAAAGTAGCAGCAACACTAACGCCAATGTCACCATTAGTGATGATTGATCGTATTGTGGTATTAGACAGCTTATTTCTTGATGTTCCTGATGAAGCAAAAGAAAAATTAGAAAAATTGCTTACGTCATCTCCCTATAATGTGGTTCGCAGTAAAGCGATCAGTAAGATCATTACCACAAAGGCCGCTGAGAGTTTTAAAGTTATCTCTGCAACAAGAGGGCTGCGAAATATCGAGCTTTGGATTGAAAAGAATAATTCAGTTGTTAGTGATGAAATTAAGATGCAAATGAAGTGGCTTGCTTCATTAAAATATAAAGATGAGCGTATCGCTTTAGAGCAAAGAGAGTTAGTTAAATCGGTTTTAGAATCGATTTTAGACGAAAAGACATTAATATTAATGCCAACAACGGCGAATACTGCACCGCCAAGAACGGCATCAGATGAACAGCTGTATAAGCTTAATACTCAAATATTGAAATATACATCGTTGGCCAGTTTAGCTGATTTACCACAATTACATCTTCCATGGTTTTCAGTAAATAATTCACCGTGGGGAATTTCATTAATTGGCCAAAAAGGAATGGACAGACAGCTTATTGATGCCGCTATTCGTTGGAAGAGTAATCAATAGATCTATTGAACTCGATAGGTAAGTAAACCTGAAATAAAAAATAGAGGAGGGCATGGCCTCCTCTATTTATTCTTCATTACAAAGAAACGTATTCTAATACCATATTAGGGCTTAGATCTTTTAGCGTACATGTTGTAATCGCTAAATGACTAATCGCCCCTTTATGATCTTCAATCAATGCCGCTTTTTTTATCTCAGATAACGCTTCACGAGACATATTTGCGTGTACTAGAGCCACTTGTAGCGGTGGTAAACTAGGATTGAATGCTGCGTTTTCAGCATACATACCTGAGTAAATATTGCCGTTATTCATTTCTAACGCAACACCACTAAAGTTTTTAGAATAAGGAGCGTGACTGCGATTTGCCGCCTCGAACGCCGTGATTAGTAATGGCGAGTTAGATTCAAAAGTCAGCTCATGAGACACCTTCGCAAGTAAGCCGCCTTCAATGCCTAGATCTTTAGGGCCGAAAGATTCTGGTAAATACTCTTGTAGCGATTTTTCATCACGATCAGGCAGTTGAACCATCAAACTATCAGCGGTCGTTAATTCATTCATAAATTGACGACAGTGACCACAAGGACTGAAATTAATAGTGATGTCTAAAATGCCTGTTTCACCGTGGATCCAAGCGTGACTGATGGCAGATTGTTCTGCATGGATAGTTTGGCCTAGCTGAACATTGCTGAATTCCATGTTCGCACCAAAATATAAATCACCAGAAACACCGCGCGCGATTGCGCCAACATAGAAGTTAGAAATTGGGGCAACAGAAAATGCAGCAGCTAAAGGTAAAAGCGCCAATCTTAATTCTTTATCGCTTAATTCACTTTGAGAAAGTAAAGACAGAAACTGTTCTTTAGTAATGACACCAGTAAATTGCTCATTAATTAAAGGAGCAATAGCAGATAGCAATGAAGAAGGAAGTGTTTTCATCGCTTCTTCTAAGCGTTGTTGCAGAGAGTCTTTATGTAGGGTGGTCATCTATATGATCCTTTTTAAATATTATGGGATCATTTTAGAGGGAATTAGAAACGAAACATAGATCAAGTTCACACTCAATGATGCAATTTTACATTAATTACATCATTGAGAGAGATGTCACACCGTATTTGGTGTTCTTTTATCCAATGATTAGTACATCAATAGCATTAGCGAATAAATCACAGGAGCAACTAAAGACGTAATAATTCCACAAATCACGAGGGCTAATGAACTAAATGCCGCATCTTGAGGGTTCACTTCAGCCGCTTGTGCTGTACCTAACGCATGAGAAACATTACCCATTGCTAAACCTCGCGCTAATGAGCTCTTTATCCCTAACAGGTTATAAATAGGGTAAGCGAAAATAGCCCCCATTAACCCTGCTAATAATACCAAGATAGCCGCTATAGCCGCTTCACCTTCAAGTTGTGATGAAATCGCCATCGCAATAGGTGTGGTTACTGATTTTGGTAAAATACTAGCAACGAGCTGCATATCAGCGCCCATCCACACCGCTAAGAATGCGCCAGATAACATAGAGAACAAAGATCCAACACTACAAGCTAATAAAATAATCTTCCAGTTAGCACGTATATGGGGCAATTGTTCATACAATGGATAAGCTAAAGCAACAACAGCAGGCTGCAGTAAATAACTTAAAAATGCATTATCTGCATAGTAAGTTTCATAGGGAACCTTTAATACCATCAAAATAGGAATGACAATAAAAACACTCAATAATAATGGATTATTAAGCGGATGAGGAAAGCGTTTTGCAAACCAACGGGCTGAATAAAAAACAACGACCGTTAAAATAACCCACATTATTTATTACCTCTATCAAGACGATCGATAAATAATGACAGGCACACTAATACTAATAGCGACCCCCCCGCGGTACTCACAATAATAGGTATGGCGTTATCAAGCAGTAAATCAAAATGCGTCATTAACCCAACTGAAATAGGGATAAATAAGATCAGCATATTGCGCATAAAAAACTGACAGCCAGTTGCTGTCCAATCAGGCTTGCATACGCCAATTACCATTGCAGTAAATAGAATAAGCATTCCAATAATACTGCCGGGAACCGAAATGTTCAGCCACAATTGAAGTCCGTTACCCGCAAATAAGGAAGCAAAAATCCAAGCGAAAGAATAAATATATTTAATCATGATACTAACTGTTGTACGTAATTATAAACGGCGCGAAGAATCGCAGTCTTTTTCTCATTGCCTTCAGATTCAAGGTATAGATTTTCAAAGTTTGATTCATATTCAGGTAAATGAGTTTGGAAATAATCTTGTAAGTGTGATTGCCACTTTAGCTGTTCTGATTCATTAAGCGTATGCGGGAAATTACGCGCACGATAACGGAACAGTAATGGTTTAATTCGTGGGTCACTGACATTTGGTTCAAAGTCGATTAGCTGCTCAGGTGTCGATTGACGGATCATATCAATCGCTGTTTTATCAGCATGAGAGAAGAAACCATCGTATAGAAGGGTATCTACATTAGTCGACTTTTCATAATTTGGTTCAATGCTGTACAAAGCAATCAGCTTCTGTCTGATCTCAGGATTATCACGGATCACTTTAAGATTTTTTAAACAGGCCGCTCTGTCTACATTTAGGTTTTCAGCATTCTCAGCCGTCAGCGTTTTTGCCGGCGCAAGAATAGGGCACTTGTTTAAATGCACGAGTTTAACAGGAACAGGCAATTCATCAGGCGCAAGATCAGCACGCTTGGTATACATGCGTTGATGTAGTTGCTCTGCATCTAATTCTAGGAACACACTTGGGTCTAACGCTAAATCAATCGTAATGACCGCGTTGTTGTTCGTTGGGTGCCAAGCAACAGGCACAATCCAACTGATATTGCCTCTATCTACGCCAAACATACCAGATACGTGCATTAACGGTGTCATTTCAACGATATCGATTAACGTTGCCGCTTTCTTTTTATGACGCATAGAAAGCAGGTAGTTAAACATTTTAGGTTGTGCTTTTTTAACCACTTTAGCTAACTCGATGGTGGCAATAACATCGGCCATCGCATCGTGGGCATTTTCATGTTCAATGCCATTTTCTTGAGAGAGTTTTTCTAATCTAAAGCTTGGTTTACCTTCTTCGTCTTTTGGCCATTGAATGCCTTCAGGACGTAGCGCATAAACGGCACGCATCACATCAAGTAGATCCCAACGTGAATTACCATTTTGCCAGCTCCAACCATACGGTTCAAAGAAGTTACGGTATAAGGTGTAGCGAGAAACTTCATCATCAAAACGAATGTTGTTGTAGCCTAATGAACACGTATTTGGCTGTGATAATTCCTTATGGATTTGAGTAATGAACTCAGGCTCAGACAAGCCTTTATTTACCGCAGTTTGTGGTGTGATACCCGTAATTAAACACGCTTCAGGAGAAGGTAAGTAATCAATTGGAGGGCGGCAGTAAATAACTAATGGCTCACCAATGATATTGAAATCTTCATCGGTACGAACCCCTGCGAATTGGCATGGGCGATCGAGAGATGGGCTAGTTCCCCATGTCTCATAATCGAAAAAGAAGAAACTTGGTGCGTTATCCTGCGGCATAAGTGTGTCCAATTAATAGCAATACATTAATTATCAGAGATCTATCACATAATCGCAAGGCATTAGAAACAGAAGAGGAAGAAAAATTAGAAGGGTCTTTATTGAGTGATGATCTTTGCTTAACGAGCATATTGACCACGAACAAATACATTCGTCATTTACGTGCGATGTTAAAGCGTGAGTATTGGCGAACGCATGACTTTAGACGCTCGTTATCTACAGGAATTTCAGCGCTTGGTGTTATGTCTTATGAGTGCTATGCAGAAAAGTTGATACTAGGTATGAGATAGAAGAATCCAGCTCAAATTATTAGCGGTTATTTTATTGAGTTGGAATTTTGGATGAATTTAGTCAAATATCTGTAATTTCAAGATAAATCAGTGTTACAGCTTTTGGAATGGTGTCTTAAAAATGAAAATCAGAAACAAATTGAAATCTAAAAGTGTCTATTTTGTTAATCATCACCTATATTCTTTTTGAACAAGAACTTGGTTCGGAATAAAAAATTAAAGCGAAATCAAGTGATAATAATTATATAGGAATCATTATGAATAAATACATGGCAGAGTTTATAGGTACATTTTGGCTAGTGCTAGGAGGGTGTGGTAGTGCCGTATTAGCCGCTGGTTTTCCTGAGCTAGGTATAGGGTTTGCCGGCGTAGCTCTGGCTTTTGGTTTAACCGTATTAACAATGGCATTTGCGATTGGACATATTTCAGGTTGTCACCTAAACCCAGCAGTATCTATCGGCCTTTGGGTTGGTGGACGCTTTGATGTAAAAGATCTCGTACCTTACATTATTTCACAAGTTTTAGGCGGGATTGCAGCAGGTGGTATCTTATATCTAATCGCAAGTGGTCAAGCTGGCTTTGATTTAGCGGGTGGTTTTGCCTCAAATGGTTTTGGTGAACATTCACCTGGTGGTTACACAATGACAGCGGCATTAATTACAGAAATTGTAATGACTGCAATGTTCTTAATTGTCATCATGGGTGCAACAGATAGCCGTGCTCCAGCAGGATTTGCACCGATTGCAATTGGTCTGTGTTTAACACTTATCCATTTAATCAGTATTCCTGTGACTAACACTTCTGTTAACCCTGCACGTAGTACAGCAGTTGCTTTGTATGCGGGTGATTGGGCTATATCTCAGCTTTGGTTATTCTGGGTAGCTCCAATTGTGGGTGCTATTATTGGTGCTTTGATCTATAAAGTAATGGCGAAAGAGTCATAATACTTAAATAACCGTTTTAGAGAATAAATAAAAATGCCGATGATTTAATTCATCGGCATTTTTTATAACCATTCTTTAACCGCTATTTTTGATTTATTTGTTCCATCTCAGCTAAATCGTATTCTCTGATATCGATTTTAGCGTAATCATTACAGCTTGAGCAGGCGTAGTACTTTGCGCCATCACAGTATTGATGCTGTAATACCATCGCTGGTTTTTTACACCAGTCGCAGTGACCTTCTAAATTAAACATATGACTTTCTCTATTTATAGTACGATGAGCTTTATATGCTAAGTTATTGTTATTACATTTTGATAACATATTTGAGTGCGAAAATTATATAGAGATGTCTTAAATTGTAAAGCGTTGCCTCTAATATTGGGAGTCATCACGGCTTTAGTTGGCGATAAGCCTTATTTATTTCAGTCAGCATCACACCGTCGGTTCCATGATCAGGGTGGTGAAGTTGAGCAAGTTTACGATATTGTCTTTTAATATCTGAAGTACTGCTTTGTACTGTAATTCCTAATAATTGATAAGGCGTAAAGTTCAGCATTGCCGGTTTTCTTGCTGAATCTAACTCAATATTTAAGCGCTTGATTGTGACCTCTTGAGCGTCCGCTCTGATCTTCAACTTCTCGTTTGTATCTTGCAGACGCTTGAATTTTTCATTTTGCAGTGATTTAGCAAAATTAGTGTGCAGTGGTGAGTTTTCTTTCGTTTGATTAATGGCTTTTTTTAATCGCAATAACAGAAAAACCAGAATAACTATCATGATAACGATAAGTAAATAACTACCAAAAGTGATCAATGCCGTTGGTTTTTCTACTTGCGTGATAATAATTGTTTTTGGTTCAGGTGTTGCTTCTGGTTCAGTAAGTTTTGCTTGAGTTGTTTCAATCTGAAATGTTTCTTCTTGGGTGATTGGAGTTTGTTCCGATTTCTGTTGTTCTTCTGCTAATGACTCCAATACTCGTTTATAGCCAAGCATCGCCTCGCCATGCCCATTATGAGACGCAATTTGATACCACAAAGAGGCATTATATAAATCGACTTTGCCAGATAAGCCGTATTCATAAATCTCACCTAAATAGAATTGAGACGGTGGGTTATTTTGCGTTGCTGCGCGAGTAAACCAATAGATGGCTTGTTTACTGTCTTGAGCTACGCCATAACCATTTTTATAGATTTGGCCAAGGTTAAATTGGGCAGTGGTGTTATCTTGGATAGCGGCTTGTTTATACCACTGAATAGCATGATCAATATTGATGGGACGATTTGTGCCTGATTCATACTCCATTGCCAGTTTTACTTGCGCACGGGCATCACCCAATTCCGCTTTTTCTTCTAAAGAATTGGCATAAGTGGTGAAACTAAAAAGTAGAGCAATAATAAGTAAAATCGAACGAACCATAAATATAAAATTATTAACAATAAAAAGACGGCAACAGTGTAGCGATAGGGGGATAGAAAAGTAAAGGTAAAAGGATAACTAAGAAGGTAGGTAAGTTAATCTCCTTAAGGTTGCCTTTATTTCTTTGGCAGTATTATCATCAAGATACGTAGCTTCTTATTTAAATCCGAGAAAAAGGGCGCATGAGTTTCCTCAATACGCCCTAAATTTACTTGTTAACGCTGATTAGTCTTAGAGTTAATGAAGTATTATTTTACCTCTTCAAACTCTGCATCTACCACATCATCTTCTTGCTTAGGTTGCGCTCCTGCGTCAGCACCTTGTTGTGCTTGCGCTTTCTGTTGAGCGATTTCCATTAGCTTTTGTGCTGCTTGCATTAGCTCTTGAGTTTTCGCATCGATTGCTTCTTTATCATCACCTGACTTAACGTCTTCTAGTGCTTTGATTGCGGCTTCGATTTTTTCTTTCTCGTCAGTGGGAAGTGCATCACCTGCTTCTTCGATTTGTTTCTTCGTACCGTGGATCATTTGATCCGCTTGGTTACGTGTTGTTACTAACTCTTCGAACTTTTTGTCCGCGTCTTTGTTCGCTTCAGCTTCTTGTACCATTGCTTCGATTTCTTCAGGAGTTAAGCCACCCGATGCTTTAATCGTGATCTTCTGTTCTTTACCTGTTGTCTTATCTTTTGCAGATACGTTTAGGATACCATCAGCATCTAGATCGAACGTTACTTCGATTTGTGCCGTACCACGCGGTGCTGCTTGAATACCTTCTAGGTTAAATTGACCTAGAGATTTATTGTATGTCGCTTGCTTACGCTCACCTTGAAGTACGTGGATTGTTACCGCACTTTGGTTATCTTCAGCCGTTGAGAACGTTTGGTCCGCTTTAGTAGGGATAGTTGTGTTCTTCTCAATTAGTTTTGTCATTACGCCACCCATCGTTTCGATACCGAAAGAGAGAGGAGTAACATCTAATAGTAGAACGTCTTTAACATCACCCGCTAGAACGCCACCTTGAACTGCAGCACCCATTGCTACTGCTTCGTCAGGATTTACATCACGACGCGCTTCTTTACCAAAGAAATCAGCCACTTTAGCTTGAACCATAGGCATACGTGTTTGACCACCAACTAGGATAACATCAGTGATGGCATCAATAGTTAAATCAGCATCGGCTAGAGCCACTTTTAGCGGTTCAAGCGTACGAATGACTAAGTCTTCAACTAGAGATTCTAGTTTTGCACGCGTCACTTTAACGTTCATGTGCTTAGGGCCAGTCGCATCAGCAGTAACGTAAGGAAGGTTTACGTCAGTTTGTTGAGCAGAAGACAGTTCAATCTTCGCTTTTTCTGCTGCTTCTTTAACACGTTGCATAGCCAGTGGATCAGTTTTAAGGTTGATACCTTGTTCTTTTTTGAACTCGTCAACTAAGAAATTGATCATACGGTTATCGAAATCTTCGCCACCTAGGTGAGTATCGCCGTTTGTTGCAAGCACTTCGAACGTTTGCTCGCCATCAACGTTGTCGATTTCAATAATAGAGATATCGAAGGTACCACCACCAAGATCGTATACTGCGATAGTGCGCTCGCCGCCTTTTTTATCTAGGCCGTAAGCCAGTGCTGCCGCTGTTGGTTCGTTGATGATACGTTTAACATCAAGACCTGCGATACGGCCTGCATCTTTCGTTGCTTGACGTTGAGCATCATTAAAGTAAGCAGGAACCGTAATTACTGCGCCAGTCACTTCTTCGCCTAGGAAATCTTCCGCTGTTTTCTTCATTTTTTTAAGAATTTCAGCAGACACTTGAGGCGCCGCCATTTTTTGGCCTCGCGCTTCAACCCAAGCATCACCGTTATCAGCTTTAACGATTTTGTACGGCATGATTTCGATATCACGTTGAACTTCTTCGTCTTCAAAACGACGGCCAATAAGACGCTTAATCGCAAACAAGGTATTTTGTGGATTAGTAATCGCTTGACGTTTAGCTGGCTGACCAACAAGTGTTTCGCCATCTGTGTAAGCAATTACCGATGCCGTTGTACGTTCGCCTTCCGCATTTTCTAAGATACGTGGTGTGTCGCCATCTAAAACAGCAACACAAGAATTCGTTGTACCTAGGTCGATACCAATGATTTTACCCATAATAATTTTTCCTTTGAATTCGCATTAGTTATTATAATGCAAATAATTTAAATTTGATGTTATTTAATAAGCGTAAACTTAGTGTGTATTTACGGGTTTACGCTATTCTCAATGAAATATGATGATGCTTATTCGCGTTAATCAATAGGTGAGGGCTGTATTTTTATAGTAAATACAATGCGTTGTTATCACCGATGAGTAACGATAATATGTGTTATTGATTGATTAAAATCTTACGCGCTTGCACGGCTTCTGGTACTTCTCGAACTAGGTCGATATGAAGTAATCCATTTTCCATGCTTGCTGCAGATACGGTTACATAATCAGCAAGTTGAAATTTTCGTTCAAAGTTGCGCTCTGCAATGCCTTGATAGACGTAAGTTGGCTTTATTTCAGATGAAGTAATTTCACCCGACACAATCAGCATATGTTCGTCTTGAGAAATTGTTAACGAATCTTCAGAGAAACCAGCAACAGCCATGGTAATACGGTAGTTGTTCTCGTCTTTCTGTTCGATGTTATAGGGTGGGTAACCAGTTTGAGATGGTTTGTTAGCGCTGTTCTCTACAAGATTAAACAGGCGATCAAAACCAATGGCATGACGGTATAGGGGAGTGAAATCGATATTACGCATAATACTATCCTTTAAAATAAGCAATAGTTCTCGACGCATTAAGCGAGGAGAAAGAACACATATTCAGAGTCAATGTAAACTCATTAATGACATATGGTTCAGGATTAAATGTTAGAAACAACGCTACTATTCTTTAATAAGTAATCAGTAGGGCGCTTCATTGTGATAACGTTTTGTTCCCTATAATAAGGCGAACCCGTTATCCATGAACTCCAAATGGCAATTCATGTAATCAATATATGCTTCCGAAACTTTGGTGTCAATACTTTGATTAGAAAATTTAATGATTATTTTTTATGGTGGGTAGTTTTTGAATGTTGATAACGTTATTGTACTTTGAAAATACTTTTAAAACGTAAGGATAATTTATGATAAGAAAAATCTTATTAGTGATTTTAACTCTTATTTTGTTAGTTGTAGCGGCTGGGATCTATCGTTTTAATTTCACTAATGATGATATTTATGTCGTGCAAACTGATGATCAAGTCGTTCCTTTTGATACAACAAATAACGTAGATCCGAAGAATAACGTCATGCTAATGTTATTTAGCTTTGATATCGATCGCTACTGGCAGATCCAATTGCCTGATTCTGAAGCGAAAGCGCCTCTAACCGATCTCAGAAAGTATGATGATCTTCATCTTGCTACAGGGAAATATCAAGATGGTGATGAGCATGGTTTAGTCAGTTTAGATTACTATAACATCACCCCTTTACATCTTGGCAATATTGACGATGAAATGGTTTTCTCTGCGCCATTTTCTGTGTCAAACCAAGGAACTGGCACTTTCTGGTATTTGGGATTATTTAACTTAAATACCAATACAGGCGAGATTGGACAAATAGACACCTTCTTTCTTGGAGACAGAATAAAAGTGAATGAATTGAAAACAGATGAACCGTTTGATGTGACTTCGAGCCTTTATGTCTCTTATTTTAAGCATGCTCAAAAACAAAGCATGGCTGAAATACCAAGTGAAAGAGTAGATCAGTACATAAAAGTATCTATTGAAGGCTTTCAGGACAAACCGTGAATGTAATGTAGATAACTGCGGTTATTAAGATGAGAGTTAGGCGTGGCGTAACTGAGGTTTAATTCATTGATTGAGTTTCGGTAACGTCTTAAATTGAATCTGGTTTAAGTTCAGCGCAAAAGGCTGTGTCTGCTTATCAGCAATTAAAAATCCGACTTGTTTGACGTCGTCAGCAACAAGTTCAGGATCATCACTAAGTAATCGCCCTCTAAAGACAGCCTGAAAGTCTGTTAAGTTAAATCCCTTTTTCTGCAGTTTTCCCTTTGTGGTGGAAAATTCATGTTTGTAGTGAATAGGGGATCCGTCTTTCCACGTTGTTAGCCTTAATTGGTATGTGCGTCCATCACCAATGCACATCAGTTCGACCGTGTTCATTTCTTTGGGTAGAGGCTCAATCGAGCGTTTTATCGAACTGAAGCCTCCATTATTGACGAGCGACAATTCACCTTGAAATTGAGACGATTTACCGTCATAGGTGAGTCGTCCCATTGACATTCCGCCCATCACGTTGTCATTTATCGTTAACCACTTTTGATGCTCAGTAGGTTTTGTAAAATCAATCCTGTGTATTGCCCGTTCATTCATGCCGAATCCTTTTTATCACAATGATTTGCTGTAATTATGGCTAAGCATTGCTTGGTGAAATACGAATAATTTGATGATTTGTCGAATTCTATTTTAAGTGAGCCATGAAACATTAGCGTGACGATAACATCCTTATAACCAAGCCAGCAGGTATAACCATCATAATCGTGCCATGCAGATATATCGTCTAAGTGATACTTAGTATTCTGTAGATCGCCAGATGAACGAACGCAATCGAATACTCTGAGAAACTCTTTGGTTGTAAGTCTGCTGTCCATAGGCAACTCCTGTTTCGTATGTGATGGGAACAATAGGTTGTCCTAAACTAACTACGATTGAGCTCCACATTTAGATCACCAAGAGTATGTAGGTTGCTAATAAAAAAATGGATGCAGTCTAATCAACGGCATCCATTACTATTTAAAATTACAGGTACGTATTTAGGCTATTTCTGAGGCGTAATTAAGTACTTTTCACCTGTCGCTTGTTTAGAATAAGCGGCTAATGATTGTAATTTTAATACCTCTGCTAGAGACACTTCATGCGTGTAATGGCTAGCAAATGTGGTGGTGATTTCATCAGCAACACGTTTACGCATTGCAATGACAGTTTCAGTTCCTAGTTTACCTAACGCATTGAATAATAAGAAACCATTAACACCCCAAGCAAAACCGAAGTTACGATTCAACGTAATAGGACCACGATTTAATGCACCATAAATATACACTTGCTTGAAAGTGTCAGAGCCATAAACGCTGTGCTCTTTCATATCACGAGCCGCAGCAACTTCCATGCAGTTAAGAATGTCACTGGTTAATTGACCGCCACCAATTGGGTCAAACGCAATTGTTGCTCCGGTTTCAATAATCGCCGCCGTTAAATCGGCAAGGAAAGTCTCACTGCTTGAGTTAACAACATACTTTGCGCCCATGTCACGTAATAGCGTTTCTTGTTCTTCTTTACGTACAATGTTAATTAAATCGACGCCATCGGCAATACAAATACGGTTTAACATTTGACCAAGATTAGACGCAGCAGCGGCATGGATGATGGCTTTATGACCTTCTGCACGCATTGTTGCAACCATTGCTAATGCAGTAAGCGGGTTAACAAAAGACGAGGCACCTTCTTTCGCTGTCGTACCTTCTTTTAGTTCTAAGCAGCTTTTCACATTCGCGCAGAGAAACTGACGGTAAGTTCCGCCGCCAATTACCGCAACGGTTTTACCCATTAACGCTTGTGCTGCAGGTGATGATCCCGCAGCTATAACGGTTCCTGCGCCTTCATTTCCAACAGGAATTGCTTTTCCTACGCGAACTTTAACTGCTGGCATAAATTGAGCAGGGATATCAGCCGTAATCGCTGGTTTATTTTCAGAGCCTGATTGTGCTGCAGTTGTCATATCAGCAGCACTGAACATTACTGCTAAGTCAGATGGATTTAATGGTGCTGCTTCAATACGAATAACAACTTCATCGGCATTAGGTTGTGGCATGTCGATGTCTTGCAAGGAAAGCGTTAGTTTATTGTCTTCGCTGATTGTTGAAATAAGTTGAATATTTGTATTTGTCATAGGGTTTCTCCAGAAAATAGTTACATTTTTTGAGCCAATAACAGTAGTGTGTTGGCATATTTTATTCGTTGTTTTATGACCAAGTGTTATTTAATTTTCGCTGCTTTAGCCTGAGCTTTTATCTTTTGGGTAAACTCGGGCATGTTTGTTTGACGATCTGTTTCTATGCTTTTAGCAATGGCTGATTGACTCATTGTATTGTTCCATTCTTTCATTCCTGGCACCTCTGCAAGTATGTCCCAATCAAGTTGGCTAGAGCCAAACGTGTTAACAATTGTGTTTACGTAATAAACGTAAATATCAGCCATCGTTAACTGTTCTCCTGCGACCCAAGGTGAAAACTTGCACAACCTATTTAAAGCTGAGATCCCACGATGTAATACTTGGCGTACCTCTGCTTTTGTTGATTCTGGAACTTCAGTACCTAACAATACATAAGGTATAAATCGTCTACTTGGCAGTTCAAAATACAATTCTGCTATCTTCATAATTTGGCGTACAACCGCACGTTCACCTGTGTTTTCAGGATACAGAGGTATTGAAGGGTACGTCTCTTCGATAAAGTCACAAATGACACTCGACTCTGAAATATGAAGGCCATCATTCATCGTGATAACAGGTACTTTTCCAGCCGGACTTATTGCGAGTAACTCGTCGCTACCACCGTAAATCAGGTTTTCTTGAAAGGGCAGTTGTTTGTATAGCAGTACATGTTTAATCAAGTTGTAATAGTTACTAGCCGCGAAACCGTGCAAAGTAATCATAAATCAGTTTCCCATCATTTAATGTGAAGGTTGTAATCGTTAAGTTAAACATATTATTACCTGTTTTAATCCGGTTATATATAAGGAAAAATGCGAATCACTATTGTCTTTTAAACAATAGTTGAAGGGGGTAGAAAGAGGGGGCGAGTGGAATTTGAGCTGTGATTCGGTTGTTTTGTGAACCATTGCGCTCCCTTTTACGTAATTATCTTAGTACATTTAATATTGAAAAACAGACCCAGCAATATGATCCAGATGGTCACTACACTAACAAGTGGCAAGCCGAAGAATAAGGATTACTCATAAGGTCGAGCCTTAATCTCAAGGACTAATGGGTTAGGGCGTTATCACGACAGATTAGATCAGGCATAAAACGATGAAAAAATCACAGTTACCAGAGAAGATATGCGTCGTTTGTCAAAGACCATTCAGTTGGAGAAAGAAATGGGAGCGAGATTGGCCTATGGTTAAATATTGTTCTAAGCGTTGTCGGTCTTTACGACATCAAAGTGAATAATAAATTTACAAACAATGGCTTAAGATAAAGGATGATTATGGACGACACAGCTGACCGATTACGACTCATTTTAGGTGACCAATTAAATGCCAGTCATTCATGGTTTCAACACACTGATCCACAAACGATTTACGTGATTGCAGAAATGCATCAAGAAGCGGCCTATGTAAAACACCATGTTCAAAAAGTATGTGCTTTTTTTGCTGCGATGACCCAGTTTGCAACCGCATTAGAAAGTGCAGGGCATCGAGTGATGCACTTAACCTTGGACGATACGAAGCCATTTGAAAAAATAGACGATCTATTAAATCACCTTATTGCTAAACACCATATTACTCATTTTGAATACCAACTCCCTGACGAATATCGTTTACGTAATATGTTAGATAAATATTGTTTTTCGTTAGCAATATCTTCCCAAGCTTATGAAAGCGAACATTTCTTTCTCTCTGAAGCGCAAATTGAAAAAGACTTTAAGCCAGAACACCATCACCGTATGGAAGCCTTCTACCGTAAGATGAGAAAGCGCTTTAATATTCTGATGGAAGAGGGGGAACCCGTTGCAGGGAAGTGGAACTTTGACAGCGCAAATCAAAACAAATTAAAGCGTACTGAATTTGATAGTGTGCCTACGCCTTTACTATTTGCTAACGATGTCTCTGATATTCTTGAGCGTTTAGGACGTCATAATGTGACGATGATTGGACAAGCGAATAATCAACTATTGTGGCCAGTAAATCGGCAGCAGGCGAATGAGTTATTGGTGTTTTTCTGTCGCTATTGCTTACCGTTGTTTGGGAAGTTTCAAGATGCAATGACATGTAAGCTTGATGATATGCTAACGCAAAAGCAATGGAGTTTGTTTCATAGCCGTTTATCCTTTGCTCTCAATGCAAAAATACTCAGTCCTATGCAAGTGATTGATGCTGCTATTACGGAGTTTAATCAACGCCCAGATGCCATAGATATTGCTCAGATAGAAGGTTTTGTACGTCAAATTCTAGGGTGGAGAGAGTTTGTACGTGGGATCTACTGGCGCAATATGCCTGATTACCAAAACCTAAATGCACTTGAAGCGTCATTATCATTACCAAGTTGGTTTTGGACAGGAAAAAAAAAAATGAACTGTATGCATCATGCAATACAACAGTCTCTTGATTTCGCCTACGCACACCATATTCAACGTTTGATGATAACCGGTAATTTTTGCTTATTAACAGGCATTAAACCTGACGAAGTAGATGAGTGGTATTTAGGGATTTATATTGATGCAATTGAGTGGGTTGAAATGCCAAATACGCGGGGCATGAGCCAGTTTGTAGACGGTGGTATTGTGGCCTCTAAGGTTTACGCTGCCAGTGGTAACTACGTGAATAAAATGAGTGACTATTGTCCTGACTGTCACTACAACGTAAAGCAGGTGAGTGAAGAGACAGCGTGTCCATTAAATGCGCTATATTGGCACTTTATGCATACACATATTGAGGCGTTTAATAATAATCCACGCACCAGAATGGTCTATGCAAATTGGCAGAAAAAATCAGAAGAGCAGCAGCAAGTTATTTTAGATAGAGCGGAGCAGTTGTTGTTGAATATTGAGGAGTTGTAGGTTTATTCATTAAAATTTTGTGTAATGTGACTTGTTATTGGCCCATTGTTAGTTAGAGTTTAACTCATTCATCATTTATTTATGTAGACTTTATCAATACTACTACTTATGTGAGAAGTTGTCTGTTCTCTTCAAATCCACTAGTGATTTTTACGTGTATTTACTCATATAACCACATAATAAACAGGATATTAGCGTAGTTATGGGTTAGCATACTTGAACATTCATCGGTTTATTGGTTCGGTCAACAAATTATGTATTTATCAGAATTGAAAGCACAACATTTCAGACAGTTTGAAGATTTTTCTATGGCATTCAACAAGGGGCTAAATTTACTTGTTGGTGAAAATAATGCGGGTAAAAGCTCTGTTATCGATGCAATCCGACTCGTCCTTGATACAACTTCTGCTGAGTGGGTTAACCTGAAGAGTACAGACTTCCTAAATGGCAAAAATGAGTTACAAATTCAGTTGAAGTTTGAGGACTTATCCCTACGCGAGTCAGGCTTGTTTTTAGAACATTTAACAAATGAAGAAGTAACCCCTGGAGTTGATAAATCCACTCTATTCATAACTCTTTCAGCAAAACTCGCACCAAACCCTTTCAAAAAATCTCAATTTATAAAGACCGAAATCCGTTCTGGTATCAATAATGATGGCCCTATAATTGAAAGGGACGTTCGTGAGTACCTAGCTGCTACTTATTTAAAACCTCTACGTGATGCCGAAGCTGAACTCTCAGCTGGACGCTCGTCTAGGCTATCTCAAATTTTAGGAAGTAACACCAGTTTAGCTGGGGATACGAGCGCAACTCAGCGTATTATTGAACTACTTACTGAAGCAAGTAAGGAAATTCAGTCAGACGCAGCAATCCAAACTGCGCAAGACAATATAGCTACCCTGTTGAACTCTTTAACATTCAAAGCGAATGTATTTGCGCCAGTCTTAAGCTTGTTAGGAAGCAAGGACTACGCAGACATGAGCGAATCAGAAAAATCATTCGCTCTTAAATCCATTTTAGAAAAACTAACTCTCGAACTCGATGCTTCAGGTATTAAGCACGGATTGGGTTATAGCAGCCTGTTATTTATGGCTACCGAGCTAATGCTAATAAAGCAAGAGGAAGATCAATACCCTCTGTTGCTAGTAGAAGAGCCTGAAGCTCACCTTCACCCTCAGTTACAGTTGAAGTTTATTAATTATCTTCGGATTGAAAATAGCCAACTACAATGCATTTTATCCACCCACAGTCCCGTACTTGCATCAAAAGCTCCCTTAGAGAGCTTAATTCTAATGCAAGAAGGCCAAGCTTTCCCTCTAAGAAAGGGATGCACAGCACTCGAAGACGAAGATTATGTTTTCCTTGAGAAATTTTTGGATTCCACAAAGGCAAATATGTTTTTTGCAAAAGGTGTATTGTTAGTTGAAGGGGTTGCAGAGGTGGTGTTAATCCCCAAAATAGCGGAATTACTTGGACGGCCTTTAGAAGACTATGGAGTGTCGCTAGTAAGCGTAAATGGTTTATCAAGGAAGCGCTACGCTAAGGCTTATCGATCCAGCTCTACCTCAGTAAATCCACAACCATTACCTATCAAGGTAGCTTGTATCACTGATTTAGATTTGTGGCCAAATGAAGCCGAAGATACTGGTGATAATGAATATGGTTTTAAAACCAAAAAGCAGCCAAAACCAAGTGGTAAAGGCGGAAACTTGAAGTATTGGCTTAATGAACTCAGCCCTGCCGAAATAGATGTAAAAAGAGCTAAGAAGTCCGAGTTTGATGGAGAGCTAGTTAAAACGTTTATATCTAATGACTGGACATTTGAGTTCTGCCTTGCAAAGTACGGACTGAGCGAAGAGCTATACCAAGCGATAAATAACAGCATGGATGGCTACGACGCACTAAATACTGACGCACAAATAAGAGCTGTCCAGTTGTATGGCGTTATCGAAGGTAAAGGAGATGGGAAAAGTGAAGTTAGCTATTCACTGGCTAATATTCTATCTAGGTATAAAGATCGTCCTCTAGATTTAAAAGCAAAGTTACCATCCTATATTGTTGATGCGATTGAGTATGTAACAGAACCATTTCCTGTAGAAATGGAGTAGCAACAAGATGATTGAGATTAATGATACAGATATCACCATGATTGAAAGAGATCTAGGTGTAAGGTTTGATGCTACAAGAAAACAGATAATCAAAACATTTAATGACGTGCAGGCCTGCCCTGGTAGTGGCAAGACAACAATGGTTGCAGCCAAGCTTCTCATCATTGCCAAAAAGTGGAAACAAACGCATCAAGGGGTATGTGTACTAACTCATACTAATGTGGCTAAGGGTGAAATAACCGACCTCCTTAAGCGGAGTATTGATGGTCAAAAGCTACTGTCATACCCTCACTTTATTGGAACAATTCAAGAGTTTGTTAATAAATTTCTTGCGATACCATACCTGCGTTCAATGGACTATACCGTAAATCAAGTTGACGATGAAATATGCTGTACTAAAGGGTGGCACATTCTCTCTAGAGGGACTAGAAGCTACCTAGAACGAAATCACATATCATCATTGCAAGATCTGCAATATCAGTTCATCGATGGTGAACTGATATTATCCGTGCCTGGCTTTAAAAGAACCTCAACATCACCAAGCTACCAGAATTTAGAGTCTGTTAAACATAGTTTAATCAGTAATGGGTACTTCTATTACCATGAAATGTATGCGTTTGCTAAGAAGTACATTTTAAAAAATTCATCGATTAAAGGTGCACTTAGATCTCGCTTCCCTGCTGTATTTATTGATGAAATGCAAGATACCCAAAGATTCCAAGATGAATTGCTAAACGATATATTCCAGCATGAGACTGTAAGCTTCCAAAGATTTGGTGACCCTGACCAAGCTATTTATAGTGGCGGGGAAGAGGGAAATCAAACTTACAATCAAATTACCTTAGAGAAAGTCGAAGACAGTCACCGCTTTAACCATTCAGTTGCGCTGCTGGCAAAAAATTTAAGTTACAACCGTATCAATCTGAACTCAGATACAGCGGCACCAGAACAAACCTTACACACAATTTTTTTGGTTGATGAGAACTCACGAAGTAACGTTTTCGATAGGTTTGCAGAATTGTGTTCACAAGCAATCCCCGAAGGCTGTAAAAGACCAATTAAAACGGTTGGTGCCGTTGGTGTTAGAAAGGATGATGGATTAACCATTTGTAACTATCTCGACTCATTTGATAAGAGCAACTCAACAAATGCGTTTAAACCAAGCAAACTTATTCATTACTTTTATGAAGCGAGTCGCCTAAAAGGTGGGCATCAAGCATATCGTCTAATCCTTGATGGGATGGTTAGATGCGGTCGAATATCTAATTCTAAACTATCACACCAGGATGGTACTCAGTCTGGGTACTCAACCACATATATACGTAAATACTTGAGAGAATCGGGTTTAATTATTGATTTCAATGTCCAGATTAAGTCATTGATTGAAAATGACATAACAGAGGGTACATGGAACCAATCAGTCACTACTTTGTTCAGTTATTTGAACTTGCATAACTTGACCCAAATTCAAGAATTTATCTGTTTTGAAGGTAATAGGCCCCTCGTAGATACTGTTAACAATGTCAGCGCTAACAAGGTTTATACAGACGTTGCAGGCCGAATAATCGAAAATGAAGTGGCAACAATTCATGCAGTTAAAGGTGAGACACATGCAGCCACACTGGTCTTGGAAACAAAATTCCGTTCAAATGATTTAAAGTTATTAATTGACTATATTCTTGCTGAAAACAATATGAAACCAAGAGCTGCTACAAAAATCAAGTTCATGAAGCAATTATATGTCGCCTTCTCAAGGCCTGAGCACTTGCTTTGCTTAGCTATGGATAAATCAGGGTTTCCTCCAGAGCATATTGGGAAGCAGGATTACGCAGGCTGGAAAATTTGTGACCTTACAATGGTGTAAATTTTTCTTAATTCTAGGCGGACGAGTTAGAGATTTGTAACTAACTCGTTTGTGTCCAAAAACAAGTTACCTAACTAGAAAAATGGATGCAGCTAATACCTGCACCCATTTTTGATCACTCAAAGCTATAAATAAACTTTTAGCTCTTACCTCAAACAATACTTTTTTAAATGTATTCTAAAGAAGCTTACATTAATCATAGTTGACCGAGATATTCTCTGATTATTGAATGAAGATAGATCTTAAATCACCGTCCTACAAAACCTTATTCAAGCGGATTTTACTTATCATTCTCAATGCATTACTGAATATGCTGTCAGAGATACTTTTTGGAAAATCGTTTGGTAATTCTGCTTCTAATTCCTTAATGGCCTTAGGCATATCAACTGCAAATTCCTTTATTATCTCTTCCATTCTCGCAGTATCAAATCCAACAGATTTAGCCGTATCAATAAAATGACGAGTGTATATTTTATCAATAGGATATTTCTTTCCTTTCGATGCTATTAGTCCCATTGCCAGTTTTAGTGAGCGGATATTCATCCCTTTACCACCTAAGATTGGGTAGGCGGATAAAATGTCATAAAAGGGCGTAAGGTGATAACTGCCTTGTGCATTAATAAAAATGGAGAAGTTTTTTGCGTGTCCATCTGTTGCACCAATTAACCATTGAAATACCTGAAATCGCATAAAAGTATCACGATCTTTTAGTGATTGGCTTGAGCCCATAAGAAGATCCATAATGGTTTTTATACTTGGGCCTCCATCAGCTTCATATTTGATTGATGAGGGCAATCCAAATGCTTGGCACATATCTTCTTGCGGCAATCTTAATAGCTTGGTGTTATTTTTAATCCATCTTCTATCAAATCGTTCTACAGCAATGGCTTTTATTCCATCACAATGAAGTATTTCAACATTAGGTACATTGAATCCTAACTTCTTCGCTAATTGGATGCACAGGTATTCATTTTCTACACTATCACTCATATCGAGAGTGGTATTAGGTTGTTGAATTTTTCCAATGGGTAATTTGATTATATGCGTTGTTGGGGTAGATGCTTTCGGTATGCACCATTCATCATTTATTTTGAGTAACGCTGTTTTTTCTTGTGCTCCGGCAACCGAAATTCGAAAGTCTGATTCATCTTCTAGCATTCCTAATGGAATATTGGATTGATAGGCTGAGAGTACTTGTTTGAGCCGTGCTGGAGTTAAAACATCATAATCCAGTTGTTTGGTATTTGGTTCTTCATCGTTAGTTAATAAAGAAATAGCACCGACGCTGTCTTTACCAACTTCATGAAGTAAATCGAATGTTTGACGAGATTTAGCTTGGTATCTGGCAACGATGCGATCTCTGACTTCTGATAAATCAGGTAATAGGTTGTCGAAGTAATTAATAACGCAATCACTGGTTATCTTTGGATATTGTAGGGGGAGGGATAATGACAGAGGTCTTCCTACCGTGCTTTCAATCCATGATTTATCGTATTGAA
The DNA here is from genome assembly GCF_001691065.1 of Aliivibrio sp. 1S128. NCBI lineage: Bacteria > Pseudomonadati > Pseudomonadota > Gammaproteobacteria > Vibrionales > Vibrionaceae > Aliivibrio > Aliivibrio sp. 1S128. Next base: position 268,996 of record NZ_MAJV01000058.1, on the reverse strand, counting down.
ACTGGTGCGCACCGTTACTGAGTTTAGTAAATTCTCCAACACGCTCACCATTCATGTATGCAATTAATACAGCCATTACCATGCCTCATCGTCTAGATTATTATCGAGACTCGTTGGCACTTGCTCTTGAATAATGCAATGAACTTCTAACGCATGAAGGATCTTAAAGAGCGTCTGTAACTGAGTAGTTTCAGGATGATTCTCAAAGCTAGATAGGGTGGATTGTTTTACACCAACTTTTTTAGCAAGATCTGTTTGAGTCAAATTGTGTTTGGTTCTAATAAGCTTTAAGTGGTTAGCTAATTGTTTTGGATTATAAATCATCATACACCCCATCATATTATGTGATATCCCCGATAGAGAATAATCAATAATATATACCCGACCGGGGATAAGTCAATGTATATCCCCGATCGAGGATAAAGTTGGTTTTATCCCTTGTCGGGGGTAAAGTGATATTTAAAAACCAAATACAAAAAATGGATGCAGCTAAAACTACATCCATTTTCTTAATTACTTAGAGTAAAGTGGCGAATTAACGTCTAGCTCTTATCCCAAGTAACGCTTCTCTAAATGGGCTTTAAAGAAACTCGCATTCAACACATCACCCGTCGCTTGCTTCACTAATTCATCGGTTGAAAATAGGGATGCTTTACTCCAGATATTGTCTGAAAGCCAAGTGAAAATAGGGCTTAAATCACCGTTTGATGTGGCTTTCTCTACATCTACAGTCTGCTTCATTGCTGCCATAAACTGAGCTGCGTACATTGCACCTAATGTGTAACTTGGGAAGTAACCAAAGCTGCCGTCTGTCCAGTGAATGTCTTGCATGCAACCGTTTTTGTAATTGTCCTTAGTTGATAAACCTAAGTACTGCTGCATTTTTGCATCCCATAATTCAGGGATATCTGTGTATTCGATTTTGCCGTTCATTAAGTCACGTTCAATCTCATAACGAAGGATAACGTGAGCAGGGTAAGTGGCTTCATCAGCATCGACACGGATAAAATCTGGGTTTACTCGCGTATAGATTTTTTGCAGGTTACTTGATTCAATGATTTTTGGATCAGCTTGAGTAAAGTGTTTAGCAACTAAAGGAGACAGTTGAGCAATAAACTCTTGGCTGCGGCCTAATTGCATCTCAAAAAACAGGCTTTGAGATTCATGAATACCCATCGAACGAGCTTGTCCTACTGGTAGCCCTGCAAACGCTTTTGGTAACCCTTGCTCATAACGTGCATGACCCGTTTCATGTACCGTACCCATTAATGATTGCACAAAATCGCTGTCATCGTAACGCGTGGTAATACGAACATCGGTAGGAACACCGCCACAGAAAGGGTGCATGCTGACATCAAGACGACCATGGTCAAAATCAAAATTCAGAAACTTCATTACATCCAAACTTAATTGACGCTGTTGCTCTGTCGGATAGTGGCCTTCAGGTAAATGAATAGACTCTGTCGCTTGTTTTTCTTGGATCTGTTGGATAAGTGTTGGCAGCCATGTTTTTACGTTATCAAAAACCACATCAAGTTTGGCGGTGGTGGTTCCTGGTTCGTATAAATCAAGCATGGCATCGTAAGGTGTTAATCCTGTGATGTCTGCGCGGATCTGAGCTTCTTCTTTTGAAAGAGCGACTACTTCTGCAAAGTTCTTACTGAATCCAGCCCAATCATTCTCACCACGTTGAGTACGCCACGCATGTTCACATTTAGAGCCGGCAAGAGATTGTGCTTCGACTAAAGCTTCTGGCAAGGCTGTGGTTTGTTGCCATTGAGATTTCATTTCACGCAGGCTGGCTTGCTCATTAGTCGATAAAGACTCTGATTCTGCTTTATCAAACCATTCAGCTAACTGTGGGGCATTACCAAGTTGATGTAGATGAACAGACAGCTCAGCCATGGCTTCTGATCTTGCTTCATTACCACCAGATGGCATTACTGCTGCTTGGTCCCATCCACAAATCGAACCTAAATGCTCGAATCGAGAAATTTTTAAACTATGTTCAACCAATTTTTGATAATGACTCATGGATATTCCTTCATTATGATTTTTTATTCGTGTTTTCATTGTTGATCGGTTTTGCTTAGAAAGGAATGCTTGATGTATTTATAACGCAGTTTTTAAGACATAACGGCTCACTAATATCCATGGTGAACTATTTTACGAATATTATTTTTCTCAAATTGCAGATAAAAAATACCCCGCCGTGAGCGAGGTAATAAATTTTTTTTAAAGTAGGATCTTAGCTGATTTTTACTGGCCAGCCATAAGAACGATATTCTTCTGCTAATGTGTTCGCAACGTCACTAGATACGATTGCTGAAATCCAGTTGCCAAAGCCCATTACTTGATATTCAAATGTTACGTGATTCATTATTTTTCTCCCCCGATTGATGCGCGTACTTTATCGGGCTTTGTTCTTAATAACTTTCGTATTAGGGTCAAATGGTTTGATATTTTGGCTATTTTATATAAATACGGTAAATAGATTAAATATCGGAAATGAATAGAGTAAATGTTCGATTTTATAAGTTGATTGAAATTAAGTAGTAATTATAAGAAAAGGAGATATATTAATGAAATTCACAATTAAATGGATATTCACGTGATTCTAGATTTTTGGGCATTTTTTATTGCCATTGTACTGTTAACTATGACGCCAGGGTTGGATACAGCTTTGGTGATCCGCAATACCACGCGTGGTGGTTGGAAAGATGGCATCACCTGCAGTTTGGGTATTTGCTGTGGTTTATTTGTTCATGCCACTATGTCGGCGATTGGTTTATCGGTATTGCTAGTAAGCTCTGCGGAGTTATTTACCGTAATAAAGACGATAGGGGCTGCGTACCTGATTTGGTTAGGCATCCAATCAATTAGAAGTACGTTTAACCAACGAAAACCAACAACTGAAGTAAAAGCGATAAAAGGAAAGAAAGAATCGTTAACCTTGTCTTTTAAAGAAGGCTTTTTATCTAATATATTAAATCCTAAAACAGCGGTGTTTTATTTGGCGTTGTTACCGCAATTTATTAATCCTGAATACAATGCATTTATTCAATCATTGTTGATGGCAAGTGTGCATTTTATCGTTGCTATGTTTTGGCAAGGTGGAATTGCATTGCTGGTTGAAAAAGCACAGGAATTAATGTCGAGCGAGAAAATGACTCATCGAATAGAAAGGGTTACAGGCAGCGTGCTTATTTTGTTGGGTGTGAATTTATTAGTATCTAAGTAGGTTGTAAAAATAAGAATGCTATATCTGATAGTTTAAATCAGAGGTATAGCATTCTTTTTGGTTAACTTATTAAAACCGATAACTTGATGGGGTTAATTGTCTTTATTGCGGACAGATTCAATCACGTTACCAATCTTCTCGGTTATTGGGTTTGGCTTCTTTGGTTTTTTGTCTTTTTTAGCAAAATGAACATGCACATCTTGTTGTGCAAAAGGAATTGAGATCCCTTCTTTATCAAAACGCAATTTTACTTCACGAGTCACATCCCAATAGACATCCCAATAATCATCGGTTTTAACCCAAGGACGAACGATGAAATCAACAGAAGAAGCACCTAAAACGTGAACACGAATGTTGGGTTCTGGTTTTTTTAATGCAGCAGGGTGAGCATCAACAATCTCCGCGAGGATCTTTTCTGCTTTTTCAATGCTGTCTTCGTACCCAATGCCAAATACCATGTCTACGCGACGTAATCGTTCATGAGTTACGTTCTTTATCACATCTCCCCAAATCTTACTATTAGGTAAAATGATGATTTGGTTATCAAAGGTTTTGATCGTGGTATTTACCAAGCTCATTGAGCTTACCTTGCCAGTTACGCCGCCAGCCTCAACCAGATCACCAACATCAAATGGACGGTAGATAAGCAACATCATGCCTGATGCAAAGTTGGATAGGGTATCTTGTAATGCGAAACCAATAATAATACCGGCAACACCAAAGCCGGTTAGAACTGGTGCGAGATCTAAACCCACTTTGGAGAAGGCGATTAAAATACCAATGAAGTAAATAAGTTTACTCGACATAGAGACAAAGAAGTCCTGCATCAATTTACTCATTCGTAAGTGAGGCTGTACCACCGCTTTTAATACGACTTTACGAGTTAATTTTGCCAGTAATCGTGTTGCAAATAGGATTAAGAAGAAAACAAAGAACTTAAGGAGTTGGTCTGGTGCGTGTTTAAGTAACCAGTTACTGCCAGATGAAATCCAATTACTTAAAATGGCAGCAATAACGGGGAAATTGAGAATATCTTCGGTTAAGTTACCGGTAGTGGTAAATAATTGACGTTTATAATTTGTGGTGTTGATATTTAATTGATCAGCAATTGCAATTAATTTGCCTAAACCGTAAGTGGAATTTGTGACTTTACGTTCAAAAAAGAGGTGCTCTAAGGTTAATGATGATTTTTCTGAATCGGAAGAGCGTTGAAGCTGATTTGAAAGTAACTGCTCTCGGCTAGTATCAAAGCTTAATGAGGCTGAAAGGAATTTAATTTTTTGATCAATGAATAGCTTAAACGCAATAAGTTTAGAGTCTGTAGGTTGACCTAATTTAGCCAACCATTGGTAGTTTTCTAATTGGTCATTAAGTGAAAGGTAGTAGTAATCTCTAGATTCTTTGAGTGTATTTTGCAGTGCAAGTTTATTTTCAATATCGGCTTTATCTAATTGTTCTTGTTTATTTTTAATGTCTTTATCTAAATATGCCATAGATCGTTCAGCATAAGTGACTTGCCCCTCAACTTCTTTGATTAAAAGAGGGGTAGTGGTTTCATCATGGCGTTTAATTAAATCAGAAAGCACTGCTCTAAGTTGATTGTTTTTATCGACTTGTTGAACTCGAATAACTGCAAGATCGCTCCCTGAGAATGAAGACGCTTCTTTTTTTAATCGCGCGACTTCATTATTAATTTTATTTAAGTCAGCCAGATCTTGAGCTTCATTAGCAAAAGTGAAGGGACTAAATATAAGAAGGAACCAAATAAAATTACGCATAGAGCCTCGATTGCATTGATATAAATTAGCGAATAACTAACTTATTGTAGTGAAATATAAGGAAAAGTGGCAGGAGAACTTTTTAAGGGGGTGTCACAAAAATGAAAAAGCAGCCATTAAGACTGCTTTTATCGTATTGTATTGTACTTTTATTTAAGATTTTTATATTCAATGATTAAGGCTTTAAAAAAAGAAAAGAAAAACCCAAGTATCATGACTAATAGTACTGAGCCGAGTATCAGAGTTAATATGTCCATATATCACCTCGTAAAATAGTACTAGTGAGTATATCAAATTATTAACATCTTGTTGGTCCGCTCGGTTAAATAAATGTTTCAAAATGTCTCTATCGTTTATTATAGAGACATTTTTAATGATCGTTACATTTGATTTAAAGCGACCTTTTCTTCTTTACTATCTTGTTTATTAAAGAAAAGATGAGTTTCTTCAATAATAATGTGACGCAATGCGATTAAACCAATTAAGTTTGGAATTGCCATTAATCCATTAACAATATCAGCAATTACCCAAATGGTATCCAAGTGCATATAAGCGCCCGATGCCACTAAAGCAATAAAGATGATTTTGTATGGCAGCACGCCTTTAGTACCAAATAGATAGGTTACACAACGTTCACCATAATAGTTCCAGCCTAAAATGGTAGTGAAAGCAAAAAACATCAAACCAATAGAAACTAAATAAGGGCCAAATTGGTCAGAGCCTAAACCAATAGCAAACGCTTGGGTTGTCATTAACGCACCTGCGGCATCACCTTGCCAAACTCCGGTAACCACTAAGGTTAAACCTGTCATAGTACAGATAATCACGGTATCAAAAAACGTACCAGTCATAGAGACTAAGCCTTGTTTTACACAAGAATCCGTTTTTGCGGCTGCGGCTGCGATAGGAGCACTACCAAGACCTGATTCATTTGAGAACACACCACGTGCAACACCAGATTGAATGGCTAACATGATAGATGCACCAACAAAACCACCCGTTGCTGCGCTTCCTGTAAAGGCTGACGTAATAACCAATTGAATCGCTGCTGGTAATGCTTCTGCTTGCATGATGAGGACCGTTAGACAAGAAACCACATAGACTACGGCCATGGTTGGTACGACTTTTTCAGCGACTTTAGCAATGGATTTAATACCACCTAAAGTAACAATAGCAACTAAAACAGTAAGGACCCCACCGGTTAGCCAAGCAGGCGCATTCATTGTTAAATGAGCGGAGTCAACGATTGCATTGATTTGTGGAAAAGTACCGATACCAAAACAGGCAACGCCTAACGCGAATAATGCAAATAGCTTAGCTAACCATTTATTACCCATGCCATATTCAATGTAATACATTGGGCCACCAATCATTTGGCCTTTGCTGTCTGTTTTTCTGAATTTTACGGCTAATAAGCATTCTGCGTATTTTGTTGCCATGCCAAAGACAGCAGCAAGCCACATCCAAAATAGTGCACCAGGGCCCCCCATTTTAATGGCGGTTGCGACACCAACAATATTACCCGTACCAATAGTGGCTGATAGGGCAGTACATAGTGCGGCAAAGCTAGAAACATCGCCTTTACCTGTACTTTGGTTTTCTTCTTTTGAGAAGACCATTTTAAGCGCAGTTGGTAGGTGACGTAATTGAAAAATACGAAGTCGGAACGTAAAGTAGATACCTGTACCCACTAATAAGATCAAAAGAGGCGGTCCCCAGATGAAGTTATCGACAGTAACAAGCGTGTTGTGAAAGGTGTTCATAGTTTCCCCTTAATAATACATATAGTAAGGAGAAGAGAGAGTGGTGTACCAAGACTACAAAAAATAGGCAATAGTATAGAGCCGAGATTAATCGGATCACTTTCTCCTCTGTCCTTTTGCCTGAGAGTTTCACCTTTATCATTTTTCAGATAAGGGCTTGCTCCTTCGGCGGCCGATTTAACGGCTCTCTCCAGAGATTCCTCCAACTACAGTCCTCACCAGAAATATCTGGCGCCTGAAAGATTTACTTCTTCGGCGGGCGTAACCAATTTCTGGTTATTGCCTCTCTCCTGCAGTCTTCATCGGATCAACAAATTGTAAGCTACGTAGTAGCCAAGTCAGGTATGTTAGACAAGTCACATTTTTTTGTCATGCATTTTCTTTACAAATTAGATATAAATTGACCGAAATCGTTTTCCTTGTTCAAAATTACAACGATAACTCAAGTATTTAGATGCTTAAAGTATGCTAAAATAAAGAAAAAGTGAGGTGTACTATGTTACGAATTGCTGTGATAATTTTATTGTTGGCTATTTCCGCATTACTATTTAAATACAGATCAAACGAAAAAGTTCAAAAATCGGTGATTTATACTTCTGTAGCGGGTGTAGTTATTTATGTGGCTTATGTCATGATTTCAGAATTGATCCGATAAATTGTCTTATAATTAACAAATGTGTAGAGAACAAATCTATACTATTCACTATCTATAATGTTTGGGGTTAACGCGTGAGTGTAGAAAATCAGACCAGAACGACTGACGAACATGATGAAGATGTCATCATCATTGAAGAAAAATCAAAATCGAGTCACTGGGTTGCCGGAGTCACACTAATTATTGGTGTTATTGCGGGGGGACTAATAGGTACGAGTGTCTCAGATAATAAATGGTCTGATACTTATGCTCAGTTAGAAGCTAAAACGAAGCAATACCAAACAGAATTAAAGCAAGCCAATGTAAAAAGTACTGAAGTTGATGAATTGGTTGAGCAAGAAAAACAACAAGCACTTGAAGAACAAAAGAAAACGCTTGATGAAGAAAAAGCACAAGCAATTGTGACAGAATCAAAAAAACACGCATCGATGAAAAAAGAAGTCGGTTCATTACAATCGAAAAATGCGTCATTAGATATGCAAGTTGAAGAACAAAATAAACAAATTGATAAATTGACCAACCAAGTTGATTTACAGATCACGATGCTTTCTCGTGCTAAACAGTTATTTCAGCGTCAGCTTCAATTAAAAGAAGAAGCGAGTGATTTAGAAGTTAAAATCGAAGTGACTAAATCAAATGAAAAGAAATTAGCGAAAGAATGTGCCGTTTATCTTGAAGGCAAAAGCTGGGACGTGAAATCTGATGTTTGTAAGCGTCAAGAAGAAGCGAAAAAAGTTATCGCTAAATATAATGATGAGCTGCAACTTTTAATGATGGACATTAAAGAAATCGACAACATTAGCGATGATCTAGGTATGTAAGTCGGTTTATCTTAAAGAAAAGCTACAGAATATTGTGGCTTTTTTTATACCTTGAATTTGAGGTGATAATAATTGTCATTATCTTTTTTAGGGAATGTTTAGAACAATGGCACGGTATAGTTTGATATTGAAGGAGAACATGAATGAGTAGTCAAACGGCTAAGTTTGTCCAAGGTTCGACAATGCGTCACATTTTAGTGATGTCAGGAACGGCTTCAATCGGATTAATGGCATTGTTTGTGGTTGATCTTCTAGACATGTTTTTTATTAGCTTATTAGGGCAGGTTGAATTGGCTGCCGCGATTGGCTTTGCCGGAACCATTATTTTCTTTTCAACGTCCGTTTCTATCGGTTCTTCGATTGCGATGGGGGCTTTAGTATCAAAAGCTCTAGGTGCAAAAGAAAACGAGAAAGCGAAACAACTGGCCTCAAGTACGCTTGTTATTGCCTTTATCGTAAATAGTATTATTACGATCGCGATGTTTTGTTTTATCCCTGAGTTATTATCAATGATTGGGGCTAAAGGGGTTGTAGCTGAACGAGCACAAGCTTATCTGTCCATTTTATTACCAAGTACACCTTTGATTGCAATTGCAATGGCTGCTGGTGCGGGTTTAAGAGCGGTGGGCGACGCGAAACGTTCAATGTTAGCAACGTTATATGGTGGCATTGTTAATGCGATTTTAGATCCTATTTTTATCTTTGGATTTAACATGAACGTTGAAGGGGCTGCGATTGCCTCTGTGATCTCAAGAGCAACGGTATTGGCCTTTTCACTTTATCCATTGATTGTGACTCATAAACTGATTTCTCTGCCTAAGTGGGCAGATATTAAGCATCATTCTCCTGCTATTTTTACTATTGCTATTCCCGCTATTGTTACCAATACAGCGACGCCTATTGGTAATGCAATTGTTACATCAACCCTCGCTCCATTTGGTGAGGATTTTGTAGCTGGTTTTGCTGTGATTGGACGTTTAATTCCGGTTACTTTTGCGGTGATCTTTGCTATGTCTGGGGCTGTTGGGCCTATTATTGGGCAAAATTACGGTGCCAAGCGAATTGATCGAGTAAAAGAGACATTGAGGAATTCGTTATTTTTCTCTTCTATTTATTGTGTTGTGGTGTCTTTGATTTTATATGTGATCCAAGACCAAATCATAAGTGCTTTTAATTTGGTTGGTGATGCGGCATTAATAATGGGCACGTTCTGTACTGTCGTTGCAATCACGTTTATTTTTAATGGTGCGATGTTTGTGGCTAACACGTCATTTAATAACCTGGGTAAACCTTTGTATTCCACAGCCCTTAATTTGAGCAAAGCGACCATCGGTACGTTGCCATTTGTGTATTTTGGTGCTCAATGGTTTGGTGGGTTAGGGGTATTGTATGGCCAGGCTTTGGGTAATGTCATTTTTGGTATTATCAGTATCATTGCGTTGAGAACACACGTTATTTATATGGTGAAAGAGCAATGTCAAAAAGTATGCACAGAGGATACTTTGGCTGATATTAGCGTAACCATGACCCCATTTTGTAATAATGATGCGGTGATAATGCAAAGCGGTATTGAGAATGAGAAAAAGTTAGAAAGCCCGTCTCTTTCTGGTTAAATGCATAAAGAAATGGTGGAACTGTATTCTTAGGATTTAAGATACAGAGCCACCATTTTTTGGTTTTCTTATTGGGTATTAGCTTTTTTTAGCCGTTCTTCTACGTAAGAAACCAAAACCGAATAGAGAAACTAAAGCGAATAAATTGAATGAAGCTGCTTTTTTATATTCAAGTGAAATCACGATAGGATCATGATCGGATGCAGAATACATGTCGTTGTATTTTACCATGTCACCCGTGTATTTAGAGCTGTATTCAAATAAGTTACTTTCTGCGGCATTGATGTGCCAATCTTCAATTTCAGTGACTCGATCAGCCAGTGATTCATTGGCTAATGCGTGATCAAGATTACCCAGTTCACCTGAGTAGGTATAAGAGAAGGTATCTGTGCCATGTAGATGTGTGTTTAAATTTATATAGCCATAGCCTTGAGTAATTTGGCTGCCAGTTTCTTCATAAGGAAGTGGATTGCCTTCTTTATCAGTACCTAGCGTTGTATAAGCTGCGGTGAAAATATCACGGTCGTATTTTTCTTTGCTGTAGTCAGTTAGTGTTAGTAGGGGATCTTCCATTCCATAGGCATTCATGTCACCTAAGATTAGAATATCGCCTTTAACCGTTTCTAGATCATCACCGAGAGCTTTAGCTGCTGATACTCTAAAGCGGTTACAGTTGCCTTGTAGATCGGCTGGATCACTGTCTTCTTCAAAGTTTTGCCATTGCTCAATACACTCAGAGCCTTTTGATTTTAAGTGATTAACCACCACGGTTAATGGCTCTTTGGCTTCTTTAACCATAAATTCTTGAACTAGACTGTGACGTTGATATTTGTTATACGCTGGGTTGAATTCAATGGTGCCATTATTATCACGAGTGACGGTATTTTCAGCCACGTGTTGTTCTGGTGTTTTGATAACACGCGCTTTGCCTTTGAGTTTCACTTCACTTGGGCGGTACAGTAGGGCAACCATGATGGCATCTGAACCTAAATATTCACCTTGGTATTTGTCTTTTTTTTTAATCTCTACGTATTTGTAGTGATCGTCTTCATCTTCAAATTTAGAATTTAAAGCCGTTGTTAAATCACTAATGGCGCTGTTTTCACCAAAGCCATTATTTTCAACTTCCATTAAACCAATAATATCGGCATCAATAGCAACGAGTGCAGATAGGATTTTTGCTTGTTGAATAGCAAAGTCATCGGCATTTTCAGCACCGCGATTTTGCCCCGTTGGATTAGCATCACCGCCAGTAGCGACGGATGTAAAGTAGTTTAATACGTTAAAACTTGTGATGGTTAAATCGTCATCATCAATGCTTGGCTCGTCTGTTCGTTCTACGTTGAATAGTGTGTCACCATTCGCGTTAAACGCCTTAGTAATGATGTTTTCTTGCGTGATTGTATTGGTTGCTACTAAACGGTATTGACCGTAAGAATAAGCGATAACACCTTCTAGACCTTCAATACGAGCACCTAAACGTAGGTAGGAATCAGCACTGCCATCTTGATCTGCATCGTTTGCAAAATCAGGGAAGTAAGGAACTTTTCCGTTAGCGGCTTTGTTGTCTGATTCAATCGTAATTTGGCGTTTTGCATTATCTTCAGCTAAGGCTATTGCTTCTGGACTTTCTGCTGCAAACAGCTGAGTTGGTTTAAATAGAGGGTCACCATGAGAAAGCACCATGTTGTTGCGCTTACTGCCATAATCAAAGCTAAAATTTCGTGTGATACGTAGATCAGAATGAGAGGTTAATTTAACTTGCATGCCTTCGTGACGCTCTAATGCATCAGCCAGTGTTTCACCGTTATTAATGATTAATTCATTTACCTGTGCAGGGGATTCAGTCCTTTGAACTAGATAGTTATTAGTATCAGGCTTTAATTGTGTTTGGCTGTAGTACTCTTGAACTTTGGCTTTTACACACACAATTGCACCGGGTTGGATCTCTTGAGATGGCGCACTGCCAGTACTTACAAAAATACCTTCAGAGCTATTTGAATCATGATCATCATTTAAGCCTTGTAGGTAAAAGCCTTTTAGTAAGCTTTCGCCACGAGCTGTGACAATGCCTTGCACAAAATAATCATCATCAGAAATGAAGCCACTCGTGATTAGAGGTGATTTATCACCGGTGCCTTGAATTTGGTTAATTTCGGTAAAGGTTGGGGTATTACCTGAATCGGTTTCACAAGCAAACGGTGGTGGTGGCGTTACACCTTCTTGGTATAAGCCTAAACCATCAATATTGTCTTTTGGCTTTTCAAGCCACATGTTGGCATCAAATGTTGTACTTGGCGTTTGAATTGCACGTACAAAACTTTTGTCTTTGCCCCAGTCAACGTCACCATCAATACCAATTCGGTCATGCTCTGCACTGTCTTTAAATAGCATGTATGTTTCATCGCCATTATGGTTGACGATGCTTTCAATACGGTCGGTTACGGCTTTAATTTCATCAGAAGCACGGCTATTTGAAATAACATAAACACTTTTCGCGTTTAGTGTTATTGCGGATAGGTCGAGATCGTTCTTCCATTCATCCAATCCGTTGTATTTAGATTTAAGGACATAACCAGAAAGAGATACGGGGTTATCACCTGTGTTACTGATTTCTAATGATTTATTGTAGCTAGCGCCTTCAACATATTGAGAAATAATAATTTCTGCATAAGCATTGCCAGAGAGCGCTAAGCCAATGGCCATAGCAAGGGAGGTTTTTAACTGAGTTGTTTTCATTTCACTGCTTTCCATAGTCGTTGTTATATGAATTAAAGGTATATTTATAAAAACTATCGATTAAAGCTCTCACATTGATATGTCATATTCATTACTTTTACATTAGGAGTGAGATCTAAATTGGATTGAAGAGGTGTAAATTTGGCAGGGGTCAATTAAATAACAAGATCAGTAATAGTGGATATTTACACAGGTTTCTCTGGTATAAGACAAAACTGAGAGTTATTAATATTGACACTTACATTGATTGTGGATATGGATCGAAACTGTATGACATTATAATAAAAAGAACTAATGAAACTCCGGTTGACGTGTAATTATAAAAAATATCTATTTATAGGCGTATTTTAATGAAAAAAAGCACTCTTTCTGTTTTAGTTTCAATAGGGTTTATGGCAACTCCTGCATATTCACATGATGAGCCAAATACGGCCTCTATCGCGGTATCGCTTGCTGGAACCTATAAAGAAGGCGTGGATATTGATGCGTATTGGGCAAGTGAGAAACTTGATGGGATCAGAGCGTATTGGACTGGGTCCGAATTGCTTACTCGAAAAGGACATACGATTGTCGCCCCGGATTGGTTTATTGAACCTTTGCCTGAATACCCGATAGATGGTGAACTTTGGGCTGGAAGAGGGGGATTTCAACAGGTCGCAAGGACAGTACTGGATAGCCAACCCGATGATGAGCAATGGGCTAAGATTCGTTTTATGATGTTTGATTTACCGCAGTCGGCAGGTATGTTTCCTAAGCGTTATTACGAACTAGAAACGCTTGTTAATAAATTAGACCATCCTCATTTGAAACTAGTTGAACATTATCCGATAAGCACAGAAGAGGCACTCTTGAGAGCGTTAGAAGATATCTCTAGCCAGAATGGAGAAGGGGTAATGCTAAGAAAATTGGCTGAAGTGTACCGCCCTGGACGCAGTGATGATCTGATTAAAGTAAAAAAGCATCAAGATGATGAAGCGGTTATTGTGGGTTATACCGACGGGAAAGGAAAATTTAGAGGGATGGTTGGTGCCTTGATATTGCGTATGCCGAATGGGCAAGAATTTAAAATTGGTAGTGGATTAAGCCTTGCTGTGAGAGAAGATCCACCGGCGTTAGGGGCTCAAGTGACCTATCGTTATAACGGATTCACTGATAGTGGAATTCCTAGGTTCGCTCGATACATCGCAGTACGAGAAGGGTATTAATAGAGCACCTCGGGGGAAAGGGTGCTCTATTTTTACGGTAGGTATAATGTATTTATAAAAGAGCTTATAAAGCTTTAACGCTGTCTCGAACCATTAAGGTTGGTTCTAGTTGAAATACTCGGTTGGTTTCTGATTTTGTTGCAATTTTTTCTAACAGTGAATCAACGGCTTGTTGACCTAAACGATGTTTTGGTTGATGAATAGTGGTCAATGATGGCGTGATGTATTTTGCCATTTTAATGTCATCGTAACCAACAATCGAAATATCATTGGGAACAGAAATTCCTTTCTTACTCGCACAATTGATCACGCCCATTGCCATCATGTCATTTGATACAAACAGAGCGGTAGGTAATTTACCTCTGCCATGCAGTTCATTAAATGCAGTTTCTCCACCTTCACATTCAAAGTCACCAGAGGCGATCCACTGTTTATTAATCTCTAATCCAGACTCTTCCATCGCTTGCACAAAACCACTTAAACGTTGCTGCGCTTGTAGTTTGTTCAGAGGGCCAGTTAAACAACCGATTTCAGTGTGACCTTGTTCAATAAGATGTTTAGTTGCTAAATAACCACCGTGATGAGAGTTGTCTTGAATTTTGTCACTAGGAAAATCAATTAAGCCCCAATCCATAACGACGGTTGGAACTGGTTGGTAACGAGAGAAAAGCTCAAGCACTTGGTCTTCAATCTCGGTACACATAAGTAACAAACCATCAACGCGCTTTTGTAATAGGGTGTCTAAGCTAGAATGAACACGTTGTGCATCGCCTTCGGTATTACACAAAATAAGGTTATAACCCATTTCATAGCAACGACGTTCTACACCATTAACAACCTCCCCAAAAAAGGGGTTGGTAGAGGTAGTAACGAGCATACCAAAGGTTTTCGTGTTATTTACTTTTAAACTGCGCGCCAATGCCGATGGGGTATAGTTGAGTAATTTTACGGCCGCCAACACTCGAACTGAAATATCTTCACTAACAAACCGTGTTTTATTTAATACATGGCTAACTGTTGAGGTGGAAACACCAACGTGTTTAGCGATGTCTTTAATGGTGGCCATATATATCCTTAATGTCTATCAATCCTACGCATTAGCGGTTTATTATGACCAGCTAAATGAATGCTTAGTATAATGAATCGCTTAAGTAATGATATCTATATTATTCTTGTTTAAGTAAAAAAGCATTTACCTCATCAAGAGAAGGAATTGAGGTTTGAGCGCCCATTCGAGTCACTGAAATTGCAGCCGCTGCGTGAGCAAATT
Source organism: Aliivibrio sp. 1S128 (assembly GCF_001691065.1). Lineage (NCBI taxonomy): Bacteria > Pseudomonadati > Pseudomonadota > Gammaproteobacteria > Vibrionales > Vibrionaceae > Aliivibrio > Aliivibrio sp. 1S128. Next base: position 253,911 of record NZ_MAJV01000058.1, on the reverse strand, counting down.
TAATCGCATCATCCAATTTACGACCAGATTGAAGACCAGTTAAAAAGGCACCATTAAAGGTATCGCCAGCCCCCGTTGTATCTGTCGCTTGAACTCTAAAACCTTCTACTTGACGACCTTCACCATTTTGGCTAATCCAAACACCTTTACTACCAAGGGTGATCATCACCGTTTCAATGCCTTTTGCATGTAGCGCATTTGCCGCTTGTTGAGCACTCAACGTATCTGTTACTTCAATGCCTGTTAATAGTTCCGCTTCGGTTTCATTAGGAGTGATTACATCCACTAATTTCAATAAATCATCACTTAATTGGTGGGCAGGGGCAGGGTTTAGTACCACTTTAGTCCCAGCCGCTTTTGCAATTTTCGCTGCTTTTTCGATAGTTTCGATCGGTGTTTCAAGCTGCATTAACAAGGTATCAGCCGCTTCAATTAATCCGTGGTGTGGTGCAATGCGATCTGCGGTTAAACGAGCATTTGCTTCAGCAGAAATACAGATGCTGTTTTCACCGGTTGCTGCAACTTGGATCATCGCAATGCCGGTGGGTGTGTTTTCTTCAATCATCACTCCTTCAGTATTAATACCATCGAACTTAAATTCTTCTATCATTTTGTGACCAAAACTGTCGTCACCTACGCTTGCAATGAAAGCGATATCCGCACCTAAACGCGCAGCAGCAACCGCTTGATTTGCGCCTTTACCGCCAGGAATAACAGAATAGCTGTGACCGTGTAACGTTTCGCCTGGACGAGGGAAAGAAGCAACTTGAAGAACGTGGTCTGCGTTTACACTACCTAAAACAACTAATTTATTCATAATATGCCTTTATTTCTTATTATATATATGACGATTATCTGGATTGTAAAGCGGATGAGAAAAAGGGTTCTCTTTTAAATTACGCTTTAAATATGATCTTAAAATGATGAAGTTTACGCGTTAAAAAACAACGCCAGACTGAAAAATCACATTAGCGTAAGGCGTACATTCTCCAGTTCGAACAATCGCTTTACTTTGATGGGTTTTAACTTTGAATGCTTCATGAGAAATATATGAAATAGCAATAGATTTACCACGCAAGGCTTCTTCTTTTTCTATTAATGCTAATAACTCAGAGTGGCATTCTGGGTTGATTGTTTTAAATTCTTCTGCAAGTACGACACCTTCAATTTGCATTTCAGAAAGTGTTGCTTTTACGGTATCAATAAAAGTAGGAATGCCTTGAATTAAAGCGAGGTCGATACGTTTGGATGGAGTAGGGATTGGTAAACCAGCATCACAAATCGTAATTTCGTCTGTATGGCCAAGTGTTGCTATTACATATGACAAATCAGCATTTAAGAGAGTGTTCTTTTTCATAAATATCCTTAGATTAATGAAATGATAACTACTATATGAAGTCTATAGCAGCCATCGAAACGTTTCGATGGGTGTATTTTAGGGTAAAATAAATAGCATTTCATCTAATACTTTTACTAAGTGTGATCAAAACGTAGTTGTTAATTTATATTGATGGCAAGTGTAAAGCGTGTTGGTTCTGCTTACTTTGGAGGTTCGTGAGTAAACCTCCAAATATGAAGATAAACCTATATATACTGCTCACAAATACCGGTACGAACCGTAAAACTACGTTCTTCATTAGGTTTGAGATAAATGAGTGTTTCTTTTTCTTTTGCGGTAAGGAACCCTTCTGGGCGACAAGTCGCGGGTAATGCATAAGCTGCGACTTGCTGGTCTCCGTTATATAAGAGCCATCTTGTGGCACTATTAAACTCTAGAGTACTAAACTCAGTAAGTAGATACTTATCGCCGATGTGCATTTTGAACGACGCATTTTTGATATACTGAGAAATATTATCCATACAATATACAATTTCAGGGTCATACATATTAGGCGTATCAAGCGTATTGATTGGCGCTGATATTTTTAAATTTTCATTATAAGCAGACCATTGCTCTGTCGGGCGGACATGAGCAGGAATACTTTCTCGTAAAGTAATGGCTTCATCTGGTAGGTTTTGCGTCATTACCGCATTATCAAAATACGCGGCATTAATATGACACATATATTGTAAAGGCATATCGACACTAGCAAGGTTTTTTATTCTCATATTAATATCAAACAAACTTGCGTCTTTTTCTAAGCATACAGATGGAATCGCAAGGTAGTGATCACCAAACCCCATCACGTATTCATAAGACCCTTTAATTGTAATTTGTTCCGCCGAAACTTCTAACCAAGCTTGATCCATTGGCGCGCATGGCATTTCACCGTGTAATGTATGGCTATCTTGTGGAGTAGGGCACCCCATGCTGATCATTCCAGCGTGGAATGCAAAGCAACCATAAGTTTCGATAATAGATTTTGCCTGTTTTGGCTCACTAAACATATTTTTCATACAAAGGTCAGTATTTAAAAATTCAGCATACCAGATCATTTGTCCCATGAATGGCAATACGATTAAATGACCCTTCGAATTTTTAATTTCTAACGCTTCAATGCCGGAATTATAACGAAAAGTATTTACTTCAAAATCATCCGATTTAATAACCGTGTTCTTTTCTTTTTTAAATAGGTCTTTAGATAGAGGAATAGTAAACATAATGACTCTCTAAATGAAATAGTCACCCAATGCAGGGTGACTATTAAATAATAATTAAGCGTTAGTTGCTGCGTTGTAAGTAAATGCTTGTTTGTATTTTTTCTCGCTCATGAAGTAGAAGAAGACAACAGAGAAACAAACCGCATTAACAATAAACGATGGTTGCATACCAATTGAATCTGCTAGTAAACCTTGCAGTACAGGGATTGCTGCGCCACCAATGATTGACATTACAACGAAGCCACCAGCGGTTTCTGTGTATCGAGTGTCTACTGATTGTAGCGTTGATGCGAAGATAGTTGCCCAGCAAGGTGCAAATAACGCAGAAGTACCAACTGCAAACCATACAGCACTAAAGTCATGAACAAACGTTACGTAGATTAAACAGGCGAAACCAACAGCAGAGTAACCCATTAATACATTTTCTTGTGAGGTTTTAGTAAATAAGTAGTTGGCAACAAGCTTACCTAGGAAATACATAATGAAGGCATACAATAAGTAGTTAGCGGCATCTCGTTCTACCATATTATGGTCTAATTCAAGGGCTAAACGAATAGTGAATGACCAAACTGCCACTTGCATACCAACATAAGCAAATTGTGTTGCGATACCTTTAAAGAAGCGTTTGTTACCCATAAGGTAAGTCAACGTTTCACCAAATGAAGGTTGTACCGCTTTTTTGTTCATTTCTGATTTGCAGTTAGGGTATTCAGTAATAGCTATAAGTGTCGCCACCGTTGCGATAACGCCTACAAGCCATTTGTATGGTTCTAATGTTTGTTGCAGCACTTGTATTTTGAACGCTTCAAGGTCTGCACCTGTTAGTGTGTTCATCATATGCTCAACGTCTACGCCTTCTTGGAAAATTAGATATTTACCAAGAAGAAGGCCAACAATATAGCCCATAGCATTAATAGTATGAGAAATATTTAGACGTAATGTTGCACGTTCCGGTTCCCCAATCATCGCTGAATAGGTATTACATGATGTTTCTAGAAATGAAAGACCAATCGCAATACAGAAAATAGCGGCTAAGAACATGGTATAAGTGCCTGCCAGAGACGCAGGGAAGAACATTAAGCAACCTAAAATATACAATGCTAAACCAAGCAAAATCGCGTACTTATAAGAAGCTTTTTTTACAACCATAGAGGCAGGAATAGCAACCAAAAAATACGCGCCGTAAAAAGCGGATTGAACTAATGCTGATGCAAAATTAGATAAATCAAAAATAGCTCTAAACTGTGTAATTAATACGTCGTTAAGTGCGGCAGCAGCAGACCAAAGGGCAAAAACGGAAGACAATAATAAAAATTGAAATATAGGAGTTTTGTTTAAGAATCCGTCAGGGTGTTGAATTGTATGGTTTTTAATAAACATAATGTGCCTTCCATTTACGGTATTGGCCAGAAAACTCTGGATAATGGGTTCGGTTATTTAAATAATTTTCGAGGGGTTAACGCCTCGAAAATTATTTATATTTGATTTATTTTATTTTTATACTGCTTCATCGAAACGTTTCGCTGCGATAATAGAACTAATTTTAAAATTGACTAGAGGGAAAGCAACAAGCTGTGAATACGATCAATTCTTTAAGAAAAAAGGTGGAGTAAAAAGAGAATAAGATCACATTTCTATTGGGGTAGTCTAATGGTGTTGTTTTTATAATTAGGGGATTCTGCTGGAAAACTGAGACTAAATTGTTCTATTTTTAATCTCATGTATAGTCATAACTAAAGGGGTACTATTTACCTCATTGAACTATCAAGGAGGATAGAGTTATTAGTCATGCAATCGAGTTTATTGAAACCCCCGTTGTTTGAATCTCAGCGAAAATCACTAATCACGGATGAAGAAATTAGTTTCTATATTGAAAAATGAGGTACAACCATGAGTCGTATTGCAGATGACATCATTAAATCACTAGAGCAAGCGGTTGAAATAAAAAAAGGAAATTTAGAAGGCAACATTACTCGTTATGAAATTGCTGACGTAAAGGCCATCCGAGAACAGTTACATGTAACGCAAAAAGAGTTGGCAATGGCAATGGATGTCAGCGTTGATACAGTGAAAAGTTGGGAGCAAAGAAGGCGTAACCCGACAGGTTTAGCCAGTAAGGTACTTAACTTGTTAAGCAAAGAACCAGAGTTGTATTCTAAATTTAAAGAGAATGCATAGTGAACAATTACTTTGAAAGCCCATTTGTTGGTAAATCATTAAAAGAACAAGTAACTAACCCGAATATTATCGTTGGTGAGCACAGCTACTATTCTGGTTATTATCATAATCACAGCTTTGATGATTGTGCTCGCTATTTACTGCCAGATAGAACAGACATTGATAAGCTTATTATTGGTAGCTATTGTTCCATTGGTTCGGGAGCTGTCTTTATGATGGCAGGAAACCAAGGGCATCAAAATAAGTGGGTGAGTAGCTTTCCTTTTTTCTATCAAGATAATGATAACTTTACTGATGCTAAAGATGGCTTTGAGCGTGCTGGTAATACCGTTATTGGTAATGATGTTTGGATTGGCACAGAAGCAATGATCATGAGTGGTGTCTCTGTGGGTGATGGGGCAATCATTGCAAGTCGTGCTGTAGTTACAAAAGATGTCGCTCCTTACTCTATTGTTGGTTCAAACCCTGCAAAACATATTCGTTATCGTTTTACTGAGAGTGAAATATCACAACTGCTAGAAATGAAGTGGTGGCAGTGGAGCGATGAGCAAATCAAAGGAGCGATGAATTTAATGTGTTCATCAGATATCTCTGGTTTGTACTTATATTGGAAAAACAGTAAAAATTTATAGCGACTAATGAGCCTATTATAATAGTTAGAAATTATCTAAATTCATTATGGTGTAAATAATAAATAAACTTGAATGCCAAGTTGTAACTATGACTTGGCATTTTTTGTACCGAAATCATTCCAACTGTAATTATTAGTGTTCAAACTAATATTTTCGTTTAACGGCTATCTTTGATACAATCTCGCGCCTGTTTTTGATGGAAGATTAAATGAAATTATTATATTGGTTAGATGAGTGGTTAACCAACTCACGTTCAGAGCAACAAGCACAACTGCCAATGTCTGGTGGAGACTTACTAGACAATGTGTATGTTAAATATAACTTTGTTGATGTGAACAAGCCGCTATTATTCACTTTTTCTCCTGCTGGTACTAACGTACAAGAGCAAGATATCCATGAGGATTTTTCTCCTTGGGGTTACCATTTAGCGCAAAAACAACAAGTAAATGTTATCTCTTTCCAACACTTAGGGAAAAGCAATTGGTTCCGTAGCCGTAATTTAATTTTCTTTTTAGAACAATTAGCTACGTTGCTAGAACCTTTCACTTATCGTTTAGGCTATGGCCTGAGTCGTGGTGGTTTCGCTGTGGGTGCTTTTGCAAATTTATTGCAGCTTGACCAAGTATTGCTATTTCATCCGGTGAGTACTAAAAACCAACAAATAGCGCCTTGGGATGACAGGTCTAGTACCGAACTAGCACAGCAATTTGATTGGGAAGGGGATTATCACGATCTCGATTTAGGTAAAGCTAAGGGGTACATTATTTATGACCCAACCAATCGTATCGATCGTTTGCATGCGAAACGTTATCCAGAACTGACCCATTTACGAGTCTTTGGGATGGGGCATGGAACTCATGCAACGTACTTGAATAAATTTGGCTTTTATAAGCAAGTTGCGGTGGATTTCATTCGTAATCAACAGATTGACATTGCACAGTTCCGTCAACAAACGAGAACATTACGTTTTAAAGAAGATTATTATAAACGTCTCAGTAAAGTTAATTCGAGTTCAGAACATCGTTTAGGATTATTAAGTAAAGCTCACAATATTCTGATTGATGAAAAAGAAGAACATGTGCAAGAACACCAAGCGCAAATTGATGTGCAGCCGCTTATTGATATCGCACTTAGACACCAAGATGAACACCCAAAAGATGCGATCAAATTGTTAGAAATGGCTCAACAATTAGTTCCTAATGATCCTTTAGTTGAGCATAAACTTAAACAGCTACTTTAAGCTTATTTTATTGTCTAAATATCGAAGCGCCCCGTTTTAAATGGGGCGTTGTTGTATCTGAGGTATTATTTTTTATTAAGCGAGAACCTAGAATGATTGATTTAATTCACTCTAGAAAGAAAAAATAAGTTAAAATAGCCGGCTATTATCTTAGCTTTGAGCCCTTTATATTAATGAGCACTATCACAACTCCAGCCAATTTTACGGAACTTGGCCTTATTTCACCTTTGTTAGCACGATTAACTGAGCTGGAATACCAACAGCCAACGCCTATTCAAGCGCAAGCTATCCCAAGTGTCTTAGCTGGACGTGACTTAATTGCAGGGGCAAATACAGGCTCTGGTAAAACAGCTACCTTTGCTTTACCTATGTTGCAACAAGTATCTGAACAACAGCAATCTACTAAATCACAAAATACGAAAGGTAACTATGTTACTGGTTTAGTGTTAGTTCCTACTCGTGAACTAGCGAAACAAGTAGCCGATAGCATTAAATCTTATGCAGTGCATTTTAACGGTGCGATTAAAACCGTTGCAGTATTTGGTGGCGTATCTGCTAATACTCAAATGCTTGCCCTACGTGGTGGTGCCGATATTTTGGTGGCAACGCCAGGTCGACTACTTGATTTGATTTCAAGCAACGCGATTAAGCTTGATAAAGTAAAAACCTTAGTGCTTGATGAAGCCGATAGAATGCTAAGCCTTGGTTTTACCGACGAATTATCTCAGCTGCTAGCATTAGTGCCAAAGCAAAAACAAACATTATTATTCTCAGCAACGTTCCCTGAAGAAGTAGAAGCGTTAACTCAAGCGCTACTGAATAATCCAGTCGAACTTCAATTACAAAGTGCAGATGCAAGTACATTAGTACAGCGTGTATTTACCGTTAATAAAGGCGAAAAAACAGCCGTATTAGCGCATTTGATCCATCAGCAGCAGTGGCGCCAAGCGCTTATTTTCGTTAATGCGAAAAACAGCTGTAATCACTTAGCGGATAAGTTATCTAAACGTGGAATTACCGCTGAAGTATTTCATGGTGATAAAGGCCAGGGCGCTCGTAGTCGTGTGCTTGAAGGATTTAAAGCGGGTGAGATTGATGTACTAATCGCGACAGATATTGCGGCTCGTGGTTTAGATATTGAAAAACTGCCTGTAGTAATTAACTTTGACTTACCAAGAAGTCCTGCTGATTACATGCACCGTATTGGTCGAAGTGGCCGTGCTGGTGAAGTGGGTCTAGCGCTATCATTAATTGATTTTGAAGATTACCATCACTTTAAAATCATTGAAAAGAAAAACAAAATTCGACTTGATCGTGAACAGGTTGAAGGTTTTGAAGTAGATGAAGACATCACAGCCGCTTTATTAGAAGCGATTAAACCTGTAGCAAAACCAGAAGGTACAGGTAAGAAGAATAAAAGAAAATACCCAGATAACTGGTAAATTATACCGTTATTAAATTAGCATAATTACAAACACTCGGTAGGTATACTTACCGGGTGTTTTTCGTTTAAACGTTGGATATCATAATCTAACTTAAGGAAATAAAATGAGAAAACATTACACAACTGAAGGCGATGTAAACTCTAAAAAGCAGAAAGAAGCTTATCCTGTTCTGGCTTTATGTGATAAATGTGTAAGTAATTACATTGTCATTAGTGAAGGTAATAGAACGTATGACAGATGTGCAAAATGTGGTGCTGACGATTAAGCGTTTTGTATTCTTCATTATTAGAGTTTACTCTATACCCAATAACTGCATTTTAAGTAAGGAAAGAAAATGAGCGCAATTGGTAATTTAATTTGGTTTCTATTTGGCGGCGTCTTCATGGGGCTGGCGTGGTGTTTTTTTGGAATATTAGCTTTTGTTAGTATTATTGGTATTCCTTGGGGGAGAGCGTGTTTTGTTATTGCAGGATTTTCCTTCTTCCCATTTGGTAAAGAAGCCATTGCTCGTGATGAATTGACGCTGAATGAAGACATTGGTACGGGTAGTCTTGGTTTTATCGGTAATGTGTTGTGGTTTATTTTTGCCGGTTTTTGGCTGGCGATTGGGCACGTCATGTCTGCTATCGCGTGTTTTGTAACGATTATTGGTATCCCGTTTGCCATTCAGCACTTAAAACTGGCAGTGATTTCAATTGCGCCTATTGGACAAACAATCGTTGATAAAGAAGTAGCAGCGGCAGTTCGTCGTGCTAATGGTGAAGCCGAAGCGAATAAGTGGCGATAACTCACACATTAAATAGTGTCGATAATATAACGCCAGTTATCGATGCTATTTATTTTGATATGAATCATTAAATATGACTTTAGTCTTCTTTATTTAAATTGAATAAAAAGATTAATATTTTTGAATTTGCGAAAGATAATACAAAAATAAAATTAATTTATATAATGTAGCCATTAATAATAAAAATATGTGATGATATTGATTCAATAACACATTTTTTATTATTCGTGTAATGAGGTGCATTATGACAGAGATGGCGATATCAGGTTATCTTGGGTGGTTCTTTTTATTATTAATTAGCTATCCATTTATTTTGGTTGTTATTAATATTGCATGTTATGAGCCAGATCGAAAAAAAGCGACTTTTTGGTTTAATATCATCTGTTTTTTATTGGCTGTCTTTCTTTTAATTATGCATATGAATATAGAAATAATTTATGGAAAAGAATTATTAGATGCTTGGTATAGTGCGAATCCGGATGAATAATGCAATATTAAAATCATTAGCAACAAGGTCACAGCAGTAACCTATTATCGTTCAGTTCTTATTAAATTGAGCTATTCTTCATTTTCTACTTGCCAGCGGCGAAATTTTCACTAAAATCGCGCAACATTTATTTGGTTAGTGATTAATTAATGAAAACGCTAATAGCTAGTGTAGTACTAGCATCAACAATGTTATTAACAGGCTGTGTAACTTTTCCAACTCAAGAATCAAAAAAAGTAGACGTGATTTGGGATGAAGTTGATGCAGTAAAAGAGTGTAAACGCATGGGTATCGTATTTGGTTCAGAAGGCCATTTTTATGATTACTGGCTTCATGCAGATAAAGATATGGTTTGGGGAACGTTAAATCAAATGCGTATTAAAACTGCGTCATTAGGTGCTGATACACTATATTTGTTTCAACCACTTAATTTTTCAAGCTCAGTAACTATGTTTGGTAATGCTTACTTGTGTGGTAAAAAAGAAGAAGAAAAACCGTCAGTAGAATAATAAATATAATTAATCATATTTAAACGTTTTATTTAGAACAAAAGTTAAAATAAGCGTAACCGGAGATTTAGATACTTAATTCCCTCCGGTTACGTTAAATGCTGGAAAGATAGCAGCAAAAAGAATAATGTTTTTTCATTATCATCTTACCGATTTAATTTATTATTCTTGGGATCTAAGTAGTGATAAGTGAAGGTGAAAACCCTGTTATGAATGTGCAAAATATGGCGCTAATGATTAATATCTGTATTGATTAGTAATAGTGGTATTATGACGTCACTTTAATATAAGTAATCGTATTTTAGGAATGAATTCAAGTTACAATAAGTGAAACTCGCGATAAGGCTGATATTGTGCTGCTAGATTTAATGCTTCCTGTAACCGATGGACTTACAATTTGTAGACAGACGCGTACACACTATAAAGGTAAAATCTTAATGCTCACCGCTAGCGATGACGATTTTGATCATGTCGCAGGCTTAGAGACAGGGGCTGATGATTATGTCACCAAGCCAATTAAACCAAGAGTTTTGCTGGCAAGGGTTCGCTCGCTATTACGTCGTCAAGAAGTTACAACTCTTTCAATCGATGATTCAGACACCCTTCAGTTTGGTCAGCTCGTTTTGAAAAATACGTATAAGAAGTGTGAACTTTCAGGTGTGGTTTTATCGCTTACAGACAGTGAGTTTGACTTATTTTGGTTATTGGCAAGCAACCCAGATACTTCTTTGTCACGTGATTATTTGACGCAAACACTCCGAGGTATTGAATACGACGGGGTAGACCGAACGATTGATAATAAGATTGTACGTCTAAGAAAAATACTTGGCGATGACAAAGCGCCAGCAGAGAAAATTCAAACCATTCGTGGTAAAGGGTATTTATTTGTTACAACCGCTTGGCATTAACCTCGCTCAATACGAGCGTAATGAAAGAGAATAATTATGCGACGTATCTATTTAGAGTCCTTATTTGGGCTGTTAGCTTGTTTTATAACGGGCCTTTTTGCCTACGAAATTTGTGTCTATCAGCTCAATACCGACTACGAATATGTATTGCAAGATTACGAAGCAACCGCCCATCAGCAACTTATAGAAAATATCGCAAAAAAATCAGGGGCTTGAAGCGGCCCACCAAGCGATCAATCAGTTTGTTGAAACCACTCGAAATACACTTGTTACTTTTAGCTCAAATGATGATATACCTATTCTTGTTTCTAGATTCTTCAACACTCATCCAAATAACGTTATCTTTCACGATGAAGAACGAGAACTATGGTTTCGCTTAGCGGACAGCGACAACGTCTACTACTCACAGCACACGCTGAAAGCTTCAATATTGTCGGTTTCCAAGTTCCTGGTAACACAAGATCGTGCAATGGAGTTAGTGCCTGAAGGCGCAACGCTTGAAACTATTCGTGCCACAAATTCTGATACGAGTTCTGTTCTAGGTATTGTTAACCGTATTATCGGTATTGATTATGTTCAAGTAGGCGGTAAAAAACAGTAATTCGCTTAAGTCATAAATTGCTAAGTGATAGATTATGTTTAAGTAATTATATTGCTAAAGTAGGTGAAATATACACCATTATTAAATAAGCAGTGAAGATAGTGACTCGTCACTGCTCATTTTTAATTGTACTAATTGGAAGCGATACGCTTTAACTTATTTATCTGTAGGCTCTGAGATTTGATAAAGCTTATGATCGTCACACGTTGTTTCACAATTACATACTTTATTGACACCGACGGTATTTAACCCGCCACAACTTCCTTGTATTTCTTTTCGACCAAATATTACGCCTAGTGCCATTAATAAAATAACAAGAACAAAAACACTGAAAGTAATTAATAGGGTGCTCATTACTTTACTCCAAAAATAGTGAACTTTCGTATTAACTGTGGCGTATTTAGCTTTGTCACTGGCATTGAGCTTGTTTTCTTTTTACTGCAACCGCTTTGTTTTTTATTTTTACATGGACGACCTTGAGAAGGGTCAGTGAGTTCAGTAAGACTTGATAATTTTATCGTTTCAAAAGACTCTTTTCCTGAAGTGCGAAATACTCGAATATTAGCGTTAAGAAGTTTCGTTAACATCTTTTCGCCAATATTACGTATTAACACAATATCAGTGTGTTGGCTTTTTAATAGGGCTAATAACGATTTTTTACCACGACAACCTTCACCTTTTAAAGCTGGGTTTGCTCTTCGTTCTGATGTGTTCTGATCCGTAAAAATAAATTCTTCAGCCTTCGTGAAATGGCCGGCAATACGTTCATTTTGATAAGGAATTGCAAATATCATTCTTCTGTCTCCGTTTGTAGCATTAAGGCTTTACCTTCAACCAAACAGCTTGTTACTTTAAATCTTGCTTGTTTAACAATGTTGCCGAAGGTTTGGCGGGATACCATCATTTGATCGGCTCCTTCTTGTTGACTTAGTCCTTCAAAATCAGCTAAACGCAATGCTTCTAATTCTTCAGCAAGTAACTCAACTTGTGGTAACTCGACGGTAGGTACCCCGTTTGGTTTAAAGCAACTGTAAGGTGCTCTGCCGCAAATACGACGGCATTTTTTAGGTCTTGCCATGAATGCTCTCCATTAAATATGAAAGAAGTATAAGTAAGTTTATAGCATATGCCAATAACTATTTTTGGCATATGCTATAAACCCTATGAGTAATTCAGATTAAAAAATAGTCATTAGGTTCTTTTTCTTTACTTAGATCAAATGGATTTAAGAAGGAGTAACGACAAGCTTATTTTTATTCGTTATTATCCGATTCAATTAGAATAATTAACTTGGCTAAATATTATGAAAATTTCTGTTGATGGTGGTTCTTTTAAAGTTTCTGTAGATACTGAGTACGAAGGTTTGGTGAGTGAAGCGACTCACATCTTCCATACTACGCGTGAAGAAGCTGGCTCAAACGACAGAGCAATCTTACGTTTTCTGCAAATTATTATTGAGCACCGTGAAGATAATGACGCCATTGGTTATGCATCAATGGGTCTATTAGGTTGGTATAACGAAGTAATTTATCCAGTAGAAGATAAAGATATCGTATTGAACTTACCTAAAATTTTACCGCATTTGTTAAATCCAGCGGGTGATCTTACGGCAACAAGTGAAACAGAAGGAAACACCTTTAAACACTGACCGATCACTATTTCTAGACAAAAAATAAACGCCCTTAATGTGATGAAATTGGGGCGTTTTTTGTTGGTGGCACTTTTAATTATCTTAAATTAAGATAAATACGGACTACATCAATACCTCAAATAGCATTCACTTTACACTGACGCAAAACCATTAATAATGTAACCCATGAGCCAAGAAGACATTCAAAAAACGATAGCGAGTTTTACTTGCATAGAACAAGCGTTAGATCACTTTGACATTGGATTTGATAGTCGATTTATTGATGATAATCGTCTACAACTCATGAAACGGTTTAATGGGTATCTGCTGCTGACAAAACCAGACGATTGGTTTTCTGCTCGTCGTGCACTTAAAAATGCTTACTGCAAGGTACAACGGAGTTATTTAAGCAAACACTCTCGGTCTGCTTGTCGAGGTTGCACAACTTGTCAGCGTCGGTAGATGAAACATGCTTGTAATTAACAAAGCCCACTAAACTCTCAATGGATTTAAAGTCTATATTAAGTTTCAACAAGGCGTTTTTTCTTTTATCACAATACATTACATTGTAGATATAAGTGAAAATGTGATGCCACTGCATATAAACTTTGTGCGAGAGCATTCTTTGTTTAGAGATAGGCAGCCATTGAGTGAAGTGCTGTTCAAAATCTGCGTGCCAATCAAGACGTATAGAATTTAAATTAGGATGCGGACCATTCGTGAGGTTACATAATGTAATATCCCAATGTTTGTTTTGGCATTGCTGCGTAAATTTTTCCCATGTCTCATTCCACCAGCCAATGTTTTTTCGGTTAATCTGATTGGAATAGTCAGGCGTTGATGGAGAAGCATATAGATAATAAAGATCGCATTGATTTTGTTTAACTCGCTTTTCAAAATTAGTGATTGAAGATCCTCGTAAAAAGCTTTCATGCTCAAGTAATAATTGAAATTTTTTATTCTCGGATATAAGAGTATTTAACAGTAAGTAATGAGCATGAGCTACATATACAGGACGTAATATAACGCCTTCTTTAGTCTTAGTTTCAGACTGGTAAGCGTAAGCAATATCATCAAACTTATGTCGTGAAAATATTTTTTTATAAGTCATTTCGACAGATGAAAAAGAAGAGTGGCTTTCTTTATGTTTAGGTTCAACGTTATTTAATTGATATAGATCTTTACTGTGTGAGTTGTCTAATAATAAATTATCACTATTGAGAATTTGAAAACCGAGCTTACAATCCACTGTACTTAATCCCCAACATTTTAATCCAGACTGTCGAGCGCTTCCTGAGCGTAGCATCACGGTATTTGTTTTTGTATGAAGTATAAGCGGGTTTTCTGTTTGGACAATATCAGTAACTAACAACTGAGTGACGTGTTCTAGTAATTGAGATAGCTGTGTTAAGCGAGTATAAAAAACTTTACTGTTTAATCCTAAATGATGATGTAGTAATGATGGTGTCTTACCATTTGTGATTGCATCTAACATAGACTGAAGTTTTAGAGAGAGCGTAGCTGGATTTAATAAGCTAAATATATGCGCGCATTGGCAGCATCTTCGTCGCGGACTGCCTGATTTTGTTGTGCCATAAGCCTGTGTGCGAGTCTTTTTGGCACAGTTAGGGCAATAGGGGGCTTGTATTGCATTTTTACTTTGTGAGATTTGATTATAGAGTGTCAACATTGAATTATTATCAAGGACCGGGGTAAATGCCCCACACTCTAAGCACTGGTAAGAATCAAAACCAAGTTGATTATTGCGCTTATAAATTGACAAGTCAGGGTTAGCTAGATTAATGCAATCAAATGATTTACATCCATTAAACTCTGTTTTCATTGTTTAATTATCCAACTAACCACTGAGAATTAATTACCTATTTATGGTGACATCAACTTGTCGACCAAGCTTTGGTACGATGATTTTCTTATGCTGTTTAAAGCCATCAATTAGTACTTGAGTCACCGAATCACCTTGAGACAGTTCAGTACCTTTATTAAATACAGTATAACCATCTCCGCCACTTGCTGCATATGAATAAGTTGCTACAGTATATTTCTGAGTATTAGAAACCGGCTTACCATTGATGTTAAGGCTAATTAAACGATTATATTCTGGTTTTGAACTGTCATAATGTGCAGTTATCCCCGAGAATTGAGCGAGACCATAAGGAAGAGTATAGCTGTACTCAAGTAACTCCTTAACATCTTTTCCGGTTAGCTCTACGACGGTTAATTTGTCAGTAAACGGGAATAGATTCATTACATTTTCACGGGTAACGTCGCCTTCGTTTAAATCAACTCGAATACTACCAGAGCTAAGCATTGCGATGTCAGCATTTACATTTTGGCGCATTAAGTCTGCTGCTAGATTTCCAATGTTTGATTCTCGGTAGTAACGACGGAAGGCAGGAGCATCAATTGTCGCTAATTTATCTTCTAGACTTGGATTATCAGTACGAACCTTTTGAATTAATTTGTAGGTTTCTTCATCACGTTTTAGGTTGTTTGAATCAACAGGGATTAGTTTTCCACCAAGAAATGTAACGTCATGCTTTTCAGTATCGACAGTAAATTTAGTGTAACCAAGGTGCATGCCTTGTCCAAAAGTTAGGCCAATAACCGTACCTGTATCAGGATGAACAACCGGTTCATTTAAGCCATTATCTGAATGACCTCCAAAAATTACATCAACGCCTTTCAGTTTTCCAGCCATTGCGAAATCTTCGTCAAACCCACGTTGCACTTCAGCGTCAGCTTCTTTATCTGTTTGCATTGGCGCTGTTTTATTTTGGTGGGTAAGAATAACAATCATGTCAACGTCGTCACGTATCTTATCAGCCCATAATTGTGCCGTTTCTGTTGGATCTTTTATGCTTAACCCTTTACGGTTTCCCTTCCACATGGTGTTGTAAAACGCATCAATACCCATGACACCAATAACACCGATTTTGACGCCATCACGTTCAATAATGGTGTATGGTTTGGCAAGCAGTTCATTAGAAGATTCATGGTAAATGTTGGCGTTTAGAACTGGGAAGTTTGCTCGTGGCATCGTTTTTACTAGAGATTCCCAACCATATTCAAATTCATGATTACCTAGAGTAATTACGTCATATCCCATTGAGTTGTAAAGGTCAAAAGGAAGGGCGCCTTTAGTTTTTTTAGATAAAGCACCAGTATAAATGTCACCTGCATCAAGTAAAAAACTTGTACCTTCTTCGCTTCTAATATTTTTAATTAACGTTGCGATATAAGGAATACCGCCCATCATTTCAATATCATCTCGCCAGAAAGCTTCAACAGGTTCATAAACGCTTTCAATGTCATTGGTATGCAATAAGGTAACTTCTTTTATTTCTGCCCATGCAGGAAGAGATGTCGCTGCGCTGATTAGGGATAAAGAAAGGAAAAGAGGTTTCATTTTATATGATTTCATTACGGTCTCATTCTGTAGAAGTAAGGTTAACGGTTGCTATTCTACGAATCACGGCAAATGTAAGCGTGATGTTAATCACATTTGATAAATCAATCAATAGTTCGGTTTGCAGGTTTTACCATTTGAGTTGGTTGTTGATATAAAAAGCCCTCAATGATCAACATTGGGGGCTTTTGGTTTATTAGCTTTAAAAATAAATTACTTAACGTTTAAGTTATTCATCTGTTGCTGTAGTTTATCTAACTGTTGCATCTTTCCTTGTAACTGAAGCGATTGAGAACTGATTGCAGCAGGGTTCATTAATTGACCTGATTGCATTGGATAATCAGGTAGTGTGCTAAAGAACTCACCTAGTACGTCTTGCATCGGCACAAATAACCACATGTTATCAGCCATCCAACGCATATACATACCTGATTCATGTGGTGCTTTTTCAAATGGGTCAGCACGTAGGTGAATGATTTGAGGCCAGTTTGGTTCTAGACGAACGGCATTTGAAATATTACCTTCCATTACAGCAAAGTTAAGTTTCCAATCCTTCCAGCGTACCGCATTCAGCTCACCATTTGCAGTGAAGTAGAGTAGGGATTCGCGAGGGCCTTTATCTGTTTTGCCTTCAAAGTACGGCTTGAAATCGTAACCATCAATATGAACTTTGAACTCTTTGCCGTTGGCTTTGTAGCCTTTAGCTAGCTTCTCTTTCACATTAGGAACGCCAGCGGCATCAAGTAAGGTTGGAAGCCAATCTTGGTGTGCCATCATTTCATTGATTTTAGTGCCCGGTTCGATAGTTCCCGGCCAACGAACAAGTTGTGGAACACGCATACCGCCTTCCCATGTCGTGCCTTTTTCGCCATAGAATGGGGTTGCACCGCCATCAGGCCATGTCGCTGTTTCTGCACCGTTATCGGTTGAATAAATAACAATGGTGTTATCTGCCACGCCTAAATCGTCTAGCTTATCCAGAAGGATACCAACTTGATCATCGTGTTCCATCATGCCATCAGCATAAATACTTACGCCAGATACGCCTTGGTATTTCTCTTGTAGACGAGTCCAAACGTGCATACGCGTCGTATTGTGCCAGATGAAGAAAGGTTTATCGGCTTTAACTGCTTTTTCCATAAACGCGAGTGAAGTGTCTAGGAATTCTTCATCCGCATGTTCCATACGTTTACGCGTCATTGGGCCGGTATCTTCGATCTTACCGTCAGCAAACGACTTAATCACACCGCGAGGACCGTAATTTTTACGGAATTCAGGGTCTTTAGGGTAGTAATACGTTTCTGGTTCTTCTTCCGCATTTAAGTGATAAAGATTTCCGAAAAACTCATCAAAACCGTGGTTAGTTGGTAGGTGTTTATCTTGATCACCAAGATGGTTTTTACCAAACTGAGCAGTCATGTAACCCTGTTCTTTTAATAGATCTGCAATAGTAGGAGCCCAATCTGGAATCCCATGATCAGAGCCTGGCATACCAATTGTCAACAGACCGGTACGGAAAGGTTCTTGGCCTGTAATGAAAGCGGCACGCCCAGCGGTACAAGATTGTTGTCCATAGTGGTCGGTAAAGAGTGCGCCTTCGTTAGCAATACGATCAATGTTTGGTGTGTCGTAGCCCATCATGCCTTGGTTGTAAGCACTGATGTTCCAGTAACCCACATCATCACCAAAAATAGCTAGAATGTTTGGCTGAGCTGCGGCCATTGCCGCACCAGAGGTAGCCAGTAAACCAACGCCAACAGCGATTTTATTTAAATTATGTCCCATAAAGAACTCCAATTAGTTGCGATTAATTATCTGTACTCTAAATGAGAAATAATAACTCGTCGCTTTATAGGCGTTATAACCAAAGGTTATATTTTAACTTAAATTATTGATTATAAATAAATTGTGTGTGTATTTGTATTATCTTGATTTAAGAGAGAATGAGATCTTTATCAAAGAGTTTTAATTGGTAACTCTTTAAAAATAGTAGAATATCTGCTGGCATAGCGAGACCATCGGTAAACATCACTCGCAATAGCTGCATCAAATACGGTGATAATTTCTGGTTGCTTTAAAGCACGCCGAAACGCAAAGAGTTTACTTATTTTTTCAAATTCTTTTGGGGTGAAGCCTGTGATGTATTTAAATGCATTTCGAATGGTTTTTTCAGATATATTCTGCTGCTTGGAGAGAAGTTTGATCGCCTCGGTAGAAGACATTTCCATCATAAAATTAATACACTTTGGAATAAAATCTTTTCTTGATAACTTACTTCTACCGGTTGGCGCTTCTTGGCGCATAGGGGTCGGGTGAAATGCGAGTAATTCTACAATCCGAATGAGTAATATAGCACCAATGTTTACGGTATTATCAGGAAAGGATTTAGCCGCTTTTTGGGTGATTTCTCTTAATTCTTGAGCATAATTTACATCGATACTTACTGGTACCATGCTATGGCAAAGTTGGTTGAATTTTTTGTTGTTGCTTTTTATATCACACACTAAAATTGGTGAATTGGCAGGGATCTGAAAACAAAAAGGTAATTGGCTTTGCTCTGAGATTAAAGCGAATTGATTATTTTTACACTCAATGCCATTCAAGCGCAAACCACCGCTGTTAACATCTAATAGTAATAACGTTTTTGAATGGGGTGATAATGGTAAGTGAAAACTAAATAAAATGATTGGATCTGGACTTTCGAATAAATAAAAATTAACGTTATCTCGTTCTAGATATTGAAAGGTAAAGTTTGCAGTATCAAGCGTAGAGGAGAAATTGGGGATTAATGCTTGCCCATTAAATAATTCCCACAGTTTTTCGCTAAATTCATCGAATGTGAAGTGATTTAGATTTGTCATTATTTACCTTTAAAGCTAATTCAATCATAAACAGAGCCCAGAATGAGCCCTGTTTATTTAGGTGTTACTTATTTACCCGCGTTGGATATTTTTTCCATATTCATCATTTGATTCATTACTTTATCAACTGAGAAACTAGGGATTTCTTGACGTGGAGGGAACTCTTTGAAGCTCTGAAGCATTTTGGCAACTTTAGCCTGCGCAGGAACAAATAAGAACACATGGTCAAATGCCCATTCATCATAACCAAACCCTTGATCTGCTTTTTCATATGGGTCAACTTGTAGATCGAAAATCATTGGCATACGTAACGTAGTCAGTTCACGAGTCCATACTTCCCAACCTTGGTGCTCTTGTATCTTAAAGTGTAGCTTCCAGCGACCATCACGCATTGCAAGTAGATCACCATCATCCGACCAATAGAAGAACTCTTTACGTGCACTTTCTTTTGATTTTCCTGTTAGGTAATTGACTTGGTTATAACCGTCTAGGTGATTTTTGTAAGTCACACCATTATCGGCTTTGTAGCCTGTTAATAATTCTTTCTTAATCTCTTTATTACCAGCGATAGCAGCTAGGGTAGGTAGCCAATCTTCACCTGCAAACATTCCGTTAAGTTTTGTGCCGGGTTTTATATGTCCAGGCCACTTCACAACAGCTGGAACTCGGAATCCGCCTTCCCACCCAGTGTTTTTTTCTCCTCGGAATGGGCTGAAAGCGGCATCAGGCCAAGTGGCATTCATTGGACCATTATCGGTGGTATAAATAATTATAGTGTTATCATTAATACCAAGATCATCGACCTTATCTAATAATTTACCGATGATATTGTCATGCTCAACCATGCCATCTGCGTAATCTCCAAGGCCTGTTTTTCCTGAGTTTTCGGCTTTTATGTGTGTTCGTGCGTGCATTCGTGTGGTGTTATACCATGTAAAAAATGGCTTATCGGCTTTTACTGCTTTCGTCATGAAGTTGACGGCTGCATCTAATGTTTCTTCATCAACGGTTTCCATACGCTTACGTGTTAGAGGGCCTGTGTCTTCAATTTTTCCGTCAGCGTATGAGTGAATAACGCCACGGGGCCCAAAGTCTTTACGGAAGTTCGGATCTTTTGGATAATCAGGATTTTCTGGTTCTTCTTCTGCATTTAAGTGATAAAGATTACCGAAAAATTCGTCAAAACCGTGGTTGGTTGGCAACATATCATCATTGTCACCAAGATGATTTTTACCAAATTGCCCTGTGGAATAACCTAAATCTTTTAAGGTTTGAGCAAGGGTAATATCTTCTGCTTGTAGACCTTGTTTTGCACCCGGCATACCGACTTTAGTTAACCCTGTTCGGATCGGCATTTGTCCAGTAATGAATGCCGATCGCCCAGCCGTACAAGACTGCTGACCATAATAGGAGGTAAATAGAGCGCCGTCGTTTGCAATACTATCAATATTCGGAGTTTGATAGCCTAGCATGCCTTGGTTGTAAGCTGAGATATTTCCGTAACCAACGTCATCTCCAAAAATAACGAGAATATTAGGTTGCGCTGCTGCATAGGCAACATGCATTCCTGAAATGACTATTCCAGTAGCAATAGCGGTTTTCTTTAGTATTTTATTCATAAATTTTTCCTAAAAGAATGTATCTATATATCGTGGTTTTCGATTAGAAGAATATTTGAAAGAAACCCTTATCATCCTGTAAAAACGGAAATAACGCTGTATTGGAATTGGTTATGTTGCTCATATCTGAAAGTTATAGTTAGTATTGTAAATAAAATGTTTATTATTTGGTTGAAAATGTTTACTTTGTAAGCTATACATTAATCGATACTCTTTTATTAATGGAAACAGGAGTTTATATGGAAGTTAAAAAGGGAACAAAACGCCGCTTAAGTATTATATCTGCAGTTCTTATGGGGGCTTCAGGGTATTCTTTGGCTGCTGAACAACCAAATATTCTCGTTATTTGGGGTGATGATATAGGCCAATCAAATATCAGTGCTTATACCTTTGGTCTGATGGGGTATAAAACACCGAATATCGATAGTATCGCCAAAGAAGGGATGATGTTTACTGATTACTATGGTGAGCAATCATGTACTGCAGGACGTTCTACTTTCATTACTGGGCAAAGTGTTTTACGCACAGGTTTGAGTAAAGTTGGTTTACCTGGTGCAGATATTGGTCTGCAAGCAGAAGACGCCACCATTGCTGAAGTGCTAAAACCAATGGGGTATATGACTGGGCAATTTGGTAAAAACCACCTTGGTGATAAAGATGAATTTTTACCGACAGCGCACGGATTTGATGAGTTTTTTGGCAACCTTTACCATCTAAACGCTGAAGAAGAACCTGAGAATATTGATTACCCTAAAGATCCTGAATTCCGTAAGAAATTTGGTCCTCGTGGTGTTATTAAATCTTATGCTGATGGCAAGATTGAAGATACCGGCCCTCTAACGCGTAAGCGTATGGAAACGGTAGATGATGAAACAATGGCAGCAGCGATTGATTTCATGGGACGAGCAGTAAAAGCGGAGAAACCATTCTTTGTATGGTGGAACGCGACTCGAATGCACTTTAGAACTCACGTGAAACCTGAACTACAAGGTTCTACAGGCATCAGTAACTATGCGGATGGCATGGTTGAACATGATAATCACGTAGGTGAAATTCTAAAAGCCGTTGATAAATTAGGCATTAAAGACAATACCATCGTGTTCTATTCTACCGATAATGGTCCACACATGAACTCGTGGCCTGATGCCGGTACAACCCCATTCCGTAGTGAGAAAAATACAAACTGGGAAGGGGCATATCGTGTTCCTGCGATGGTTCGTTGGCCTGGTAAAATTGAACCAGGTGTCGTATCAAATGAAATCATGCACCACATGGATTGGCTACCAACGTTTGCCGCCGCTGCGGGTGATGACAAGATTAAAGAGGAGTTGAAAAAAGGAACAAAACTTGGTAACAAGAGTTTCAAAAATCATCTTGATGGCTACAACTTTTTACCTTACTTAACGGGTAAAGAAGATAAAGGCCGACGTGAAGAGATTTTCTACTTTACCGATGATGGCGATTTAGCAGCGCTTCGTTATAACAAGTGGAAAGCGGTATTCATGGAGCAACGAGTGAATGGTACGCTTCAAATTTGGTCTGAACCGTTTGTAACACTACGTTTGCCTAAGTTGTTTAACTTACGTATGGACCCATACGAAGTGGCTGATGTAACGTCAAATACGTATTACGATTGGTTATTAGATCACGCGTATATGTTTGTTCCTGCACAAGCGTATGTGGGTAAATTCTTAGAGACATTTGAAGAGTTCCCTCCTCGTCAAAAAGCAGCAAGCTTTAGTTTGGATCAGGTTATGGAAAAACTTCAACAACCGCATAATAAGTAAGTGAACCTCCAGTAATATTTGGGCTCTTCGGAGCCCTTTTTATTTTTAGTCAAAACCTTTGTTAATTCACAGAACCTATAGCTTGGGTGGAAAGTTGGCACTATATAAGCTATATCTAAATGATTGTTATCTTTAGTTTTAAAGATAAAGAACTAAATAAATATCAATACAAGGATGTATATGAGCAGTAAAAGAATCGTCTATGGTTTTTTCGTTGTATGGATGAGCATAATGACATTTTCATCAACTGTATTTTCTGCGGATTTTGTGGGCAGTGATACGTGTGTTGGTTGCCATGAAGACGCGGTTGACGCATGGAAAGGGTCGGATCATGAAATGGCAATGAAACACGCAGATAAAGACAGCGTGTTTGGTGATTTTAATGACGCGATTTTTGAGTTTAAAGGAAAACCAAATCGCTTTTTTAAAAAAGGCGATGAATACTGGGTCAATATCGAAGGGCCTGATGGACAATTTCACGATTACAAAATTAGCTACACCTTTGGGTTCGAGCCATTGCAGCAATACATGGTGGAATTTGAAGATGGGCGTATTCAATTAATTCCATTCGCGTGGGATTCAAGAGAAAAGAAAGAGGGTGGCCAACGTTGGTATCACCTTTACCCGGATATGGAAAAAACCGATGAGTTTTATTGGACTAATACAGGCCAAAATTGGAACTTTATGTGCGCCGATTGCCATTCAACCGATGTAAAGAAGAATTACGACGCAAAAACAGATACCTATAACACGAGTTGGTTTGAAATTAATGTCGGTTGTGAAGCCTGTCATGGCCCGGCAAGTGAGCATATTGCATGGAGTGAAAACCAAGAGAAAACCACCAACCTCTATTATGGTTTTGAACGTGATTTAAGCAAATCAGTAAAAGAGTGGGTGTTTAAAGAAGGGCATACAACGCTTCAACCAAAAGAGATTACACAAACCGACCAAGTCGCGGTGTGCGCGCAATGCCATAGCCGTCGAGTTCAAATTAATGAAGATCAAGCACATGTAGAAGGATCTTTATTAGACAGTTATTTACCGAGCTTAATTACTTCTGATTTATACCATAACGATGGTCAGATTTACGATGAAGATTATGTATACGGTTCTTTCATGCAATCGAAAATGGCGAAAAAAGGCGTCACTTGTACTAATTGCCATAACCCGCATTCAACCAAATTAGATATTCCAGAGCAAGCCGTGTGTAGTCAATGTCACATTGCCTCAGAATATACACCAGAAAAACACACCTTCCATGAAGCCAATACAGAAGCATCACAATGTACGACGTGTCACATGCCAGAAACAACGTACATGGGCGTAGACGCAAGGCGAGATCACAGTTGGCAAATACCAAGACCCGATTTAAGTAAAAACATAGGCACACCTAATGTGTGTACTCAATGTCATGAAGAGAAAGACGATGTGTGGGCAGATAAAAAAGTCGGTGAATGGTTCCCTGATTCAGCCTATCGAAATCAGCAACATTTTGCGGTGGCATTTTATGCCTCGGACATTAATTATCGCGGAGCAGGAGATGCACTTTCATATACCGCGCAAGATGCGAAGCAATCTGGGATTATTCGTGGTTCTGCTTTGCAACGTTTAAGCGCGTTCCCAAGTAAGAATACCTTAGTGGCATTGGGACGAGCGGTAAAAAATGATGATGAATTAATTCGATTAGGCGCTATTCAAGGATCGGCAGGGTACCCATCTCATGATCGTTGGCAAATATTATCGCCGTTATTAACAGATAGTGTGTTAGGTATTCGTGCCGAAGCGGCGGGAGCATTAGCGGCGTACTGGCCGGAATGGAATCCATTGCAACGTGAGCAGTTATCTTCAGCTTTAAATGAATACATGAATGTTCAATTGTTTAATGCAGACAGAGGTTTTGGGCGTACCAATTTAGGTAATGTTTATCGTTCTCAAGGTCAACTTGAAAAGGCAGAAGAAGCCTATTTAGGGGCGATTAATGTAGAGCCGTACTTTGTGAACAGCTACGTAAATCTTGCGGATTTGTATCGTTCACAAGGCGATGAAATGAAAGGTCTTTCGTTGATGCAACAAGGGATCAAAGCACAACCTAAGTCTGGAGCATTACGCTACAGCGCAGGATTAGCACTATTGCGTTTAGGTAAAAAAGCAGAAGCAGCTAATTACTTTAAACAAGCAACTGAAACTGAAGCTCAAAATGCACAATATTGGTATGTGTACGGCTTATCACTTGAAGGTATTAATCTTAATCAAGGTGCGACTGCATTAGCAAAAGCCTTTAGTTTAAGCGGTAATCCTCAGCATTTATTTGCACAGTGTGATCAATTGTTAAAAGCCAAATCAGCACAAGCAAAACAATGTATTACCCAATTGGAGCAATATGCTCCTAAAAATGTGATCGAAGATCTTAAAAAACGGCTTTATTAATGAGCACTATAACCAATAGTTATGATGGATTTAACTAGAATATTTTATCGATAAAAAACCAGATAAGTGGACTTAAGGAGAAAACATGAATCAAACACAACAGGCCATTACTTCGCTCATTTCTCAAGTGGAGAAATCAGTGATTGGCCAATCCCATGTGGTTCGTTCACTTGTTATTGGGTTATTAACTCAAGGACACGTTTTATTAGAGGGCTTACCGGGAACGGCCAAAACGCGCTCGGTAAAATCACTGGCAGACAATTTACATACGTCGTTTGGGCGTATTCAGTTTACGCCCGATTTACTGCCATCCGATGTAACGGGTACAGAAGTGTACCAAGAACAAAATGGCAAACCTCAATTGCATTTTCAACCGGGTCCTATTTTTAACAGCATTGTATTAGCGGATGAAATTAACCGTGCGCCAGCCAAGGTTCAAGCTGCGTTGTTAGAAGCAATGGCAGAAGGCACCATTACCGTTGGCGATCAAACCCATACATTACCAGAATTGTTCATGGTACTGGCAACCCAGAACCCAGTAGAGCAAGAAGGGACCTATCCATTGCCTGAAGCGCAAATGGACCGATTCATCATGAAGGTGTCTGTTGATTACCCAAACGATGACGCTGAATTGGATATTATTCGCCTTGTGCGGGGGGAAGAGTCCGGCAATAAAAAACATCAAGCAGAACCCTCAGAAGTAGAAGCATCAATTCAGTTAGATCCTTCAATTGTTATGCAAGCCAGATCTGAACTTTCGTCTGTCGAGGTTTCAGAGATCTGTGAGCGTTACATTGTTGCTTTAGTCATGGCAACGCGTAAGCCTGAACGTTATCCCGACTCTAGTCTTTCTCGTTGGATAGAGGTAGGTTCAAGCCCCCGAGCATCGATTTCATTGGATAAGTGTGCTCGCGCCTATGCATGGTTACAAGGTCGAGATTTCGTAGAACCGGATGATATTCGAGCAATGGCTCACGCTGTATTAGGTCATCGTGTCACTTTGAGCTATGACGCATTAGCAGATGGTGTGACTCAGCAACAGGTGATTGACGAGTTGTTGGATCACGTTGTTATTGGGTAGGGCTTTTTATGAATAAAAAAAGCACAGATACACGCATACACAGTGAGTATAGCCAGCTAGTTAAACTTCAAGCTCAAGCGAGAGCGTTCAGTTTATTGCCGAATTTAAAATCAGGTACGGCGTTGTCTGGGCGTCATTCCTCTATTTTTCGTGGTCGTGGATTAAATTTTGAAGAGTTAAGACATTATCAA
This sequence comes from Aliivibrio sp. 1S128, assembly GCF_001691065.1. Classification (NCBI taxonomy): domain Bacteria; kingdom Pseudomonadati; phylum Pseudomonadota; class Gammaproteobacteria; order Vibrionales; family Vibrionaceae; genus Aliivibrio; species Aliivibrio sp. 1S128. Next base: position 227,500 of record NZ_MAJV01000058.1, on the reverse strand, counting down.
CTCGGAGATGATATCCGTAATTTGGACTGGAAAGTCACAATGCGAACAGGCAAGCCACACGTACGGTCATATACCGAAGAAAAAGATCGTAATTTTATCGTGTGTGTTGATCAACGTAGCAGTATGTATTTTTCTTCGGTTGATACGATGAAATCAGTCGTTGCAGCAGAGCTTGCCGCGTTAACCGCTTGGCGAATATTACAAGACAGTGATCGCGTTGGTTTTGTTATTAATGCCACAGAAAAAATGCATTGGCTTAAACCTAAGCGATCTCAAGGTGATTTACTCCACCGATTGCAATTGTTAGCCAATATAAATCAATCGTTAGATGTGAGCAGTAAAGATGAAGAGGCGGTAAGTTTTTCTCAATTTGTAACCTTACTTGGGCGATTAAAACTCAAAGAAGCGACTATTATTATCTTTAGTGATTGGCATGGTGTAAGCGAAGGTGAAATAACGCACTTAAAGCACCTACAAAAACACAATGATGTATTAGGAGTGCTTATATCTGATCCTTTTGAATCTAATTTCCCTTCTCAAAACAGTGATTGGGTGGTGGGTGATGGCTCATATCAACTAAACTTGAGCGATACAAAGAAGTTTGATTTGGCCAATAAAGGGTTAAGTGAACATCAAGCACTTAAAAAAGATCAATTGATTCAGTTAATGGCAGCGAAAGGGCTTCCTATAATTGAAGCTGATACGTCCGGTCATCATATTGAGCAATTTAAACGCGCAATAGGAGGAAGACGATGAGTATTCATGAGCCACCAAGCAGTTATATGCTTCGTAAAATCAGTGAAGTGACGGTGCCAGATCATGTCAGTTGGTTTCCTCAGACGATTGGTTGGCAGATTTTAGCGTGTATATTAATGGCCTTTATTTCCTATAAAACAGTGTTGTGGGGAAAAGAATGGTGGGCAAATCGTTATCGTCGAGAGGCTCTTTCTTTAGTACTATCGATGCAAAAATCTAGTCTTAGTGCAGAGAGTCAGAATTCGCAAATTACGCTTGATTTGTTTGAAGTAATGAAAGCGGTGGTGACCTATCTAAACCCCAAAAAAGCGAATGCTTTTGGACATGCATTTCTTATTGAATTAGATGATTTCTTACCTCAAGAACAAGCGGAATTTACTAATGAAATTGGACAGCATTGGATGCGTGCATTAGTCCAAAAACGCCATGCATTATCGACTCAAGAATTGAAGCAATTATTCGTTATGTCTGAACGTTGGTTGAGAGAGCATGATCGTATAATTAAAAAAGAAAAAGGGGACAATCATGCAGTTTAGTCAACTTGAATTGGCCAATCCGTATTGGTTATGGATATTGCCATTACCTATTATTATCTATTGGTTAATTCCAGCGTACCGAACTCGTCAATCTGCAATAAAAGTGCCTTTTTTCGACGTATTAGTGCAAGCTTTAGATGAAACGCCATCTGAGGGAGCAAGCGAACTGACTGCAAGTGTGTGGCAAAAGGCCTTTCTCGTTATTTCATGGTCTTTATTGATTTTGGCGTTAACGAAACCAACAATTCTAGGAGAACCTCAAACTCGTGAAAGGTTAGGTAGAGATGTCATGGTAGTGGTTGATCTATCAGGTTCGATGGCCGAGCCTGATTTTGTCTCAAAACATGCCTCGGGTAAAGAATCTGATGTTGGTGAAATAAAAAAAATATCCCGCTTAGAAGCCACAAAAGAAGTACTGGCTGATTTTGTCAAAACGAGAAAAGGTGACCGTTTAGGTTTGATATTATTTGGGGATGCTGCTTTTGTTCAAACGCCATTCACGGCTGACCAAAAAGTATGGTTAGAGTTATTGAATCAAACTGATGTTGCGATGGCAGGGCAAAGCACACATTTAGGTGATGCTATTGGTCTTGCTATTAAAGTTTTCGAGGACAGCTCATCAGAAAATAAGGCACCAAAAGAGCATTCTGGAGATGAAAATTCAAAGAATAAAAAACGAGAAAAAGTGGCCATTGTGCTAACCGATGGCAATGATACTGGCAGTTATGTTGAACCCATTGATGCAGCCAAAGTCGCAGCCGCGAAAGATGTGAGGATTCATATGATAGCGATGGGCGATCCAAGAACTGTTGGAGAGCAAGCGTTAGATATGGACGTCATTAACCGAGTCGCAGAAGCATCGGGTGGAAAAGCCTTTCAAGCAATAAATAGAGACGAATTAGAGCAAGCCTATGAAGCGATTGGTGAATTAGAACCTCAATTGTATGAGAGCACAACGTATCGACCAAAAGAGTCAGTACATCAATATCCTGTGATGTTAATTGTTGCAATGTATTTATTGGCATTTGGTTTTGCAACCATTAAGCGTCACCTTAAATCGTCAACAGTAAAATCAACCAAACAATCTACTAACCAATCAGGAGAGAGAAATGTTTGATTCCCTGATGTGGCAACAAATCATCGTTCAGTTTCATTTTATTCGACCATTGTGGCTATTAGTTATGGTGCCATTTGGTCTGGTTATTTATCTGCGTTGGAAACAAGACTCAAAAAATGAATGGCAGAAAGCATTACCTAAGCATTTACGGTCAGCATTGACGATTAACGATGCCGGGTGGAAAAAACAATTGCCATTAAAATTGCTTGGTGTTGCCATGTTTGTGGCGATTATTGTGTGTGCAGGACCAACTTGGGAGCGTGAAGCGTCCCCTTTTGGTGAAGACAAAGCTGCGTTGCTTATCGTGTTAGATAACAGTCCATCTATGCTACAAAAAGATCTTGCACCAAATCGACTCGAGCGTTCAAAGCAAAAGATCCGAGACTTAACCGCATTGCGAAAAGGCGGGAAAACAGGTTTAGTGGTATTTTCTGGTTCAGCACATCTTGCGATGCCATTAACCAAAGATGATTCTGTATTCGCTCCCTTTCTAGCGGCTATTCAACCCGATATTATGCCTGTTGAAGGAAAAAGTGCAGAAACGGCGCTGCCTTTGATTTCGCCACAATTAGGTAAAGAAAATGTAGGTACCGTTTTGCTCATTACTGATGGAGTGAACCCAACTACGATTACCACTTATCAAGATTATTTTGCCGACAGTCGACACCAATTATTGGTATTAGCTGCGGGTAATGGGGATAGAGCCAGTGAAAATCCGATGGATTTATCATCATTAAAAACATTGGCAAGTAAGAGTAAGGGCAGCGTGGTAGAAGTTACGATTGATGATGCTGATATAAAAAGCATAAACAGCAAAATTGAACGTCACATGCAATTGAATAACGAATCAGCAATGCCATGGCGAGACATGGGGTATTTCTTATTATTTCCAGTGGCATTATTTATGTTGTCCTGGTTTAGAAAAGGCTGGTTAGTAAAGTGGTGTTTGGTTGCTTTGGTTGTATTTCCTAGTTTTTATTCACAACCCACTTATGCTGAAACCGTGAGTTTGAAAGCAAAAACAAATGAACCACTTAAAGAGGTGACTTTATGGGAAAAAACAACTCAGTTTTGGATGAACTTATGGTTTACGCCTGATCAACAAGGTCAATGGTACTTTAATCAATCGGAATATCTTGAGGCCGCGAAAGGATATAAAGACCCGCTTAAAAAAGGCATTGCGTATTACTATGCTGGTGAATACAAATTAGCTCACAGTACTTTTTTACAAGTGAAATCAGATTTGGGTTTGTTTAACGCGGCTAATTCTCTTGCTAGGCAGCGAGAATATGTTGCAGCGCGTGATGTATACCAGTTGCTGTTAAAAAGAGAACTTGATGATGAACTGAAAAAAAAGGTCGAAATTAACTTAGCAGTAATGCAAGGCATTGTTGATGAAGTCAATCGGATGAGTGAAAGCCAGAAAGGGACAACAGATGGCCCAGAAGAGTCTTTTGAACTAGGCGACGATAAGCCCAAAACGGGCGATGGTGCTGATGAAGAAGTTGATGCTTCAATGATGAAAGAAGAAAAACTAAATGCGAATGAGATCTTAGGAAGCCAAGAGTTAGCCGATAAATGGTTACGTCGTGTAGAGGCGGATCCTAAGTATTTTTTACGCGCAAAATTTCAATTACAATTGCGAGCTCAATCTTCTACAGAACAACCTAAGAAAGAAGAGGTGAAATAATGTCTCGACACAATGATAACCGCAGAGGTATTCATCTTGTTATCTTCATGCTTGTGTTACTTATGACCGTGAGTTTCAGTTCTCGATCCGATGCAGCAGAAAAACTGACGAAAGCAGATCAAGTGACAATTAAGAGTTGGTTAAGTGATTCAAAAATCAATCAAAGTGGTGATAAAAAAACGCCAACGTATTCAATAAATCAGCAAGTTATCTTATATATAGAGGTGGTGACGCCTAGATGGTTTACCGGAGGGACTCGAATTGCTCCGATTGAAATTCCTAACGTGGTCGCAAAACAGCGTAACCAATTGGCCACTAACTTTACGGAAAGACGAAATGGAGTCACCTGGACTCATCAGCGATGGGAGGTGACATTATATCCGCAATCGGAAGGGACATTTGTTATTCCACCAACGGCAGTAAAAGTACAGGTTTCGCGTGAAGGTGTTGGTAATGTATCTGGTGTGCTTTATACCGATCCACAGAGGTTTAGTGCGATTACGCCTTCTGGGCTTTTGAGTGATGATATAGAATGGGTAGCAGGACGTAATTTCACGCTAGAGCAAGAGTGGGAAAGTTCGAACGAGGATCTAAAAGTTGGAGACGCTATCACTCGTACTGTCATTATCAAAGGTGCCGATACATTAGCAATGCTGATCCCTGAGCTAATTGAATTAAACTCAAATGATGGGTATCAAACTTACGCCCAACCGAATCAATTGAGAGATACGCAAACTCGAGGCGATTATTTATCAGAAAGAAAAGAATCGGTTGTGTACGTATTGCAAAATGGAGGAGAGGTAACGTTTCCTCCGATAACGCTTACTTGGTGGGACAACGAAACACAACAGTTGAAAAGCAGTAAATTAGAAGGAAATACTTTTGCTGTTACACATACCTTTAGTTCTTGGTTAACTCAATATTGGAAAGCATTAGTTATCGTTTTTGGGCTATGTTTTGTATTGATAGTACTGGTAGTTAACGTTGTGCGTTATTATCAAACTCATCCATTACCTGCTTGGTTTATTTATTCTAAAGCGGTGAAAAATCAACAATGGGGCAAAGTGAGAGTATTGCTTTACCGGTCATTGAGATCAAATTATCAAATAATGGAATTAAAGCAGTACAAGAAAACAACAGAATGGCAGCAGGATGTTAAAGAATTTCAGACCAATAATATAACCAAATCATTATCGACACGAGTATGGAAAGGGATGACTCAACCATTAACGCTATTTACTTTTATTTTAGCAAGGTTTAAACCAGATGATGTCTTTCCTAAATTAAAAAAGAAAAAAGAAAAATATAAGAAAAAGCAAGATAATCAACACAAAAGTAGCTAATTGTTGTTGTTTCAGGCTGTCAATTCTATACAGTAACGTTAAAAGCAATAAACCATGTTGGTGATAATGAAAAGTACAGAACTCAATTTAATTCCAATCTTTGTTGCTATTTATGAAGAAAAAAATCTGTCTAAAGCCGCGGCAAGGATGAGTATTAGTCAGCCCGCTGTAAGTAAAGCGTTAAAACGACTTCGTGAAATTTATGATGATCCACTTTTTTATCGAAATACATCAGGGGTAGAACCAACGGTGTTCTCCTCTGATATTTATCCTGCGATGTCAGCGGCGCTTAAAAACTTTACGTCAACGCTATCTGCATCGAGAGAGTTTGATCCAAAAACATCGAATCGTATTTTTTCTATTGCAGTCGTTTCTACAGTAAGTTATTCGCTTGTTCCGAAATTAGTTAAGCAAATAAGAACGGTTGCTCCTAATATTTCATTGGAAGTCCACCCTCAATTTACTGAAGATCTTGAGGCTGATTTACGCTTACAACGATACGACCTTGTGATTGATATGGCAATAAGGGGCCGTTCGCTCTTAAAATCAGAAGTCATTTATTCTGAAAAACTAAAAGTGGTGTGCGGTAAAAGTCACCCACGCATAGGTGATACGATTTCCCTTGAAGAGTTTTTAAAAGAAGAACACGTTGCGGCTTCTCGTTGGCATAGCCGTAGCAGCTTGCTTAATGCTGAAGATATAGGTGAATTGGATGCTCGTAATATTGTGATACGAGCCGCAGGGGCTTTTGAAATGATGCCAATTATCGCTTCAACGGAAATGATTGGTATTTTGCCACAATCATCGATTGATGATTTAGGGGCATATTATAACTTAAAGTCGATGGACCTTCCTTTTGGCCAGCATCAACATGATTTATGTTCTATTTGGCATCCAAGCAGAACGTCAGAAAGTGGACATCGTTGGTTACGTCAGCAGATTCAAAAGGCTGTGAAATCAGAACTTACTCTTAGTCCCTAGAATTAACTATATTTTGGGTAAAATACGAATAAAAAAGCAGCGTTAGATTTCTCTACGCTGCTTTTTTGTTGGTGCAAGTTTATACTTAATTGTCAAAAACTTCGGTTAAGATCTTTCCTGTTGCCCCACTTGGTTGAGTTATCCCTAAGATACTTGATAGGGTTGGCGCAATATCATATGGCGTTACTTCTCGACTGACTTTTTGGTCATCAATATTGTATCCTGCGAAAATGATCGGTACATAGGTATCATAACGCCATGGGGAACCATGAGTTGATGCGATAGTTAACCCATCCATATCATTGATAAAGTTACGAGGTTCATAAACCACATACACATCACCAGAGCGAAGCGGGTGGTAGTTGTTTTTCACCAATTGCATCGTGTGAGTCTTTGGAACTTGATTTTTATCTATGTCAGAACTTGTGACTGCATATGCAATCCCTTTAATTTTTAGCAGCTCTTTGGCAACGGTTTTTTGTACTTCTTCAAGGGAGGCTCCCTTTTTCTTAATTACGTCATGATTTAAGTAAATATAAGGCTGAGCGTATAAGCGTATCGCGTCTTCACCTAATCCAAACTCTGTTTTTAAACGGGTTAATAGTTGAGGAGAGATTAGTTTTTTCTGATCAAAGAGTGCAGGTTGCTGAGCGCCTAATGCATTGACTACCGCAGGTGCTTCGGGCGCACCGTGGTCGGCAGACAGTACAATCAGAGTGTTTTCTAACCCAACGTGCTCGTCGACATTTTTCAACAGCTTTGTAATGGTTTTATCCAACCTAATTAAGTTGTCTTCCGCTTCTAAACTTGTAGGGCCATACATGTGGATCACGTAATCATTTGCTGAAAAGCTGACGGCTAAATAATCAGTAAACTTTCCTTTTCCTAAGTTTTCTTTTTTAAGTAAGGTACTCGCAAAATTCTCAGTTAATTCATCACCCGCAGGGCTTAATGTCAGCATGGTACTGTAATATTTATAACTTGCAGGGCCGTATGGGTGAGGGAAAGTACGTTTAAAGCCCGCTAAATCGACTTTATAATCCGTGTTGCCTTCTTTTAAGGTGTATTTTTCAGGAGGAAGAGATAACTCCCAACGTTTCCCTGAATATTGATTAGGTAGCTTTTTTTCATTCCATGTGGTTACCCATTGAGGGTATTCGTCATAGTAGTAATTGCTGGTAACGAATTCTGATTCTGCTTTTGAAAACCAGAAGGCTTTGCCTGAATGCCCCCCAAGAGAAATAGCGCCTCTGTCTTTAACTGAAACCGAAAATATTTTTGATTCGCCGTTGCTTGAAATCGCAAGTTCATCGCTAAATGTGGTGGCTAAAATAGGATCAGGAGAGCGACCATCTTCTGTTGCAACTTTTTGTGTAGGGTCAATCTCGGTAGATTTATTTACCCCAGCCCCCGAAGTTAGCATGCTGTAATTGCCATCTTCAACGTTATATACCAAACGTTCTTTGTTTCGGTCGTACCACACGTTTCCTACCATGCCATGGACACTAGGCGGCGCTCCTGTTGCAAGTGATACGTGTCCGACAATGGTTTCCGTATTGCCATGTTGAAAATACGCATTGGTGTAATAAGTGCCATCGTCCATGAGATAGCGAAAACCACCATCCCCAAAGTTTGCTTTGTAGCGTTCGAGTAGATCGCCTCTGAGCGCATCAACCGTAATTTGTAATACGAGCTTTGGTTTGCTCTCGGCTGAGACTGAAGTCATTGGCACTATAAGCACGCCAGCTAACGTCATATAATGTAATGTTTTACTTTTCATTATTTGCTTCCTTGCTAAAGTTAAACGGGGTTATTTTATATCTTTTACTAAACGTAGGCCCATATCAGCCATAATGATGGATTGACTTGCAAAATCTCGGCGGTAATTTTCTGATTCGTTTGCATTATAAGAAAAACTACTACCACGCACCGATTTATGCGCTAAACCACTCGCTTCATTACGTGCATTGTTTGGATTGTCTTTTGGTGAATAACGATAAAAATTAGCATCATAAGCATCACTCACAAACTCACCAACATTTCCTGTCATGTCATATAAGCCTAGTTCATTGGGCTGTTTCATTCCAACGGGATGAGCTTGATTATTGGCATTTTGTGAATACCATGCGACATCATCAATGTTATTTGATCCACTGTAAGCATAACCTTTACTTTCATTCCCACCACGAGCAGCATATTCCCACTCAGCTTCAGTTGGTAAACGATACGTTTCACCTGTCATTTCATTTAGCTTTTCAATAAAGAAGTTTGCTTGTTGCCAACTTAAATTATTTACTGGGATATTTGGTGATTGGAAATAACTCATTGATGAGCCCATAACGGCTTCAAAAATTTCTTGGGTTACTTCAAATTTAGAAATGTAAAACCCATTAACCGTGACTGGGTGCGCTGGTTTTTCTGCTTTTTTAGCTTCAGGAGCATCAGACCCCATTACATATTCACCGGGGTCAACTCGCACCATATTGTTATCTATTTTTAAGGCGATGGGGTGAGGGGGTGTACTCGCGCATCCGACTAATGCGGAGCTAAGAATAATCGTGGTGAGTAATGTTTTTGTATTGCTTAAAAAAGACACTCTAAACATGATGCTCTCTACAGTAATGATTAAGTATTTATTATATAGTGAAAACACTTTCTAAAATGGAATAACGTATATAACTAATTCGTTTGTTCTTTTTGTTTATTATGAGGTTAGAACTTATCTTTGCCGCGTCTCTGGGTGGAGAAGCATTTGCTTAGTTAGTTCTTTTTTTGAATATATTTAAGTTATAGGAATCAATATGATTATTACTCAAGGTCCTCAATTTCAAGGTAAGGCATCAAAGCGATTGCATGTTATGGCAAAGCCAATTGGGGCTGTATGTAATATTGATTGCACTTATTGTTATTACTTGAGTAAAGAAGATTTACTTGAATATAAAAAAGGCTGTTCGCCGCAAATGGACGACGAAACTCTTGAAATCTATATTCGTCAATATATTGAAGGCCAGAATACACCGGAGATTATCTTTTCATGGCAAGGCGGAGAGCCGACTTTACTGGGGTTAGAATACTTTGAAAAAATTGTTCATTTTCAAAAAAAATACCAGCCTGATGGGATCGTAATTTCAAATGATTTGCAAACCAATGGTACGTTATTAACGGATAAATGGTGTGAGTTTTTAGCTGAGAATAATTTTCTCGTCGGTTTAAGTATTGATGGGCCTGAGTTATTACATAATGCATATCGTACAAATAAAGCCGGTCGCGGTACGTTTAATCAAGTAATGAAAGCGGTGGATTTATTACATAAGCATAACGTGAAATTTGCGACGTTAACCTGTGTAAATAACCTAACCAGTCGTAACCCTCTAGAAGTTTACCGATTCTTACGTGATGTAGTTAAATCGCCTCAAATGCAATTTATTCCTATCGTAGAGCAAAAAACATTCAGAACCGTTGCGCCACAAACAGAACAAATAACAGCGCAGTTACGTCAAGGCGACAAACGTTTAATTCCTGGTAATAAAGAATCCATTATGGAACCGTGGTGTGTATCAGACGAAGCGTGGGGTAATTTCTTAATTGCAGTGTTTGATGAATGGGCACAACATGATTTAGGTAAAGTGTTTGTTCAATACTTTGAAGCCAGTGTTGAAACGTGGATGGGGCGTAAAAATCCATTATGTACACTCGGTGAGATTTGTGGGAAAGGGTTAGCAATGGAACATAACGGTGATGTGTTTTCTTGTGACCATTATGTCTATCCTGAATATAAAATTGGCAACATTCATGAGCAAGAATTAGATGAACTGGCATACAGTAGAAAGCAGCAAGAATTTGGCTTTGCTAAAGCGAAAACCCTAACAACGCAATGTCAGAAGTGTGAATATAAATTTGCCTGCCATGGAGAGTGTCCTAAAAACCGTTTTATTAAAACTCGTGATGGCGAACCTGGCTTGAATTATTTATGTGCTGGTTGGTACAAATTCTTCGCTCATGCCGATAAATCCATTGCATACATTCTTAAAATGCTAGGTAACCCGGTGCAACAAGGAAAGTACAGCGATGCTAAGGTAATGGAAGCTCAGAGAGCCGCTATTTTTCCGACCAAATTTTAAAGTGTGCTCCTAAATAATGATTATTTATTACCAATCTAACAGGGCATCTAGTTAGGGTGCTTTAGCTACCTGCTTAGGTTGGTATGATTGAAAAAGTGAATGAAGAAATTGGGGGGTGTTTGTGAATAATGCAGTAAAAAAATATGCAGCAATTGGGTTAGTGAGTTTATTAGGTTTTTCGATGCCATCTTATGCAGCAGAAGGGGCTGAACCTGTTAATCAGGCGCAAAAATTAAGTCCTGAACAACAATTAGCTTATACCGCTCAAAATAAAAATGAGAGTGTAGAAAAAAGAGCCGACGCCTTACGTCAACTCGCACGTTACCCAAATCAAAATAGCCTAGTGGCTGTTGCTAGAGGCTTGAAAGAAAGCGATCCACAGTTACGTGAGGCGGCGATTATTGGGTCAGACTTATATCAGTTTGAATATCGTTGGCGCATGATTTCCCCTTTACTAACGGATTCAGACTTAACCGTTCGTATGACTGCGACGACTAATTTATTGCGCGAATACAGTGCGATGACGGCAGAGCAGCAACAGCAAATAGAACAACCTTACAATGAAGTGGTTGTTTATCTTTCTGAACAACTGGAAGAGCCGAAAAATACAGATTCTCAATTGTTATTAGCCGACGTTTACCGTTGGCATAAAGAATGGAAAAAAGCAGATTCTTTATATCAGCCTTTAGTTAAAAATTCGCCTAACAATAGTCAAGCATGGTTAAATTTATCGGATAATTACCGTGCGCAGAATAAAGATATAGAGGCGTTAGAGGTATTAAATAAAGGCATCGCTCAATTACCCAAAGAGGCAAGTTTATATTACTCAAAGGCCTTGACTCAGGTTCGTCTAAACCAAAAAGAAAGTGCGGCTAACGCGATAAAAATAGCAGCAACATTGGCTGAAAACAATAGCTACTATTGGTATTTAACCGGTGTGTTACAAGAAAATATTGATATAGATTTTGCGACGGAGTCACTAGAGAAAGCATACCTGATTTCGGGTTCTCCAGAGCAATTATACGCCGTGTGTGATATTTATGTTCGTCATGGTAATGAAAAAGCAGACGCTTGCTTGGTAGAACTGGCGAAGATAGCTCCAGAATATGTCATTACACAATTGAAAGAAAAGCAAACACAATCAAAATAGTCCATGGCATAAAAAGTTATGTTATAAAAAAAGCCCAAGACCTAATGCCTTGGGCTTTTTAATTTATAGCGTTTTTGAATTAATGCATAATTTGCAGTTCATCAACTTCCATATTAATGTGTGTTGGATTTTTATGTAACCAGCGTAAGCGTATACTTAATAGTACGGCTGATGTAGTTAACCCACCAATAAAGCCAAACCAGAAACCGTAAACGCCCATTGGTTCAACAATCCAATCTGTCATGCCTAGAATATAACCCGCAGGCAAACCCACAATCCAATAAGAGACAAAGGTACGCTTAAAGATCGCATTCATGTCTTTATAACCACGAAGTGCGCCAGCAGCAACGACTTGTACAGCATCTGTACATTGGTAAATCGCAGCAAGTAGCATCAAGCTAACAGCAAGTTCGACAACTTCTTTGTTATCTGAATATAAGTACGCAATTTGCTCACGGAATATCAGCGTTAAAACGGCCGTGCAGCATGCCATTAATAAACCAAAGGCAAGACCACAGAAACTAGCAATTCTTGCGCCTTCAAGATTGTTTTCACCTAATTGGTGGCCAACACGGATACTAACCGCAATGGCGATGCTCATTGGTACCATAAAGATCAATGAAGAGAAATTAATGGCGACTTGGTGAGCAGCAACAACGATAGAACCTAATGGTGAAACCAATAGGGCAACGGCCGCAAATAGGGTGACTTCAAAGAAGATAGAAAGAGCAACAGGTAAACCTAGTTTGAACAAACGGTAGATCTCTTTAGTTTGTGGTTTGCTCCAGTTTTCATATAAGTTTACGCGGCGTAATTTTGGTGCGATAAACGTATAAATAACCATTGTGATGAACATTAGCCAGTACACAATCGCAGTTGCTACACCACAACCTACGCCACCAAGAGCAGGAGCTCCCATTTCGCCATAGACAAACATCCAGTTTAATGGAATATTTGCAGCAAGACCGATAAAACCAATGATCATCGCTGGCGTTGTTAGAGATAACCCTTCACAGAAGCTACGTAATGCTTGGAAGAGTAAAAAGGCAGGAGCCGCCCATAAAACAGCGTGTAAGTACCCTTGTGTTTTTGCAAAAAGTTCAGGCTCTACATCCATGGCTGCAATGATAAACCCTGCATTGTAAAGGATAAGCATAATAGGGATAGAAACTATTAGGGCTAAATAAATACCTTGATGGATCTCAAAAGGAACTTTTTTTGATTTTCCTGAGCCATTTAATTGCGCAACAACGGGAACAAGTGCCATTAATAAGCCAACACCAAATAATACTGATGGAAGCCAAACACTTGCAGCAATAGCTACGGCAGCCATGTCGGTTGCACTTACGCCACCAGCCATAACTGTGTCCACAAAACCCATGCCTGTTTGAGCAACACTAGCAATAAGGACTGGAGTGGATAATTTTATTAATCGAACGATTTCTTTCTGGTATCTGTGCACTACGTCACCGTATAAATATATATGTAAATAAGGATTATAACTGTCGATTCATTATTACGATGGTCGTCGTAATAAGAATAAAAAAGGTCTGATTGAGTGCTTTAAACAGAGAAACTGTTAAAGGTAAGCAGTAAGTCGACAGTATATAGAAGTCATGGCACTTCACAAAAGGAAATATTAGACGTATGGTGGATATTTTTTAAGAAGTAAGTAATATTACTCTTGAATTATTTGCATTACACTTATTGGAGACGCGGATGTTTACTGGGATTGTAGCTACTACGGCAAAAGTTATTGAGATCATTAAAAAAGAGAGTTTTCAAACTCATGTCATTGAGATCCCAACACCTTACCAGCAAAACTTAGAGATTGGTGCATCTGTTGCTCATAATGGTTGCTGTCTGACGGTGACTAAAGTGGATGGTAACCATGTTTGGTTTGATTTAATTGAAGAAACATTGCGTTTAACTAATCTTGGCTTACTTGACGCTGGACAACTGATCAATATAGAACGTGCCGCTCGTTTTGGTGATGAGATTGGGGGGCATTCAATGTCTGGTCATATCGTCGGTGTAATGACGGTACGTCAAATTAATAAAACAGAAGAAAACTGCCAAATTTGGTTTGATGTACCGAATGAGTGGTCTAAGTACATTTTACATAAAGGTTATGTTGGTGTTGATGGGATCAGTTTAACCGTTGGTGATGTTGATGAATGCGGTTTTAATGTGAACCTAATTCCTGAAACCTTAGAAAGAACAAATTTAAGTCAACGCAGTATTGGCGATAAAATTAATTTAGAAATAGATCCGCAAACACAAGCAATTGTAGATACTGTGGAACGTGTGCTAGCGAATCAAAATAAAGCATAAATGTTAAAACAACCCGTCTTCAACGCTATCAAAAGTTAAGTTAACTGATTGATTTGACGGGTTAACGACCATTTTCATTTCAATGGCACGATGACAAGATGGACAGTCATCATAGATTTGTTGACTCGACTGATTTTCAGCGATAACTAACCCAATTGTGTATTGGCAGTTGGGGCATTTAATATCCTTCTTTATGTAATTCATCACAATAACTCCTTATTTATATCGGGTGAATACTATTCACTTTAAATTGTAGTTAATTCAAAGTGAGTCACTTTGTCTAAAATGTAGAATTTAAAAGAGACAACGATGTAATACGTAAATAATAAGAAAAAGAGTTCGTTTTTGAAGTGAATTAAGTGAAAAAGTAGATCAATGGTTAATTTATGAAATTGTTACAATGATAAGGTAGACATTCATCTACCTTATCAACCTGCTTTATTTTTGATTTAGATTTAATTTATCAATAAGTTGTTCGGCGTGAAACATATACTCTCCACCAAACATAGTGCAATGATTAAGTATATGGTAGAGGCTATATAGGTGTTGACGGGTTTCAAATCCTTCAGAAATAGGGGAGATAGATTCATAACCTTCAAAAAAGCTGTCTTGAAATCCCCCAAATAATTCTGCCATCGCAAGATCGCATTCAGGATCACCCCAATAAGATGCGGGATCGTAACTGATTGGGCCTTTTACGCTTAATGCAATATTTCCATGCCAAAAATCACCATGCAATAATGCAGGTTTTGGTTGGTGATTGTGTAAAATACGTTTTGTATTTTGAACGAGTGTTTTTATATCACCCAATTCCATGCCTTTTTCATGCAATAATTGCAATTGCCATCCGATACGTTGCTCTGCAAAAAAACAATCCCATCTTCTATGCCATGTATTTACTTGTAATACATTACCTAAATAGTTATCGCAATCAAATCCGTATTCTAGTTGGTCTCCCCATAAATGATGGTTTGCCAAGCTGACACCAAGGTCAAACGAAGTGGGTGGACTCATCGGTTTAGTTGGTAGAAAGTTCAGTACTAAAAAAGAGTGGTCTTTTGTGGTTCCGACATGAAGAGGAGATGGCACAAACATATGGTCTGATTGGTCAAGTTGATTCAGGCTTTCTACCTCCGTTTCAAAAATAGGAAGTTCTGCCCGTTCATTCACTTTAACGAAGTAACGTTGGTTTCCATCACTGATCATATAGCAATCATTAATCTCACCACCATTGACCGTTTCACGTTCAGAAATGATAAAAGGGCGCCCAGTTACATCAGAGATTTGTTTTGCGATAGCTTGCCACATAATTACCTCTCTTTAATTATCTGAAAAATTACTTAATTAAGAATAGTGTATTCTTAATAAATATCTGTGAACTAAGGCTAAAAATTACGCGGATTTTTAAGGAATCAGGTAAATGATTGAGTTTAAAGGTCTGAAAGCGTTAGATTTAGGTTGTCAATATAAATGGAAAGTATTTGAGAGTTATTCTCTATTTTGATAAATTAACGTTAAGAGCTTATATAAAATAAGCATTTATCATTATTATGAACCATTACAGAACGGACAGATTATGATTGTCAATACAGAGGGTTACCATGCACTTATTGAATATCTTACCGAACATTTAGTTATTTTTGCTAATCAGCAAGGTGATACGGGAGATGAAACGGTAGAAGATATCGTAAATGATTTAGTTGCTTCTAACTTAATGGTCGTATTTCAGCAAAATCCTGAGTTGGATGCCGATGTTAGATTTACGTTATTGCGTGAAGCTGATGCTGTAGTGGATGATTTAGGGGAAGTACTTGCTGGTGCTTGGGTTCAAAAAGCAACCAATGAACAAGTTATGTTTTTAGATGATTATATTGGTCTTATTAAAAACTTATTCGATAGTGCATTTAAATAACGTAAAGCTATTGTACTTGTAAAGCCAAGTAAAATAAGAGACACATCGCTATTATTTTACTTGGTTAATTTTCCTTCCTATAACACTCGTCTTACTTGCCAAAATGCTTTTTTCCAATAAGGGTTATCTAAACTGGAAATGATTACCCCTTTTGAGGTTGATGCGTGCATAAATTCTCGATGACCAATATACACACCAACATGCCTTACTTTTACGCTGGTTTTAAAGAAAACAAGATCCCCTTTTTTTGCGTCAGCTAATGGGATTTTGATGCCTTTCGACGCTTGATATTCAGTGGTTCTAGGTAATGATAGCTGATGAAGACTGACAAGTGCATCTTGAGTAAAGGCGGAGCAATCAACGCCGGTCTTAGTCGACCCACCGTATTTATAAGGGACGCCTTGCCACTCTTGATAATAGCTTTGATAGTCATCTGATTGTGATAATTGTGGGTGTTTAGCTTTAATCTCTTGTTTAGTTAATTGTGACGATGGGGGTGAAGAGGCACAGCCAAATAAACTGAGTAGTACAAAAATATAGACAGACTGGCGAATCATAATCAACCCTAGATGATAAAAACAATATGACTATTTTTACCGATTATAGATAGAGAAAGCAATATCAATGCTAACTTGATGAAATAATCATTCATATTGTAATTAATTATCGGGATATCTTGATTTAAAGTGTTAGTTTTAAATATATTTCTGGCTATAAAATCTACAAGAGAAACATTTTGTGACATTTTGAACTATTAATGAATTTTACAATCATGTAACCTTTGCGTGAATTTTGGATGTACTTACTTTTAACTCATGTGCTCATTATTTAACTATTTGTTCGATAATAGTGTGTGGGATTATAAAAAAGGTAAGACAAAAACAAGGAGTTACAGATGAGTTCGTCTGCATCGCAACAACAGAACCAACAACAGCCAAAAAGGCCGTTGTTCACACGTTTTCTTGATTCAGTAGAATATTTAGGAAACCTATTACCACACCCAATTACTCTGTTTGCAATCTTTTGTGTGGCAATTTTAGTTTCATCAGGCATTGCTGGCTACTTTGAACTATCAGTAATGGACCCTCGCCCAGAAGGGGCAAAAGGCCGAGCCGCTGATGGTATGATCCACGTGGTTAGCCTTTTCAATGCTGAAGGTTTACAGCTTATCGTTACTAACCTAGTGAAAAACTTTGTCGGTTTTGCACCATTAGGTACGGTTCTTGTTGCAATGCTTGGTGTTGCAATCGCTGAGCATTCAGGCATGTTATCTGCTGCAATGCGCGGCATGGTAATGGGCGCGTCTAAGCGTATGGTTACAGTAACGGTTGTATTTGCAGGTATTATTTCAAATACAGCATCTGAGCTTGGTTACGTAGTACTTATTCCATTAGCTGCAATGCTTTTCCACTCACTAGGTCGTCACCCGTTAGCAGGTCTTGCGGCGGCGTTTGCTGGTGTATCAGGTGGTTATTCTGCAAACCTTCTAATCGGTACGGTTGATCCACTGCTTTCTGGTATTACAGAAACAGCAGCACAAATGATTGACCCAACTTATACAGTAGGCCCTGAAGCAAACTGGTACTTCATGTTTGTTTCTACATTCTTTATCGCAATCACTGGTGCTTTTGTAACAGAGAAAATTGTTGAGCCAAAACTTGGTAAATATAATGATGAAGAAGCGTCAGAAGATTTATCAAACGATAAGATGGGTAAGCTGACTGCACTTGAGAAGAAAGGTCTTAAATTTGCAGGTCTTGCTGTTCTTGTTGTGAGTGCATTACTTGCATGGACGATTGTTCCTGAAGATGGCGTATTACGTTCAGCGACAGGTACGGTTGCAGGCTCTCCATTCTTGAAAAGTATTGTGGCATTCATCTTTGTATTCTTCGCGGTTCCTGGCTTTGTTTACGGTAAAATTACTGGTTCAATGAAGAATGATCGTGATGTAATCAATGCAATGGCAACATCAATGTCTTCAATGGGCATGTATATTGTTCTTGTGTTCTTTGCTGCACAGTTTGTTGCTTTCTTTAAGTGGACTAACTTTGGTCAAGTGATAGCAGTAGGTGGGGCGAGTTTCCTACAAGATATCGGCCTTACTGGCCCTATGTTGTTTTTCGCATTTATCTTAATGTGTGGCTTCATTAACTTAATGATCGGCTCTGCATCTGCACAGTGGGCAGTAACCGCACCAATCTTTGTTCCAATGTTAATGCTAGTAGGTTACGCACCAGAGACAATTCAAGCAGCTTACCGTATTGGTGATTCAACAACGAACATCATCACTCCAATGATGAGCTACTTCGGTCTTATCCTTGCGGTAGCGACACGTTACATGAAGAACCTAGGTATCGGTACACTGATTGCAACCATGCTTCCATACTCAATGGTGTTCATGTTTGGTTGGAGTATCTTGTTCTACCTATGGGTATTCGTATTCGGCTTACCAGTAGGTCCAGGTGCGGCAACATTCTACACGCCATAGTAGGCAATAGAATAAGTACTTAGTCCTGAATATATAATTAGCTCTAAGCATATAAATAAAAAGGCGATCTTCGGGTCGCCTTTTTTGATCGTTCGTTTTTGTAATGCGATTGCTTATTTGAATAGAGCAAGGATAATGACGTTATGATGAGTGGTAATGTGTGGTCCTATGCGTCTTGATAAGTTTATTTGTAAAAGTACAGAACTAACGAAAACCCAAGCGGTTGAGTTGATTGTTGAGGGAAGGGTAAAAGTAAATAGTGACACTGTCACATTAGAGTCAACTCAAGTTCATGAGAATAATGACATTACTCTTGATGGAAAAGAGTTAGTCGCTCGACCTTTCCGTTATCTGTTAATGAATAAGCCAGCCGATACTATTTGCTCGAATATTGATGAAGTTTATCCCTCTTTGTTTAATTACATCAATGAAGGGAATAATGCAGAGCTTCATATTGCAGGGCGCTTAGATGCAGATACGACAGGGTTAGTGTTAATTACCGATGATGGCCGTTGGTCTTACAATATTATTACTCCAGCGAAGAAGTGTGAAAAAGTGTATCGAGTAGGTTTACGTAAACCCATAATAGAGACTGAGAGTGTGATTGAGCAATTTGCACTAGGTCTTCAGTTACAAGGTGAGGTAGAGCTTACTCGTCCTGCGCAATTAGACATAGTTGCACCACAGGAAGCACTGCTGACAATTACCGAAGGAAAGTTTCATCAAGTAAAGCGCATGTTTTCAGCCATTGGTAATAAAGTAATTTCTTTGCATCGAGAAAAAATTGGAGAAATAAGCTTAGATGTTGGCGTTGGTGAATGGCGTTATTTAAGTGAGGATGAAGTGAAGTCATTCATAAAGTAAAATAATGAGGTGTTATAAACACCTCATTATAAAGTCTATTTCTTTCTAAATGGTTGAGTAAGCATTTTATCTAATCGTTGCTCTTTCTCACTTCTAAATCGACCCAATCCAATTTTCATTTCTTCATGGCCATCTCGTGGCTTTACTAAATATGTTTTACCGAAGTGATCCCAAATCGATAAAAAGAACCCATAATTATTATGCATTTCAGAAATATGAACGGAATGATGAACTCGATGAAAATCAGGTGTAACCACCAATACTCGCACATAGCGATCTAACCACTTTGGAATAAAGAGATTACTGTGATTAAACATCGCGCTTACGTTTAAAATAATTTCAAATAAAATGACCGCTTCAACAGGAATACCTAACAATCCAATGGCTGCAATTTTAATTAACATAGAGAAAATGATTTCAATAGGATGAAAGCGTGTGCCTGTAGTGACATCAATATCCTGATCGGAATGGTGCATTCGATGTAAGCGCCATAACAAAGGAACACGATGAAATGCACGATGTTGCCAGTAGATCAGCCAATCCAATAACAAAATGGATAAGAGTCCTGTTAGGAAAGGAGGGGGCGGTAAGTAGTTAAATAATCCCCATTGTTCTTGCTCTGCGATCAACGCGGCATCAACCGCCAGTAAGGGCAGTGTAAGACGAAGAATTAAGCTGTTAAAAAAGACCAATCCAATATTACTGAACCACCGTGTGGATTTTTGTTGAGTTAAGGATTTTCGTGGCCATTTGTATTCGGCTAAGGCAAAAATAGTGAATGCAATGATAAAAAAGCCAAGGCGGATCGTATCACTTTGTTCAATCCAGTTATTTTCCATAAGGAATTCTCTTGTAGAACTTGTTATTACCGACACTGTAAGTAAAATGCGTTTTTTTTTCCATATAAAAAACTTGGTTATTGTAAATGCGTATTCATTCTGTTCATCAATTATACAAAGAAAGATTAGCTCGCTCCACAAAACCCTTTAATGCGCGTGGTGGCAATGTGGACCGTTGTGAATTTTGCCAGGTACGTAAAGATTATTGTATTTGTGAATATCAACCTAACACCACATCAACAGCGGCTTTTTTATTGATTATGTTTGATACTGAAGTGTTAAAACCAAGTAATACAGGAAAATTAATTGCCGATATAGTTCCTGATACTCATGCCTACCTATGGTCTCGTACTGAACCAAATTCAGAGATGCTAGCGCTACTGCAAGATGAATCATACCAACCGTTTGTTATTTTCCCTGAAGAGCTGATTGAGAATAAAGACCTAGTCACTAATGATATAGTGGTTGGAGAGGGTAAAACACCGTTGTTTATTCTTCTTGATGGCAGTTGGCGTGAAGCGGGACGTATGTATCGTAAAAGTCCATATTTACATCACTTACCTGTATTGTCATTTAATCGTGAACATCTTTCTAATTACATCATGCGTAAAGCAACAAAAGACCATCAATTAGCAACTGCGGAAGTCGCCAGTTTAGTGTTGGATTTATTCGGTGAAAAAGAGAATGCTCAGCATCTTGAGTGTTGGTTTAATTTATTTCGAGAGCATTACCTTTACAGTAAACGTCCAGTAAAAGGTGAAGAAAGAGGAATGGGCTTAAAACGCTTGATTGAATTTCGTACAGATCTGAAATAAAGCAACGAAATCTAGTATCACTTTGAGGTTAATCTCACACTAAAAACCAATGAATATCGTTTAGGTCACAGTCTGTATTTATAAAAATTAGGTAAAATAACACCATAAAAATTTAAATAGATTAGGACAAGGATACCTTATGTACTACGGTTTTGATGTGGGTGGCACAAAGATTGAATTTGGTGCGTTTAATGAAAAGCTTGAGCGTGTTGCTACTGAACGCATTCCAACGCAAACAGAAGATTACGCCTTATTGGTTGATGACATCGCGGGTTTAATTGCGAAATACGATGCTGAGTTTGGTGTTGAAGGTAAAGTCGGTTTGGGTATTCCAGGAATGGAAGATGCCGAGACAGGTGCTTTATTAACAAGTAATGTTCCTGCTGCTAAAGGTCAATTTTTACGTAAAGACTTAGAAGCAAAAATTGGTCGTTCAGTAAAAATTGATAACGACGCGAACTGTTTTGCATTATCAGAAGCCTGGGATGAAGAGTTAAAAGATTCTCCATCAGTGATGGGCCTAATTCTAGGTACTGGCTTTGGTGGCGGTTTAATTTTTGATGGTAAAGCATTCTCTGGTTATAGCCATGTAGCTGGTGAGTTAGGTCATTCGCGTTTACCAATTGATGCATGGTTCCATTTAGGTGAGAACGCACCTCTATTAGGCTGTGGTTGTGGTAATAAAGGCTGTTTAGATAGCTACCTTTCTGGTCGTGGTTTTGAGCTACTTTATACTCATTATTACGGTGAAGAGAAAAAAGCAATTGATATCATTAAAGCAAATGAAGCTGGGGAAGCGAATGCTGTAGAGCATGTTGAACGCTTCATGGAGCTATTAGCTATTTGTTTTGCTAATCTATTTACTTGTTTTGACCCACATGTGGTTGCACTAGGTGGTGGTTTATCAAACTTTGAATTGATTTATGAAGAACTACCAAAGCGTCTACCAAAACACTTACTGTCGGTTGCTCGTGTCCCTCGTATTATTAAAGCGAAGCATGGTGATTCTGGCGGTGTTCGTGGTGCGGCGTTCTTAAATATTAAAGACTAATTTCGACTCGATATTTAGAATAGAAAATGCAGATATAAAAAGAGCCTCATGCTATTTGTTATTAACAACAGATAAGCAGAGGCTCTTTTTTTTCAGTACAATTAGTTACATTGTTAACTAACGATTAAGCACAACATTTTTTGTATTTTTTACCACTACCACAAGGACATGCTTCATTGCGGTTAGGTGTTTTTTCAAAGCGAGTTGTTTTAGGCTTGTTTAATACACCATCAAGCTCAAGAATATTTTCTTCTTTTTCAGCATTAATTTCGATGTTTGCGAATAAGTTGTGCTCAGTAATCTGCGCTTCAATTTCAACTTTACGTTCTTCTGTTTGAACAACTAAAGTTAGTGGTGCTTCTTCAGTACCTAACTTAACGTCACGCTTAGTGTTAAAACCAGATTTAACGTGGTTTTGACGAGTTTCGATACGACCTTTGAAGAACATTTTAGACATCTTGGAGCCTTATAATTTTTGAACACAGTATTTTAGCCACTTTATACCATCAAAGTGGCTAGCAATAAACTAGAATACGACGCTATATGCGATTAAGCAGCGGAATAATTGTTACCTTCTGACCAATATCTACCGACTCTACTTCAGGCTGCACTTCAATTAAGCAGTTTGCTTCGCTCATGGAACGTAAAATACCTGAGCCTTGCTTCCCTGTGGTTACCACTTCCATTTGACCATTTTGGTTAATCGAGTAAATGCCACGGCTGTATTCAGTTCGGCCAGTGCGAGAACGAATAAACTCTTTAGCAATTGCCGTAAAAGTCTCCGGTTTCCAGTCATCTTCACCTTGAAGTTTACGTAATGCAGGCTCAACAAACTGTAAGAACGCCACCATTACTGCTACAGGGTTACCCGGTAAACCAAAGAAAGGGGTATCACCAATATGACCAAACGCAAGAGGGCGACCCGGACGCATATTTATACGCCAGAAGTTAATGTTGCCTAGCTTATCTAAAATTGTTTTGATGTAATCGGCATCACCAACCGAGACTCCACCAGAAGATAAAATCATATCCGCTTGTTGCGAGGCTTGAGAAAGCGTTGATTCTAAAGCATTTTCACTGTCTTCAATGATGCCAAAATCAATCACTTCACAACCGATCTTCTGTAATAACGCCGTCAACGTGAAGCGGTTAGAATCATAAATTGAATTGGCTTTTTGTGCTTCACCCGGTGCTTGAACTTCATCACCAGTAGAAAAAATAGCGACTTTTGTTTTTGAAATAACAGGAATAGAAGCAATACCTAAAGAAGCAAGCATACCGACTTCAGGCGCTGTAATGCGTGAACCTTTAGCAACACAGATTTGATCGATAGCGAGATCTTCACCCGCAAGACGAACGTTTTGGCCTTTACGAATGCTAGATTTTCCTGCATCAAAGCGGACTTGATCGCCTTCTTGAATCGCTTGTTCTCGCATGATCACAGTATTGCCATTTTCAGGGACTGGTGCCCCCGTCATGATCTTGGCGGCTTGGCCGTGTTGAAGAGAGAGATCATAACTGTGACCAGCCATAATTTCGGCAACCACAGTGTAACTTTCACGCTCTACATCATCACCACAAATAACATAACCATCCATTGCCGAATTATTATGCTGAGGAACATTGATTGGCGATAAAATATCTTGGGCCGCTAATGCATTAATGGAGTCGATTAAAGAAACATTACTTTGTGAATTTAGCGGTTTTATTGCTTCTAAAATCTTAGCTCTGCCTTGACTAACAGATAAAAAAGCAGGTGATAATTCATCACAGTTAGCCGATAGGTCACTTTGTTGTTTATGTTGATGCTGTTTTACGTATTCCACAATGAATTGTGTAATGGTATCAGTATCGTTGATGTCCATTTGAGGCAATTCAGATGCTGCTTTTGAGTCTGCTGCAATCGCAATGATGTTATCATCTTCTGGGAAGATCCACGGCTTACCCACGTCATCACGGTGCAATTCAATCTTGGTGTATGGCAGTTGCTTAAAGCCTTCAATAAGAATCAAATCAAGTTCAGTTTGATCTAATTTATTGATTAATTGCTGACAGGTTGTTTCTTCATCAGGGGTTTCAGTAATTAAGGCATTACGAAAACGAGAGCTGATTAGCATTTGGCTCGCACCCGCTTTACGTAAGCGGTAGCTGTCTTTGCCTTCTTGGTCGATATCAAAGTTATGGTGAGCGTGTTTGATGACTGCGACTTTTAGTCCCATTTCATTCAGTTTTGGTAATAACTTTTCCAATAATGTCGTTTTACCTGTGCCGCTATAAGCAGCAAAACCCAATAAAGGGATAGACGCAGTCGTTAAACTCATAATAAAGATCCAAATTGTTCAAGTTCTTGTGGGCTATTCAAATTGATAAAAGCATTTGAGTAAGCAGAGAAATCAGCAAAAACGGTATTACACTCTTTGTATAATAGGATGATTTTTCTGTCACCGCGCGCTAAGAAGGCATCAATTTTAGGAATAATACGTTTGTGCATTAGCGTGACAACCGGTTGCATGTATTCGCCGTCGTGTGCGACAACGATATCTGTGTCTTCTTTTACTGCATCACATAATAAAGAGATAAGATTGCTTGGTAGGTTAGGCGAATCACAAGGAATGAAACCAACCCAATCTGAATCCATATTAACTAAGCCAGAATGCATGCCAGCCAATGGACCAGGATAATCAATAAATAGGTCAGAGAACGTAGTGGCATAATCTGAATATTGCTCAATGCTACGATTAGCATTAATGGCGATTTGATCAGTTTGAGGTGTTAAAATTCCTATGGCGTGTTCGATAAGTGGTTTGTTTTGAAATACAACAAAACCTTTATCTTGACCACCCATACGACGGGCTTGTCCACCCGCTAAAATTACCCAACTAGTTTGCTTTGGCTGGAGCATACTTATCCTTGCTAACAATCACTTTCAATGGGGTTGATTCTATCAGCTTTGCGTCAGAAATAGTCCATTGACGGTGACAAATTTCAGTTAAGGCGTTGGTTTGGTGGCTGGTCACGACAATGCTAGAGCCTCGTTCGAGAAGATCTTTTGCCATAATCACTAATAATTGAATCGATTCTTGATCGACACTGGCACTCGGTTCATCCATTAATAGAATGGAAGGGGTCAATATCCAAGCTCGAGCCATCGCAACGCGTTGTTTCTCACCACCAGAAAGAACAGAAATATGTTCATCCGCTAAGGTTTCTAACCCAACCATGCGTAATGCATTGATCACCATATTGCGTTTTTTAAGCTTATTCATGGTGGTGTATTTCATGCCATAAATAACATTGTCATACACTGTACCATCAAATAAAAATGGATTTTGGTGAAGATAAACGATTTGGTTATTGCCTGAACGCCCAAATAAACGAGCAGACCAATGAGGTTGGTTAAGGTTAAGTTTACCTGTTGTTGCTGTTTGCAAACCGGATAAAATTTTAAGTAATGTTGTTTTACCGACTCCATTAGTACCACGTAAATAAACGGAATCTTTTGGCCCAAGCGATAAATGAGGAATGTGAAAAAGCACACGGTCATTGAATCGCATCGATAAATTATCGGCAGTAATTCTTATTGTCATGCTATGCCTACTAAGTACGTAAGTACCCTTTACCACGAGTGAATGAAAGGAAGAAGTTTAAAACTAATGCCAAAATAAGCAATACCATGCCAAGGGCGACGCCTTGAGCAAAGGCACCTTTTTGGCTTTCCATTGCAATGGCGGTTGGAATGTTACGTGTTGCATTAAATATGTTGCCGCCTACCATCATAGAGCAGCCAACTTCGGTGATTATACGTGAAAATCCTGCGATGATAGCAGCAAGAATAGGAAAGCGAGTTTCCCAAATTAAACTGCCAAAAGCACGGGGAAGGGAAGCGCCTAAAGTAAACGCTGTTTCCCATACTCTTCTATCACTGTGTTGAAATGCACCATGCATCATCGCGACCATAATAGGGAAGCAAATCAGCATTTGACCAACAATCATTGCTTCTTGAGTGAACAGAAGTTGCCAATCGCCTAAAGGCCCTGCACGTGAAAGCATCATATATAATAAGAGCCCGATCACGACAGTTGGAACCGATTGTAATGTATTGATAAGAGAGAGCAGTAGCCACCGCCCAGGGAACGATCCATACGCAAGAGCAAACGCCAGTAATAACGCTGGCAGCATAACAACCGCCATTGCGAAAAGCGAAACCGAAAAAGAAACACCAACAATGCTCCATAATGCAGTATCACCGCTGAACAATAGTTGAATTGCTTCATGAGAAGTGGCTAATATAGTCATGGATTATTTAGCGTCCGCTGTGAACAGCTGTTTACCACTCAGTTGGAAACTATTAATCAATGCTTGACCTTTGTCGCTGACTAACCAATCACTAAATGCACGTGCACCTTTCGTGTTTAGGTTGTTGTAACGCTCAGGATTAATTAGGATCACTTGGTACGGATTAAACAGACGTTTATCGCCTTCAACCATAATGTCTAAATCCAATTTATTTTGGTAAGCTAACCAAGTGCCGCGGTCTGTCAATGTATAAGCTTGCAGTTCAGACGTCATGTTCAGTGTTGGTCCCATGCCTTGGCCAACGGCTTTGTAACCACCAAAGTTTGGTTCAATATTCGCTTGAGACCATAGGATCAATTCTTTCTTATTTGTGCCTGAATCATCACCACGAGAAACGAAGGTTGCATCAGCTTTTGCCATTTTTTTGAAGGCAGCCGTTACGTCTTTCATACCATAGATATGAGCGGGATCAGCTTTAGGACCAACAAGCACGAAATCATTGTACATTAGTGCTTTTGGTTCAATACCGTAGCCTTTTTCCACAAAATCTGCTTCTGCTTTAGGGGCGTGAGTCATCACTAAATCAACGTCGCCATTTTCACCCATTTTTAATGCTTTGCCTGTACCAGCAGCAAGTACTTGAACTTCATAACCCGAATCTTTTTTAAACACAGGTAAAATATAATCGAGTAGACCCGAGTGGTAGGTGCTTGTTGTTGTCGCTAAACGCACAACGCTTGCGTCGTCCGCATATACATTCGTTGCCGAAAAAGAACCCAGAGCCACAACAGCCATTGCTGAAAACGTACTGATTTTATTATTCATGTTATATCCATGTAATGAAGTTAAATATCACTGCAAGTGCAATGAGTGAATAGACTTATTGGCTATAAAGCAATCCTTATGCCAAGAATTCTGCTGATATTTTTATCTATAAGGTAATGATAAATAAGCCATTGAGCGGCATTTTGACATAAAAACCTTACAAAAAATGTGACTAGGACAAAATGTCTCATTAGAAAGGATACATTTTGTTGAATACAGGTTAGAATAATTAGGACATTTTGACCCACAAATATCCACTTGTTCTCTCTAATTAGGAAATACTATGGTCGCGAAATCAGATTGGCACGCATTTTCAGTTCTTGTTGTTGATGATGAAATAGGTATGCAAACTATCCTAAAGAAAGCATTAAGCAAACAATTTGGTCAAGTCCACACTGTTGGCACGATTGAAGATGCAGAAGTTATCCGTCAATCTCATCATCTCGATCTTATAATCTTAGATATTAACTTACCAGGCCAAACAGGATTAGAGTGGCAAGAAAGTATTGCCAGTGATTCTCGTAATTATGACGTTATATTTATGACGGGCTATGCCGAGTTAGATACCGCGATTCAAGCGCTGCGTTTAGGTGCGGCTGATTTCATTTTAAAGCCATTTAATCTTGAAAATATGCTACAAGCGATCAGACGTTGTATGGATCGCCGACTGGTTGAAAGGACTAATTTTGCGTTACAAAGAGAAATAGAAAAGAGTAATCCAATTGAAATTATTGGTAATGCAGATAAAACCTTACAGTTAAAACAAATGGTGGCTCAATTAGCGCCCTCTAATGCTGCCGTGTTAATTGAAGGGGAGTCAGGGACAGGCAAAGAGCTTGTTGCTCGTGGTTTACATCAGTTAAGTCATCGTAAAGGACCGTTTGTGCCTTTGAATTGCGGTGCTATTGCCCCAGATCTTTTAGAAAGTGAATTATTCGGTCACACATCTGGCGCATTTACTGGCGCGAAAAAAAGCAGAGAAGGGTTATTTAGAGTCGCTAATGGTGGGACATTATTCCTTGATGAAATTGGTGAAATGCCAATTGGAATGCAATCATCATTGCTTCGTGCTCTTGAACAAAAAGCGATTCGACCGGTGGGTTCTGAAAAAGAGATACCAGTTGATGTTCGTATTGTAGCGGCGACCAACCGAAATTTGCTTGAAGAAGTAGAAAAAGGGAATTTTAGAAAAGATCTCTTCTATCGCTTAAATGTCCTTACTGTCTCATTGCCAACCTTGCGTGAACGTAAAGCCGATTTGGCCTGTTTGACTGAGCATTTTTCACACATGATCGCGAAAGAAATGGGATTGAAACCAATTCATTGGGCGCATGAAGATATCGTGGCGATGGCACATTACGATTGGCCTGGTAATATTCGTGAACTTAAAAATATGATCGAGCGTTGTATTTTATTAGGAAAACCACCAGTTGAACATTGGTCAGGGTTACAAGGTAATACACCTCTGCATCAAGATTCTGTATTTGATGCTGCAATAGAGCAAAAAGAAACAGAGTGTAGCTGTATGCCTGAAATGGATGTTTACCCTGAGCAATGGACACTAAAAGAAGTAGAAAAAAAACACATTATTGCCGTTGTTGATTTACATGATGGCAATAAATCAGCAGCAGCAAGACAACTTGGTGTCGCCCGAAAAACATTAGAAAGAAAGTTTAAAGAGTGGAGTGAAGAGATCGCATGATGTTATCTCCTCTTTTATGGAAACGTAGAATTAAAACCATGGTGAGATACCGCTTGCTGTGGTTGAACTCTGTCCCTTTATTCTTAACCTTACTTGCTCTAGTGATTATTACTGCGTTTTGGTCTGTTCATTATACGTGGCAAAATGCGCTTAATGACGTAGGAAGTAAATTGTCTGTTGCAGATAACAGCATTAATTTTTTACAGCAAGAGCAAAGTGCTGAACTTCGTGGTTTTGTTGAGTCTTATCAATTTCAAACACGATTAAAAAACAACGATAAAAACCTTCAACGATGGTCGGTACAACAAGCAGATAAGTACAATTCTGATTTTATTGTCGTGCATCCCATTAGTTATATTAATCATTTACCGGACTCATCAATAAAAGCCTTATCATTAGGTATATCTCGTACGTTTTTTCAAGTAATGAATAAAGACGAATTGAGCAATATTAACCCTCAATTAAGTACTCAGGTTAGTATTGTAAATAAAGAAGATGGCAGCATAGAAAGTCGAAGCTTAATTATTAGAACGTTAATTCCTATTTTTGATGATCACGGGAATTTAGTTTGGATCGTTGATAGCGGGATCATTCTTAATAACAGTACATTTTTGGTCGACCGTATCCGAGATCTCATTTATCCAGAAGGCGATCTTGATTCTGATAGCTATGGAACGGTTACTCTATTTTTAGATGACTTACGTATTAGTACCAATGTGCCATTACATAATGATTTTGCGAATAAATCGCTAAACCAAGGTCGGGCGATAGGAACCAAAGTGTCGCTTGAAGTTAAAAAAAGAGTGATTGAAAACGGAGAACGTTGGGTAAACCGAGCTTATGTTTATAACGATTGGTATATCTCAGCTTATCAACCAATTAAAGACATGAACGATAACATTATTGGTATGCTGTATACCGGTTATTTAGAGTGGCCTTTATTAAAACAATATTTACAAAATTTGGTAGAAGCGGGCGTGACTATTCTAATTACGTTGTTGTTATCAACCATCTTTGTCCACCGTGGGGCAAGAGATCTCTTTCAACCGATTGAAAAAATACATTATGTAGTAAAATCAGTTCAAATGGGTAAAGAAGTTCGTATTGGTGATTTAGGGTTAGATAATGGACACGAACTGGCTAGCCTTGCACAGCAATTCGACAATATGTTGGATCAATTGCAACAACGAAATATGGAGATCCAGCATGCATCTAAAGAACTTGAATCAAAAGTAGAATCTCGTACTGCCAGCTTGCACGAAAAAACCATTGAGCTTGAGCAATATATTAAGTTATTAAAACAAGCGCAAGATAAGCTCATTATGAGTGAAAAATTAGCCTCTCTGGGTGAATTGACCGCAGGCATTGCTCATGAAATTAATAATCCTACCGCTGTGATTTTAGGAAATGCTGAATTAATTAAATATGAGTTAGGTGAGGGAGCGGATGTTATTTCAGAAGAGTTAGAAGCTATCATGGAGCAGATCGACCGTATCCGTAATATCACTCGTAGTTTGCTGCAGTACAGCCGCCAAGGTGGTATTCAAGATGAAGTAACATGGCAATATATCAATCCAATTATCGAAGAGAGTGTCACTCTTGTTCGTACTGGGTCTAATAAGCGTGATATTGAAGTGGAATTTGATTTCCAGCAAGCCCCTAGAGTTGAAGTGAATCGACATCATTTATTGCAAGTCCTCGTTAATTTACAAATGAATGGAATTCATGCAATGAACAGTAAAGGAAAACTGATCATTCGCAGCCGAACGTGGTCAGAAGAGGGGATTGAACTTGGGGCGATAATTGAAATCGAAGATTTTGGTACAGGAATGAATTTAGAACAATTAAACCGAATATTTGATCCATTCTATACCACTAAGCGGGATGGAACAGGACTTGGTTTGTCAGTGTCTCAAAGTTTATTAAGTCAAACTGGTGGAGAAATAAAAGCGCGATCTGAACTTGGCGTTGGCTCTACTTTTATTATCTATTTACCGACAAAATCAGAACATCATCAATATGATAATTTGGTTGGTTAGATATTGAAGTGTATGAATTTAAAAAAAGAGGGGGGCGGAAGTGTTACCCCCCTCACAAAAATGTGGAATAGCCTCATTTTTGTTTCTTTTTTCGCCACAATGTTATCAAAAAATGTTGAAATTTAGTCAGTGTTATTAGATAGTTAGCACGTCCGGTTATGACCCCGAACAGTACTAAATTAAGCCACATTCTGAGACGTGTGGCTTTCCTTCCTCTCTCTTTATGTTTTCTTTTATTTACACTTTCCTAAAAACAGTATCTACCTTTACTTGAACAACTTACTCAATAATTATGATGTTATCAGTTTGATCTGTATGTAATTGAGCTTTGTTTTGTTCGATAAGCTGAGCTGCGTAAGAAGGCGTTACTGCATGAAGCTGACCTTTTAAGCGTACGCTTGAAGCTTCCCAAGGATGATCCTTATAAACACCAGTTTGAATGTATTGAATGAGCACTTTCATTTACTTTCTCCTTAGTTACAAATGACTGAATGTCTTTCTAACCATAAGTCTTACTTTTATTATGTGCTACAGATAAAAATGTAATATTAGATTTATAAAATAGATTCGGTTTCGTTTGTGTAATTTAACGAGGGATAAAGTACCAGGTAGCTTATTTTTATAAAGATAAATGACCTGTGCATGAACGCAAAATGAATAATTTCCTCATGAATCATTAAGGTATGGTTAGGTATTCTTACTCCTAAGTTAAACCAGTTAGGTTTACATCGACTAGGGTAAAGAATATGAAACCATTAAGCATTGTCGTTATCACATTAAATGAAGAAAAAAGAATCGGCCGTTTATTAGAAGGGCTAAGTAAACAAACACATCAAGATTTTGAAGTTATTGTTATCGACTCAAATAGTGAGGATGCAACGTGTGAGGTTGCACAAGCATATCAAGCTTCTATTCCTGAATTAACGGTTCATAAAATGGAAAAACGCGGAGTGAGCCTAGGACGAAACACTGGCGCTTCTCTTGCTAAACATGAACGTTTACTTTTTTTGGATGCAGATGTGTGTTTGAAACCTGATTTTCTAGCTACGGCAATGACTCAATTGAGTGCTAAAAAACTAGAAGTCGCTGGTGTGTATATGGGGTCTAAAGGGTTGCCAATGGCTCATAGACTTGGCTATGGTATGTTTAATATTGGATTGTTCCTTACTCAATATACTTTCCCTACAGCTGTCGGTGCTTGTATTTTTTCAACGAAGCGTGCTCATGAAGAACTGCAAGGATTTGATGAACATATTACGCTTTGTGAAGATTGTGATTATGTAAAACGAGCTAGCCAAACGTGGCGTTTCCGTTTTCTACCAATAACATTTGAATTTGATCCACGTCGTTTAGATCAAGATGGATTATTTAAAATGGGCGCTACGTATTTAAAAGCGAATATACGTCGATTTTTCTTTGGTGAGATGCGAAATAACGAAATGGAATACAAGTTTGGGCATTATTCTGAACAATAATAATTAGAATAACGAGAATTGGCTATGTACGCTTCGATGACATTATTTATAGGCGCATTATTAGATGCGCTTATTGGACCTAATTTATTTGTACCGGGAGAGCCATTTTTAATTGCAGCTGGCTATCAACTTCATCAGGGCCTTTGGTATGGAGTCATTGCGGTATTATGTGGTGGTTTAATTGGAGACCAATTAAGTTACTTGATAGGGTATCATTATGGACGAAAAGCACAGAAGAAACTAATTCAATGGCAGCCTAAAATTCGTCGTCCCATTGCTCGTTGTCGATTGTTATTAAAAAGAAAAGGGAACTTCGTCCTTGTTTTTTCGCGCCTATTAGGACCTGTTGCTTGGATTGTCCCTTTTATCGCAGGGGTTAATCACATCGAATGGCGTCGTTTCTCTTTATTTGCAACGGTTGGATTACTTTTAGGTGTTGGCCAATTTGTACTTTGGGGATATTTGTTATCATATGGTTTAGAGGCTTTTCCTTGGTTTAATAACGTTAAGATTTTTGTAATAGAGCATAAGCAATTTATTATTACCTTATTCACAGTTATTATTATTTTAGCCATTGCATACAAATGCCAATGGAAAAATAGTCGTCAAAAATTAGTGATGATGATCCTTAGCGCTGTTATTTATCTTAATTACAGCCACTTCTTTTGGGTCGCTGATGATGTTACCGAAAACCCAATTGCGGCCCCTTTGTATTTCGATGAGCAGCAAGCATCATTTAAAGTATTTCCTGGTGTGTCATCTATTTTTGATGCTCAAGCCATTAATATCGCACTGATTGGTTATCATCCTAAAAGTGTAATGACTCAATTATGTTGGATAGAAAACAAAACATTTTCTCGAGATGATATTGAATTTTTAGATTACCTTGCGTTATTAAAGAATAAAACACCACCAGTCTCGGATTTGTTTTGGAATGGGCGAATACAGACATGGCATTTCAATTTTATTAATGGCAAAGAACTAGGGCTATTCATTTGCCCTAGTTCTTTATGAGAAGTAGAAAAACTAATTTTGTACTAGAGGGAAGGTCAGTGTTGCTTTTAAACCACCCATTGGGCTTTTATCTAATGCTAATGAACCTCGATAACTGTGTGCCATTTCATTAACTATGTGTAAGCCAAGCCCTGTTCCTGGTGTCGATTCATCTAAACGAAAACCCCGCTTTAAAACATGCTCGAATTTTTCTATTGGAATTCCGCAGCCATCATCTTCAATAATAATACTTATTTGGTTGTTAACCGGTATAGAGGCATGAACACGGATCATCGAATGTGCCCATTTGTAGCTATTTTCAAGTAAGTTACCTAACATTTCATCGAGATCGGTTTTATCGACCGTTATTTTTGAATCGGTATCAAGCTCATTAATTAATAAAATCTCACGCTCTGCATAGACTTTATCGAATGCCATTGATATTGCATCGATTCGTTCCGAAGGGGACGTAGCAACAGAAAGAATGTTCATTGCTCCAGCCATTCGAGCGCGACCAAGATGATAATCAATGTGTTCTTGCAATTGATCTATTGGAATTGAAAGGCGGGCTTTTTCTTCTTCTGTTAAATAAGACAACTCGTTCTTTAATACCGATAAAGGCGTTTTGAGGGAATGAGATAAATTGCCAGCATGATGACGGGCACGCTCTAGTAACTCTTGGTAATGAAATAATAGCGCGTTGAGATCAGAAACCAGCGGTGCGATTTCTTGAGGATAATGTTGGCTTAATGCCTGTTGCTCACCTTTACGCAACATGACTAACTCAGATTGCATTTTAGCTAAAGGACGAAGTGACCAACTGACTTGAATACCGATAAGAAATAATACCCCGCTGAACAATAAGCCAAGAATGACCCAGAGTTGGCCCGTAAGTTGATGTAAGGTTTTTTCTAGTGGGTCTTCATCAAGACCAATAGTGATGGTTATTGGCTGTTTAATTTCAGGAAGGTAAATATTTTTTTGTACATAAATAAGTTCCTCGTTATTAGCGCCTTTAACTTTTGTGTTAATTGATAAGCTATCTTCTTCGAATGTGAGCTTTTTATCCCATAATGAACGCGAACGGAGCTCATTTCCTTTGGTTTTTATTGTCCAGTAAATACCGCTATAAGGTTGATTAAAGCGAGGATCAGATAAGCGTGAAGGCATAATAAGTTTCCCTTCACTGTCTACTTCTATGTTAGCGGTGATTTCATCCATAGAGAGAGATAACTGATCTTTTGTATCTTGAACTAGATAATCACTTACCAATTTTGGGATCCCAACCCCAGCAGCTAAGATCATGGCAGATAGCCAAAAAGCCGCAGCAAGAAGCAAGCGGCTTTTTAGGCTTAGTTTTTTAAATGTATCTTTAAGGTGTCTTGGTGCTTTTTTCACTGCGAACCTTTAGTATTTTAAGGATTTAATTGGTAACCAAGCCCACGGACTGTTTTGATAATATTAGGCGCAATTTTTTTACGAATACGTCCAATAAATACTTCGACAGTGTTTGAGTCACGATCAAAGTCTTGTTTATAAATATGCTCAACTAAGGTAGTTCTTGAAATTACTTTTTCTGGATTGTGCATAAAGTAGGCTATAACTTTATATTCTAGCGCGGTAAGACTAACTGCTTGCTCTTGCCATAACACTTTTGAGCTTCTGGTATCTAAACTTAAGTCACCAATTTTGAGAATAGGAGATGCGTTTCCTGATGCTCGACGTAACTGAGCACGAATACGGGCAATTAACTCGACCATTTCAAATGGTTTAGTTAAATAATCATCGGCTCCGGCATTTAAGCCTTCGACGCGTTGAGATAGTGTGTCACGCGCACTTAAAATAATAACAGGCGTATTAATGTTTTCGTCACGGATGCTTTTTAAAACCGTTAAGCCATTTAATTTTGGTAAACCAAGATCAAGAACAATTGCATCCCATTCCTCTGTCGTTGCTCGATATAAGGCATCGATACCGTCTTGGGATAATTCAGGAACCCAATCAGCACCTTCTAAGGTTTCAATGATTTGTTCACCTAAACGCGGCTCATCTTCTACGACTAAAATTTTCATTAATATTCTCTTAGTAATTATCTTTTTTGTTGTTATTTAAGAGCTGCGCGAATATCGCGGCCTTTGATCTCTGTGATTGCTAAGGTTGCTGCATCATATTCAACTTTGATTATATTGCTCTCATGAACCAGTTTTAATTCGTAGGTCCACTCATTATCGTCTTCATCGAGCTCTACTTTGATAATTCGGCCATGAAAGTCTTTTTCAACCATAGCGTAAAGATCAGAAAATGGCTTTACTAAACCGGCTTGAACTGCGTCATAAACTTCATCTTGATCTTCATCTATATCTATTTTAGCGCCATTGTGCTGAACATCTTGAATGAGCTGATGCCCATCAGGGTGATCATTAGCAAAAGCACTTTGCGATAATGGAATAAAAGTGAATAGGGCAGCAAGGTATATAGCTGGTTTTTTTAGCATAATGCTTCCTAATTAAGTCAATTATAGGAGAAGTATAAAACAGCCAAGATGAATAGAACATGAATTTTCATTTTACATGACCTACAAATAATGAGTTATTTTGATAAAAGTGTAAATTTATTTGAGTTATTGTGCTATTTAATGACTATTTTTATAAGTGTCTGATTTTACGGCTTAATTGTTAAATAATGTGATTAGAATCATAATTATTTGACTGTTTTTTTGCCTTTTTTAAAAATATTTCACTGGTTTTACGTTTTTCAAGCTGCTAGAGTCCCATCCCTCACGCATCAAGTGGGATACCCATGTTTAAAAATAGCAATGAAAATAGCGATAAACTAGTTCCAACACTTACTATAGGATTTATCCTTTTATTTCTTCTCTTTGCTCTTGTTGATCTCTCAACATTTACTGCAACGATTCAAACCATGTTTATGTCGGCATCGACAATGTTTGGTTTGTGGTGGCAGTGGTTAATGATCATCACGTTTGTTTTAGCTCTTATCATTGCGATGAGCAGTTACGGCAAAATCAAAATGGGTGGTGAAGAAAAACCAACGTTTGGTACGTTCAAATGGGTCGCAATGATCATGTGTACCTTACTTGCAGGCGGAGGCGTTTTCTGGTCAGCCGCTGAACCAATCTTTCACTTCATTACACCTTCTCCAACTTTTTCTGATGTTAAAACAGGCACTCTTGCAGCAGTAACACCTGCATTAAGCCAAAGCTTTTTACATTGGGGTTTCCTTGCATGGGCAGTATTGGGCACATTAAGTACGATTGTACTAATGTACGCACATTATAATTGCGGTGTTAAATTACGACCTCGTGCGCTGCTATACCCAATCTTAGGGAACAAACTTGAAAACCATTGGTTAGGCTCATTGATTGATGCTTGTTCAATCATTGCGGTTGCTGCAGGTACGATTGGCCCAATTGGTTTCTTAGCTACGCAACTTAGTTATAGTTTAACTGTGCTAACAGGCCTTGAAAGCTCGCTGATTAGTCAAATCGGCCTTTTATCTATGATTGTGGCAATTTATTCAGTTTCAGCCTTCTCAGGGATGGACAAGGGCTTACAGTGGTTAAGCCGAATGAATGTTATTGGCGCTGTTACTCTATTAATTGCAATTTTGGTGCTAGGTCCAACAAGCTTTATCTTTACTGAGTTTGGTCTTGCATTTGGTAACTATATTCAACACCTTCCGGAAATGAGCTTAAGCACAGCAGATCCTGCATGGAACTCGTGGTGGACATGGTTCTTCTGGGGTTGGTTTATTGGTTTCGCTCCAATGATGGCTATCTTTATTGCGCGTATTTCAAAAGGTCGCAGTATTCGTGAACTTGTGATTACAGTCGCAATTATTGCTCCTATCGCAACAAACTTCTGGTTCTCTGCATTGGGTGGTACAGGTATTTTCCTTGAGTTACAAACTCCGGGCAGTATTTCTGGACCATTACAAGAAGCGGGCTTACCTGCGGTATTACTGGCGTCATTAGAACAACTGCCATTAAGTTGGTTGCTGATTCCAGCATTCTTAGTGCTGACGACGACATTTGTTGCTACAACGGGTGATTCAATGGCGTATTCAATTGCAATGGCAGTTGAGGGTACAGATACACCATCACGTTACCAACGTCTGTTTTGGGCAATAATGATGGGTGTGGTTGCTGGCGTACTATTGATTGCAGGGGATGGTGGATTAAACGCTCTACAATCTTTCATTGTGATCACGGCGGTTCCAGTTTCAATCTTACTTGGCTTTACGTTTATTTCAGCACCTATTGCTGTATTACGAATGAAAAAAGTTGAGCAAGAAAATAACCAATCTGAATCGGTTAGCCAAAAAACAGCGACTGCATAACAGATAAAGAACAGTACTGAATCAAAGGCTTATCGCAGGATCTGTGGTAAGCCTTTTTTAATATCTGCTATTTGAGTGAAAAACGAATAGTAGAACGATAAATGAACTATGATTTTAGTGTTGATACAATAAGACATTCGTCCAGAGCACACCGCGCAAGATGTTGCTAATGATATGATGGGGTAAGAATGAAAAATAAAGCCGCTATTTTACAACAATTATTTCTTAGAGAGACACTGGGAAGCCCAATAGCAGAGCGAGGAAGTCAATCACTAACGGAAATGCAATTAGAGCAATATGATCAGTGGTTGTCTGAGAAACGTGATTTTTCAGTTGAAGAGGTATGTGCATCCCATTGGATTAAGTCATGTACAGCGGGTTACATTACCGAGGTTATTTTCAAGGCGAGTGGCAGCTTAATTGAATTTACGTTGTTTGATAGATTAAAAACGGTCGGGCAGTGGGAGTTAGATGATGGTTTATTGTATGTATCAATATTTAAAGGTGAAAACCAATACGATTTTGCGATTGTGGCAAACTCTAGCGTTAACATTCACTCTGCGATTGAATACAAAAATGATGAACTTCATTCCTATCTTAAATTAGCTCAGACTAGAATGTGAATGGGAAATAGGCCGCTACTAATAGCGACCTATGATTCTTTCTTAAGTGTTTTTAAACTCTTTTCCAAACTCCCCATTCGCCAGAGGTCTCAGGGTTATTACCTTGAGTCCACCACTGAGCTTGATAAGTTACGCCGTTAACGGTCACTTGGTCACCGGTATTATAAGTTGCGGTTGTATCCCACGTTGAATTAGGGTCAACAGGTACTGTTGGCGGTGTTGGCTCTACAGGTGGTGTTGGTTCTACAGGTGTTGGCGGTGTCGGTTCAACAGGTGGTATTGTTGGTGTTCCGCTGATCGCTTCCCAAACACCAGTTGTGCTTGTTACTGGGTTATCACCTTGGTTCCACCATTTAGCTTGGTAAGTTACTCCACTTACAACAACTTGATCGCCAGTATTGTATACTTTATCAATATCCCAAGAATTTGTTGGATCAGTCGGGTCGGTTGGCTCTGATGGATCGGTAGGTAGCGTTTCAACAACACGAGTCACAGGCCAGTTAGCGTGGGATTCATAGAAGTTAGTCACACATTTTTCATAGTCGCCAGGGACAAGCGCTGAATACGCGGTTTGGAAACCGACCAACTCACACTCAAATGAAGCGCCTTCTGGACGATCAGAATAGTATTTCCAGTTACCATCCCAGTTAGTGTATAAAACATCAGTAGCGCCATTTAAGTTCAAGCT
Organism: Aliivibrio sp. 1S128; assembly: GCF_001691065.1. NCBI lineage: Bacteria > Pseudomonadati > Pseudomonadota > Gammaproteobacteria > Vibrionales > Vibrionaceae > Aliivibrio > Aliivibrio sp. 1S128. The sequence goes on along the minus strand of NZ_MAJV01000058.1, from coordinate 188,503 downwards.
ACCATAAGGTGTTTGCTGCCAACAAGTATTTGTTTCATCCGCTTCAACAGGGATTTGGTAATGTGAAGATAATCCTTCCCAATAACGAATACGGTTAACAGGTTGGCCCTTGTCTTTGTTTTGCTCACCGCATTCGATTCCACCATTAATGACATTAATCGTAGTACCAAATCCATAACCGATCCCCGCATCCGTTTCTCGTTGTGAAGGGGTCCAAGTGCGATCGATAACATGAAGCATGGCAGGTTTAGGTGCTTGCGGTGTTAAGAAAAACCAAATTGCAGAAGCAAGATTTAACCAAGAATCGGCAACAAGTGCAGGGTTATTAAGCAATACGGTTGCATCGCCATCGTACATTACTTCAGAGAAAGCACCGTAGTTAAAGTGGTAAGACAGTTGTTTTGCACCACGCCCGAAGTAACCTTGGCCCGCAGCACATGGCCAACGTTTATTTTGCCAATCATTTTGACCACACCCTGTTGTGTAGCCTTCTTGGCCTTCAGACCAACCCATTTCACGAACATGGACTAATGCTTGTTGCCATTCTTCAAGCCCCAGTGGATTATCCCATGTATTATCTATTGCGATATGGCCGCCAGTTTCCTGAGAAAAGTGTGCAAATGCGGTAACGATTGATTTCTTACAGATAGCATCAGAATCACGGCCATCAGTATAGTCACCACAGAAAGCAGGGAACTTACCAATTGCCTGTAAAAAACGAGTATAAGAATATTCAGGGGCTGCCATCTGAGTTAAAAAGAACCATTCAGATGCAGGAAAAACACGTTCAACACGTTTTACGTTGGCAGGGTTTGTTGCTAAGCCTGTATCGATAGCGTCAACAACAGAGTTAGGTTGAGTTGCTAAAGCTTTTGCCCAAACATCATACATAGGATCTGCTGTCTTTGCGGCTTCAGCAGCATCAATTTCAGCTTGAGTAACAATATAGCCTGTCGGGTTTTCAGGATCCGGTTGGGGATTCATGGTAAAACTATTAGCTGCAAAACTGCATGCAAGCAATGTTGGCAGAACGGCCAGTTTAAACATGGGTAACGCTCCTTGTAGTTAATTACAAAATAAAAATAAGTTGGAATAACTATAGAAGTTTTTATACAGTTTAGTTATCTAGATGTGTGAACCTGTTTTAACTATGCGAGTCGCATCAAAGAGTATAAATTATAAGAAAAATTACAGTCACAGTGTGATTTTTTGTCAGGTAAATAAGAGGCATTAATGGTAAGTATTGTTCAAGCGACTAAAGCAGATCTAAAGTGTATTTACAATGTAGAAACGGAAGCTTTCGGTTCTCATGGTTATCCAGCTTTCTTTATACGACAAGCATTTGATTGTTGGGCTAATGGATTATTAGTTGCCAAAAATGAAGACCAAATATTTGGTTACGTACTTCAAGTGCCATCAAGCAATCATCAAGGTGATGCATGGGTATTATCCTTAGCTGTTTCTAAACAAGCGCAGGGAAAAGGGTTAGGTAAGAAATTACTAGAGACAGCAATAAAGAATGCAAAAGGATATAAACGATTATTATTAACGGTTTGTCCTAAAAATACAGGAGCGTATGCTTTGTACCAATCATATGGCTTTTACTTAGTTGAAGAAGAACAAGACTATTTTGATATTGGTGAGCACCGTCTCGTTCTGGCGCTAGATATTGCAGAGTAACTTGTTATTGTACTTGTAGTAAGAAGACAAAACGATTTGAATTCGAGGTGAAGAGAGCATGGAAATCGATTATAAAGTTAATGAACCTATTACTGCTGAGCAGTTTATTACCTTATTAAAGAAAACATCTTTAGGGGAGCGTCGCCCAATCGACGATGTTGAAAGAATACAGGCGATATTAGATAACTCAAATCTAATAGTCACTGCGTGGGGAGATGGAGAGTTAATCGGTGTCGCTCGTTCGGTGACTGATTTTAATTTCTGTTGTTATCTATCTGATTTAGCTGTTGATAAAAGTGTTCAATCAATGGGGGTCGGTAAATACCTTATTTTGGTTACTAAAGAAGAGGTGACACCTGATTGTAAATTGATTTTGTTAGCGGCTCCACAAGCAGAAGGCTATTACCCTAAGATCGGTTTTGAAGCGCACAACAGCGCCTGGGTTTTGTCGGATGAAAGCCAATTGAAACTCTTTTAAGGATAAATAATGACATCAATTAGTGTATTAGGTTGTGGTTGGTTAGGCTTTCCGTTAGCAAAGCACCTGGTAAGTAATGGCTTTACCGTTAAAGGCTCTGTTCGTAGCAAAGAAAAAACAGGGCTATTGGAAAATGCTACGGTGACTTCGTTTTTGTTGGATATCGACGGTGAAGTAACCGGGCAATCATGGAAACAATTTTTAGATTCAGATATATTAATTATTGCTATCCCTTCTAAGAACCAAGCAGGCTTTGCTTCTCTGATCTCTACTTTAGAATTGTCATCTATTAAACATGTTATTTTTGTTAGCTCAACTTCTGTATATACAGATAACAATGCCGTGGTTACTGAAGAGGTAGCTGCATCTGAGTCTTCTGCATTATTTCAAATTGAATCTCTATTTTTTCAATCGTCTGCATTCACAACAACAGTGATCCGTTTTAGTGGTTTAGTTGGTTATCAACGAAATCCTGGGCGATTTTTTCAGAAAAGTGGCCGTTCGGTCAGCAATCCGGATGCGCCTGTAAATATGATCCATCAGGATGATTGTGTTGAATTAATTACGCAGATTATAAAACAAGAAAAGTGGGATGAAGTATTTAATGCGTGTGCTGATAACCATCCAAGTAAACGTGAATTTTATACTCAAGCGACCCAACAAATTGGGGTCAACACTCCTGAATTTATCGAATCAGAAACCCAAACCTTTAAAATTATTAGTAATGAAAAAATTAAAAGGGCATTGGGTTATGCGTTCATTTACCCTGATGTAATGCAAATTTCTTATGACATCTAAACGCCATTAATTAAGGATAGAATAATGAGTAATCCAATAGTAGCTAATCCATTAGTAACCACAGCATGGTTAGCTGAACATCTTGATGACGATAACCTTGTCATTGTTGATGCCTATATGGCGAATGTCGTAGGTAAAGAACCGTTAGTTTATGATGAATTTTCTTGTTTACCGACGGCGCGTAAATTGGATATCGAAGCTGATTTTTGTGACCATTCTTCTTCTCAGAGCCATGCATTACCTACTGAGTCGCAATTCACTCAAGCAGCTCAAGCATTAGGAATTAATAGCGATAGCACCGTTGTTATTTATGATAACCAAGGCATTTATTCATCACCGAGAGCGTGGTGGACGTTTAAGGTGATGGGATTTGAACATGTTTATGTTTTAGATGGTGGATTACCTCAATGGATAAAAGAAGGCAGAGAAACGGCTTCTGAATATGCAACAAATAAGCGGGTCGGCAACGCGATAGGAAAAGAAGTCGCAGGATTAGCTTGTGGTTCAGATGAAGTACTTAAGGCTATAAACACCACTACTGCTATTTTAGATGCTCGAGCTGAAATGCGATTTTTAGGTAAAGCTCCAGAACCAAGAGAAGGGGTTCGTAGTGGGCATATTCCAGGGGCAAGAAACCTCCCGTTTTCTATATTGTTAGATGAATATTCCTACCAAGATAAAGAGACATTACGAGCTATTTTTGAAGAAAGAGTGCCATCAGTAGATACAGTAACCTATTTCAGTTGTGGGTCAGGTATCACAGCATGTATCTTAATGTTAGCCGCAGTATCTATTGGTTATAAAGAGGTCACTTTATACGATGGTTCATGGGCTGATTGGGGAACTAATCACGCATTACCTATCGAATAACGAAAGTAAGGATTGTGAATGCGTGACAGTTTACGGAAGAAGATCATCGAAGTATGTGATAAGAAAGTAGCGCAGAAAGGAGACAATGTCGGGTTGTCTTTTTATGCTTTTTTTGCCAATAAAAATGATGATCCAGAATTGCTTATGGAAGCCGCTACGTGGTGGATATCTACCCATAAATTAGACCATTTTGAAAAGGCGATTAAGGTTAAAAATATGGTAGTTAATAAGCTATGAATATACATATACGCCAAGGCACAATTGAAGATGTGGTTCGTGTAGATGGTCAAATCCCAGAGTTTGATAATCGTAATACTAAAGAAAAAATCGCCTTACGCTTGGATGGTTTAGCTCATTTAATCCTTATTGCATTTGAGAATGACTTGCCTGTTGCATATAAAATGGGTTATCAACTTTCAGCAACAGAATTTTACAGCTGGCTTGGCGGTGTTATTCCAAGAGCCCGTAAAAAAGGCATTGCCACTCAGCTTCGACTACTTCAGGAGCAATGGGCAAAAGAAAAAGGCTATCAAAGCATTAGCGTTAAATCGATGAACCGTTATCCTGCAATGTTACAACTCCTTATTTCAAGTGGTTATCATATTTCAGGTTATGAAGATGAAGGGACGCCGGATAGTAGCAAGATTAAGTTTCAAAAGAATATGATTGAATAACAATAGGCTTATTTTTTCAAAGCAATATGAAGTTATGGTCTACAATTGAAGTAGACCCAACCTAGATATGATTGGTGGGATTTTTAAATAGAAAGTACAGGGATAATCGATGGATAGAATCACCTTTCAAAAAGTGACAGCGTGTGAATATCCATCACTTTTCTCTATCTACAAAAAATACCTCTATTCTACGATTGAAGATACTTTTGGTTGGGATGAGGTTTTCCAAACTCAACATTTTGCTGATTCCTATCGAAAAGAATGGTTTGAATGGATCATGTTCAATGGAGAGAGACTTGGATTTATTTGTGTTAAACAAGAACAAACTAGTGTGCATTTTCATTTGTTACTTATTTTTGAAAAATATCAAAATAAAGGGGTAGGGTCTGCGGTGATGAAATATTATCAACGATACTACAGTGACAGGGTCACTAAAGTCAGCTTGTCTGCGTTTAAATGCAATCAAAAGGTGATCGATTTTTATTCAGCGCTTGGCTACCAGATCACAGGTGAGAATAAATATTTTTACGATATGGAACGTTCGCTTTGTTTTAATGGGTATTTAGGAACGGACAGCTATATATAGTACTGGTTATTCTATTTAAGTGTAACGTATTATTCCTCTATACATATGGGGTTTATTTGTATTTTAATAATATCCCCACCAGTATAAACCGCCATAAGTAACATAAAAAGGGAAGGATGCTTATTCATTGTAGACCTCACAATTCAAAAAATGAAAAAGAATAGCGAGACAATCGATGATGTTGTCTCACTACTTTTTAGGGGTTATTGTATTTTTTGAGACAGTCCTATGTTTTTAGGCGGAAACTTTTTAAACGTTGCTGCGTGCATTTTTGCTTCTTCTCCCATTGATGCTAACCAAGGGTTAAGTCTATGTCCTACTGGCATTTCTTCTTTAGGATCAATGTATAAATTGAATAGCCATGGTGCTAACCCAACATTTTGCTTCACAGAGTAGTCAATTCCCATGAAATTACTTTGTTCATTAGTGACTTTTACGTGCATTTTATATTCACGCATACGCAGAGCCATGAAATCTTCACCCGCCCAAATATAAACATGTTCACGTTTACTTTTTCCGTCGTCCGTAATTAAGAATGACGTTTGATCAATACCATCAAAGTACTTATCACTTGGCAGTTCTTTTTTGTATCCAGCAAGGTGCAATGAGGTATTAAATAAATCCATCATATCGAAAAGTTCCGCACTTTCTCGTGGTTGGATAACACCTTTCCAGTAAGCAATACCGGGAACCCGAACGCCACCTTCCCATGCCGAAGCCTTACCTCCTCTAAATGGAGTAAAACCACTGTCTGGCCAACTGTCACGTTGAGGGCCATTATCTGAGGTGAAGAAGATAAAGGTATTTTCTTCAATGCCTTCGTCTCTAATAGTTTGTATGATTCGGCCTACAAGGGCATCTACTTCGACGACATTATCTTTATAAGGGTATTTACTTGCACTTGCACCTTTAAATTCTTTACTTGGGTGATTATCGGCGTGAACGCGCATGAAATTGTGTGAGATAAAGAAGGGTTTATCTGTTTTTGTTAGTTCTTTAATTTTAGTCATCGTAAAGTCAGCTAAGATATGGTCTGCTTCGGCAAACTGTTCAATTCCAGTTGTTGGTACAATAACTTTTTCGTCTTGTCCTTTTACTGCATGATACATATCGATCTTTCCACCAACGGCTTTAAATCGTTGCGCTTTTTCTTTATCAAGGACGAGATCCGGATAACGGCGTTCATCAAATTGTTGGGTTAATTCTTTTTGAGACGCGTAATAGCCTTGAAACTCATCAAATCCAACATCTACCGGACGCATACCTTCATCTTCACCTGTATGCCATTTCCCTGTTAATACAGTGTAATAACCAACACTTGATAGTGCTTTGCCAATACTCATTTCATCAACCCATGGATTTGAGGTGACTTTATCTCCAGCTAGAATAGGGCGAATTAATCCGGTTCTTATCGGTAAGCGTCCCGTCATCATTGCTGAGCGCGTCGGAGTACAAGTAGGTTGAGAATATACTGAGGTTAGGGCGAGTCCATTTCTAGCTAGCTCATCTATATTGGGTGTTGCAGCTCCTATATGCGCACCGCCTCCCCAGGGGCCACCAATATCCCCAAAACCTAAATCATCAACAACCAACCAGACAATGTTGGGTTTTTTATTGGTAGATTTCAGTTTTGATGCTAATTCAGAATTAGCGGCTTTATCTTGTTCTGGTCTTGGTATGTTTGGCTGCATATTATTTTCATTAGAAACCGCGCGCGATAATGCACTCGCAGAAGTCAATGATGGTGCAGATAATACAATACCTGCGAGTAAGCATGTTGCGAGTTTTCTGGTTGATTTCATAACACTCTCCTTAGCGATTAAGATAAAGAATAGTAGACAAGATCCGTTTCGCAATCTGGATGGCTCTTATTTATATCCAATAAGTAATTTATTTGAAGAAAAGAGAAATAAAAGAGTTTTTTTACTGATTCAATTCATTTATTTCGGTTATGTACTATATTTTTATTATTGTTCTTAATAGTAAATGGATTTCTATTTATGAAAATAAGAGTTATTCCGTCAGCGTTGATAAGCACACTATTGATGTCTTTTTTTACCTCTTTATACAGTATTCACGTATTTTCTGAAGAAGGAGGGAGTGGTCATTATATGCCCGGTTCGATGTCTTCTTTTGTGGATGGTATTCCTGATTCTCCTTCCTTTATCGCCCGCCTAAATGTGTTAACTTACGAAGGGAAATACGATAAAAATCTTCCTATTGCAGGCTTGAATACCGCAGATATAGACGTTAAATCACAAGCCTTAGGACTAACGATGGTTTATCGTCCGAATTTTGAGATCGGTGATAATTGGAGTTATGCATTTGGTGGAACGATTCCATTTGTTGATATAGAAGTAACGGCTAGTGTTGAAACAAGCGGCCAATATGGCGTAAAAGTGACAGAAACTGACTCTGGTTTGGGCGATATCATGCTAATGCCTGTCATGCTGAATCAAATCATTAATCCTGATTTAAATGTGAATTATCGTGTCAGTGTTTACGCACCAACGGGTGATTATCAAGTGGGACGATTGGCGAACACAGGTAAAAACTTTTGGACGATAGAACCGACGATTGCGGCTATTTATGTAGGAAAAGAGAATGGTATTGAGGCTAGTATTTTTGCTGGAATGGATTTTAATACCGAGAATAAAGACACGAATTATAAATCAGGAATACAAGCGCATATTGAGACAACAATTGCTCAACACTTCCCCTTATTTGGTGGGTTAGCTGGCGTAGGAGCAACGGGTTTTTATTATACCCAGTTAACGGGGGATAGCGGATCTGGTGCAACATACGGTGATTTTAAAGCCAAATCGGTTGGCGCAGGACCTACGATTTCTTTTGTTCATTCCGTAGGGAAGACCGACATTTTAACTGAACTTAAATGGCTTCATGAGTTTGAAACCAAAAGACGCGTACAGGGCGATACCATTTTTTTAAAAGCGATGGCTAAATTTTAGTAACGCATTATCAAACGGTGTGCATCACTACATATGGAAGGAAATAATAAAAATGAATAAATTTAGAGCATTTCCCCAAGCCTTATTGGTATTAGCGGTATCACTTCAATTAGTGGGGTGTGAAAATGAGTCTCCACCAGCGTCTGACGTTAAGCCTATCAGTGATGCATCTGTGGACAAACAGAAATCAGATAGTGATATTGCCCTTAATCCAGAAAGAGATGTTTATTTTGGTGAAACTCACATGCATACCGCTTTTTCTTTAGATGCTTATATTGGTGGTAATCGAATGAGCCACGAAGATGCGTATCGTTATGCGAAAGGCGAAGGTGTGATGGTTGATGGACGTGAATTGAAACGTCATCGACCACTTGATTTTGTCGCTATTTCTGACCATGCAGAATACATCGGTGAAATGTATTCCACAATGACAGAAGGTGCTCCGGGTTATGATCAAGATCTATTAAAGCAATTGCGAACCATGACGGACATTAAAGAAAGGGAAGAATGGTTTTTGAAATATGTTGTTTCTGCCAATCGAGGTGCTAATCCTCAACATCCGCCATTTTTCTCAGGGCAAGATACCGTGAAAAGTGCGTGGAAAGTCATGACAGAAACGGCGGACAGATACAATAAACCGGGCGAGTTTACGGCGCTAAAAGCATTTGAATGGAGTGGTGCGCCACAAGGTGGGAACTTGCACCGTAATGTTATATTTCGTGATGGAAATGTGCCAGATGCTCCTGTGAGCTACATTGATATAAATAGAGAAGATGGGTTATGGGAATGGATGGCAACGCTTGAATCTAAAGGCATGAAATTACTAGCCATACCGCACAACTCTAATGCGAGTAAGGGAATGATGTTTCCAAGCGTAAAGGCGGATGGTCAACCGATTGATTTGGAATACGCGCAAACGAGGCAGCATTTTGAACCATTAATGGAAACGATGCAGATTAAAGGGAATTCAGAAGTACATAGAAAATTCTGGCCTGAAGATGAATTTGCCGATTTTGAAAATGCCGATTCCATACAAAAATCAAGTGGACGAACGTTTCACAAAGGGGACTTTGTTCGTGAAGGGTTAAAAATGGGGCTGGTGTATGAGAAAGAGCTAGGTAGTAATCCGTTTAAATACGGAACAATAGGTGGCACGGATAATCATAATGGCTTGCCATCCGCAGTGGCAGAAGATTCCTTTATTGGTGGTCATGGGCCTGAAGATGGGACGGTTGAACGCCGTAGAACCGCCGGCGTTGCTGGGTGGATTGATGGCAAAGATCTGAGTATCGGTACCTTATCTGGTGTATGGGCGACTCAAAATACGCGCACCGGACTTTGGGATGCAATGAAGCGCCGTGAAACGTATTCAACGACAGGGCCTCGAATTAAAGTGCGCTTTTTTGCCGGCGTTGAGTTACCTGCTAATCCAACATCAGCGAAAGAGTTGGTACGTCAGGGGTATGAATTAGGGGTTCCAATGGGGAGTGATTTACCCTCTATTGGTAGCGCTCCAACCTTTACGGTTCACGCACTAAAAGACCCTGATGGTGCGAATCTTGATCGTGTTCAAATAATTAAAGGCTGGGTAGATAAGCAAGGTAAAACTCATGAGAAAATCATTGATGTTGTGTGGTCAGATAAACGTGAATTAACCGCAGAAGGTAAGTTACCTCCAGTGGGTAATACCGTTAATTTGAAAACTGCAGAATACGATAACAGTATAGGGGACACGGCATTGATGGGAAGTTGGGTCGATGCTGACTTTGACGCGGCACAAAATGCGTTCTATTACGCTCGTGTTATTGAGATCCCAACTCCTCGCTGGAGTACGTACGACGCGGTAAGAAATAATTTACCGTTACTCGAAGACGTTCAATCATCAATACAAGAACGGGCTTGGACATCACCAATTTGGTATAACCCTGCGAATTAAAAATGGAAAATCAATGAGCGGCAGTCAGCTGAGAGAGGTCGCTTAATTTTCACACTAAATAATGGATTATGTTGTGATAAAACTAATAAAAGACCCGTTTTTACATTTTATGGTGATAGGTGCAGGCTTGTTTGTCGCTTATGGACTTACTGTTGATGTAAATGCAGAGGATGAGAATCAAATTACAATTTCACAATTGGATGTAAACAATACCATAAAGCGTTGGGAGCAACGTTGGCAGCGATTACCATCGGATAAAGAGCTTGAAATTGTGATTGAAAAAAAAGTACGACAAGAAGTTTTTTATCGAGAAGCGTTAGCATTGGATTTAGGCAAAGATGATCCGGTTATTCGTCGACGTTTAGCCGAAAAAATGATGTTCATTGCGAATGATTTATTGGTGCCTGAGCAGGCATCTGACGCTCAATTATTGGCATTCATGAAAGCCTCACCCGCGCAATTCTCTAAACCGATCACCACGTCATTTCAACACGTTTATTTTAATCCTGATCTGCATTCAATGGGGACGAACTCTTTTAACGTTGAAGTACAAAAATACAAAGGAGAGCTGAATGAAACTGACGCAACGATGGTTGCTTATCAAAGTATGGGTGATGATTTTTATGATGAAAAAAATTATCAAAACTTACCTAGCCATCAAGCTGCGCGCCTCTTTGGTCAAGAGTTTACTCAAGGTTTAACGCAAGCGCCAATCGGTGAATGGTATGGTCCTATTCGCTCAGGGTATGGACAACATTTAGTTAAAATAGATCAACGATCTAAGCCATCATTACTTCCTTTGGATGAGATCAGAGAAGGCGTATTAATTCAATGGAAAGCCGAGCAACAACAACAAAGTAATGATTCTTTATATGAAGAATTGAAAAGTACTTATCACATCGTGATTGAATTGCCGAAAATAACAGAAAAGGGCAATGAATTATGAAAATCTTACCCGCTTATGCTTTTTTTCTGCCCTTGTTTTTGTTTTTCTCTACGGTTTCAATCGCTGATGAAATTCGTCCTGCCTATTTAGAAATCATGAATGACAGTGGGGATCATTATAATGTCACTCTCAAACTACCGAAAAAGAACGACAGAGTCTTAAATTTGACGCCTATCTTTCCGGAACGTTGTCAGTCTCAAGAGTTAATACGAATCAGTCATACTGACAACTCTCAAGTGAGTCGTTGGAGGATGGATTGTGAAGGCGGTTTACTTGGCGAGCAGATAGAAATAGAAGGGTTAGAACAAAGTTCAACGGATATATTAGTCCGTTTGCAACAAGATAAACAAACTCAAGTCGAACGATTATACGCAGGGAATAATCAATTTAGTGTCGCGTCCCATCCATCGAGTCTAGAGGTTATCAAGGTTTATACAATCATAGGTATTGAACATATATTATTAGGGTTTGATCATCTTCTTTTTGTATTCGCGTTATTGTTAATCATAAAAGGAAAACGGAAGTTAGTTGGTGCAATCACTGCGTTTACTGTAGCTCACAGTATTACATTAACGTTAGCGTCTTTAAATATGGTTACGATAGCACTGCCACCCGTCGAGGCGGTGATAGCCCTTAGTATTTTGTTTTTAGCGGTAGAAATCATTCATGATATCAAAGGAAAACAAGGTATTGCGGCACAATATCCATGGATTGTTGCGTTCTCGTTTGGGTTGTTACATGGCTTTGGTTTTGCAGGGGCATTGGCAGAAATAGGGTTACCACAAAATGAAGTTCCGCTTGCGTTGATCTGTTTTAATGTTGGAGTCGAGTTAGGCCAACTTGCGTTTGTTTGTATAGTTTTGCTTATTGGTCGAATATTGGTCCCCCGATTAACGGCACCATACGTAAAAAAAGGGACCGTCGTTATTGCCTACAGTATTGGTAGTTTAGCGAGTTTTTGGGTTTATGAACGCACCTTTAGTTTTTTATGGTAAAGCGGAATGTAGGTTATTAACGTTGTTTTTTACGAGAAGGAATGCCACCAAATAAAATAGGCTCATTACCACTTTTCCATTTTGGGTAGATCTGCATTACTTTTGCAAAAAGTGGGTCATTATAATGATTAATTAGCCATGCACGTAAATAAGGTAAGGGCGCTTGAGCGTACCATTTCTTATCTACTCGCGAAAATTGACGAATAAACGGCAAGATGGCGTAATCAATTAAACTGGGTGTTTCTCCCATGATGTAAGCGTGCTGACACAATGACTGCTCGATAGTCATCAACCAATCACAACATACATTACGCCATTCAATTTCATTATCATCATGGTAACGAGACGCGGCTCGGTACTTCTGTAAAGCATTCACAAATTCAGTGTCACTGCGGTTCATTAACTCAAGCATCACAGGCAATAGAGCTTTATCGTGTGAATACAGTAGATTATTAGGATCTGATTGGTTGAGAGTCCATACCATCACATCAAGACTTTCATCTATTACAGAGCCATCACTCAGTAGCAATACAGGAACCGTGCCTTTTGGTGAAATCGACAACATTTCTTCAGGCTTATTGTTCATATCAATATCGCGTAATTCTACGACTTTCTGAGCATGCAGAATTCCAAGGCGAGCACGCATGGCATAAGGACACTGTCTTAACGAATAAAGAATCGGCGTTGTCATTGGATAAGTACCTAAAATTCGAGGGCTTATGAACATCTTATCGGATAGAAGAAAGAGATTCACGGAAAATTCGTCATGATCTAGATCAATAAAAGCTTAAGTGAGTGGTAATAAAAGCGAGAGGCGAGTAGAATGCCCCCTCAAAAAAATTATTACATAAAAACCGAAGCGAGCAATTTCATAATGAGTAGAAAACTTGAATTATTGGCACCTGGTGGTGATGTTGAAGCGATTAAAGCGGCCATAGTTGCAGGAGCAAATGCGGTTTACTGTGGTCTAGATATGTTCAACGCCCGTAACCGAGCGTCCAATCTTTCATTTGATGAGCTAAATGGCGTATTGCGACTAGCTCACGAATACGGTTGTGAAGTATTTCTGACATTAAACGTTGTTATTCTTGAGCATGAAATTAAATCAGTAGCGAAGCTGCTTAATCAATTAGTTAATACGACTATTGATGGCATCATCGTTCAAGATTTAGGTATGTTTAACTTAGTTAAAAAATACTTCCCAACATTAGACGTTCACGCATCTACTCAGCTAACGACGCACAATGAAGGTCAAATTCACTTCCTTTCAAAAGTCGGCGCTTCACGTGTTAACTTGTCCCGTGAACTGAATATAGACGAAATCAAAGAAATGACAGCCGTTGCTCATGAACACGATATCCTAACGGAAGTGTTTGTGCATGGTTCGTTATGTATTGCTTTCTCTGGCCAATGTTACTCAAGTTCGGTGAGCGTTGGTAACTCAGGCAACCGTGGCCGTTGTAGCCAAGCGTGTCGTGATGAATATGAAATTACCGCAGCGGGTAACAAATTCCCACTAAATCTAAAAGATAACTCAGCGTACTTTGATTTACCGGAACTTGTGGACGCGAAAGTGGATTCACTGAAAATTGAAGGCCGTATTAAAGGCGCTCATTACGTTTATACCGTGGTTGAAAACTGGCGTAAAAACATCAATAAATTTGTTGAGACAGGTGAGCTATATGAAGATGACTCAAATCTTCATAAAGTATTCAACCGTGGCTTAACCAACAAATTCTTGAAAGGTAATTTGACTAAAGACATGTTCATCGATAACCCTCGTGATAACAGCGTAAATTACGCCGTAGCTCAGAGTAACTCGATTGATGTAGTGCAAATTCAAGAAGTAAAACAAGATCTTTACAGTGCTAAGAATGCACTGGGTGCGACACTAGAAGAAAAAGTAAAATCTCTAAGTATTGATAAAATTGCGATTACGATTGCGTTTAAAGCGGTATTGGGTGAGCCACTAACAGTCGTGATCACACCAAGTAAAGACGATCAAGATACGTTTGAAGTGAAGTCTACGTCACTACTGAGTGAAGCGGGTCAAAAAGCGATCACGGAAAAAGAACTAGAAAAACGCTTTAAAGGGGTTATTACGCCTGATTATCTTCTTGAAGGTTACGATTTCTCAGAGCTTGGTGAAAATCTAGCCATTCCATTTAGAGAGCTTTCTGAGCTTAAAGAGAAAGTCGCGTTTTTATTGAATGGTTCTAAAGAAGTAATTAAGTACACTGATGTTGAAGCATTAGTTCAACAGCCAAAAGTCGAAGAAAAACCGACTCTATCTATGTTGATCTCTGATGTTGCTGATTTGAATATATGTGATGTAACTGACGCAGATATCTACTTCAAATTACCAGAAAGCTTTAAAAAGCGTGATAAAAAATACATTAATATCTTCTTAGAAAACCCTCGTTTAATTCCATGGTTCCCAGCGGTTCTGATTGGTAAAGATTACGACGAAGCAGTAAAAGTCTTAGAAGAAGTAAAACCGACTCGTATCGTAACCAATAATACGGGTATTGCGTATAAAGCATTTGAAATGGGGATAGAGTGGATTGCAGGTCCATTACTAAACACGACCAACTCTCATGCGTTAATTACGATGAAAGAAGCGTTGAATTGTGCAGGTGCGTTTATTTCAAATGAGATTAATAAGGGTCAGATAAAACACATTCGTCGCCCTGAAAATTTCAAATTGGTATACAGCATTTATCACCCGATCCTGATGATGACAAGTCGTCAATGTTTCTTCCAACAAACCGTGGGTTGTAATAAGCCATCGATTGAAGCGGCTTGTATGTTGAAGTGTGAAAAAGCGACCACAATTACCAATGTGAAGGGTATTTCATTTGCGGTAGATAAGCAGAAAGGCGGCTATCCAAGCATCTACAATCACGAGCAATTCTTAAACATGGATATCGTGACTGATTTGTCAGATTTGTTTGATGAGTTCTTCATCGATTTGACCAATATTGGTGGTGGTTCTAAAGAGCAAGCGGACAAAGTTGAATTAGTTAAACATTTTGAGAAACTAATCAATGGTGATGTAAGCGTGCAAGAAGATCTATTCACTATGGTGCCAATCAATACCAATGATCAATATCAACAAGGTCTTTAAGATTTACACCTTGTAGGTTAGAAGAGAAAAAGATAAAGCCGCGATATATTATCGCGGCTTTTTTTGTCTATAATTCAAATAATACTATTATATAAATAGACGAAATTAAAAACATTAGAGGAATTGATTATGGTGACATTGCAACTACTCAAAACAGAAGATGAAGAGGCGTTATTAGCATTTGAACTCATTAATAAGGAATGGTTTGAGTCTTTCGTTGAAGCTCGTGATGAAGATTTTTTTAGTGAAGAAGGAATAAAAGATCATATTGATTTCTACCTTTCTGAACATAAAGCGGGTCGAATTTATCCAATGTTATTAAAGAATGAACAAGGGGTAATTTGTGGGCGAGCAAATCTTTATAATATTAATAGAGAAAAAGAGTTGGGTTTTATTGGATATCGAATTGGTGAAGATTTTATCTCACAAGGCTTAGCAACTTATGCAACAAAAGAACTGATTGATATAGCAAGAGAAGCGTTAGCATTAAACGTATTAGTGGCAACAGCATCAACAGACAATCTTGCGTCACAAAAAGTATTAAGTAAAAATGGTTTTAAACGGGTTGCTTTTAAGCCTGAATTTACCATTGTGGATGGTGAGATTATCGATTGTTATGAATATCGCTGTGTAATTAAGCAGTTGTCTGCGGCGACATAAAGTGAATATAGAAGTAGGTTGATGCTTACTATATAATTCCTTTTTTTGAAAGGAATTCCTATAATGGAAATGATCATAGTTTCTTCTGAAAGACAAAAACGTCTCATCATGATATTTGCTCGCATGAAGGCAAAAATGTCAGATAAAGCGCTTTTAAAGAATTTAGATGCGTACGATATCAATTCAACGGCTTATGCTGCTTTTAAAAAAGCATCAGATCTTCATGTTGAGCGTATTCATTTACCGTTTGGCGATGACAGAACTGGCTCACTAGATGGTGGCGATTTCCTATTCCGCTATCTTTCTAAAGGCTACATTTGCCTTGGTGATTTTGAAGGTCAACCAAAACCAGATCTAGGCCCATGGGGCGTTCGCTCTGTTCGTCGTCAACCTAAGATCGGTTTCGGCCTGTAATAGATTAAAACTATTAATTACATAATAGTTATAGCTGCATCGTGATATTTTCGAGCTAAGCAGAATTAAATTGCAATGGGAGTATTCTATAAAATTCATACTAATGAGTTTTGTAGAGGACTTCCATGAATCACCTCACTATAAGTATCATCACACTTCCTTTATTATGTTTACCCCCTTCGCAACATTCAAATGTGTAACTGTCCGTATTTTAGAATCCCCCAATGAAACAAATGCTTCAACACGATATAATGCAATTCAAATAAGTATTTGGTTGTTTTGTGTTCTAAAATGATTCAGCTCACTTACTTATCCAAATTGCTATAAAAGGAAGTTAAAGTGAAAAACAGATCGTTTTCGTCAATATTTACGTTCAGTGTGTTGTCTCTTTCGATGTTGAGTGCAAACAGTTCGGCCAACGTCAGTTCAATCCCCGTAGTTGGCGGAGTTGTTAACTCAGCAGAAATACTAAAAAATCAGATACACTCTTCTGTCATTTATACAACGAAAACGGTTCGTGATGCCGCTATTTTTACCATTGCTGGCATCACATTAGACGCTTACATTTTATCTCTTCCATTGGAGAGTGATGTTAAGAAAAGCATCATTGCAAAGCTTTCAAATCCCTCATATGCGATCCCTTTAGGGCATTTTCTTTATACCTTTGTGGATAAATACGGAGATATGGACAATGAAGATGCCTTTAAAGCTTACTTAAAAACTCAATATGATGAAGAAACACTCACCGGATTTAGCCACTCTTTGTTTACTCTCAATGACGTAAAAAAAGAAGAGAAGCCAGAGTTAGCTGATAGTCATCACCAAGGATTAACTATTGATCGTAAATTCATTGCGAACATGGTGATTGTTTATGATGAATTGGTACAGATTGGTGAGTGGAAGGACCTAGAGGTATTACCCGAGCGCTATACTTATCTCTCTGATACTCCAGAAGACAGAAAAATAATAGATAAAATTCAACCCATCATTATTGCTGGAATGACAAAAGCGGCCACAAGTATGGATGAGGGAGAAATGCGTGGGGCGTTAGAACAAATCATTGAAGAGGGCAAGCCTGAGCATAAAGGTTCTGTGAACAATAAAGCAGAAGCATTAACCATAACACTTATCGATTTTGTTCGTCTTAATGTATTGAAATCGTACCGTCAGTTTGTCTATCAAGAGCAGCGACAAGAAGTGCTGAATGAATGGTTACAAGAGAGCTTTAAAGAAGATCCTAATGCCCTAATTTCTTATTTAGAGTCTCGTCAACAACGTCGACTAGCAGTTCAGATTACGGTGGATGGTTTGCAACAAGGTCTGCTTGAAGGACTAATGTCACCGCTTGAAAAACCATTTATTAAGCAGATATATCAAGATCACCTTAAGCATGAAAACTATAAGCCTCAGAATGAAATCACCACACAGCCAGAACATGAGCAACAACTGTCATTCTTAAAAAGACTTACCGAGAAAGAGTATAAAAACCCATCGTACTTGCCATTTTTTACTGAGCTGTATAAAAACTACGATAACAGCATTGTCGATGTGGGCATTTCATCAACACCGACTATCAGTGTTCGTAATTTACCGATAATAAAAACGGGTGCGAAAGTATCTGGTAAAGGGGGCACTGGAATACCGAACTTCCACTTTGTTGATCGAAAAGAAGATCGAGCTTATTACTTCTTTGGTAATGATGCTTTACAACTTGATCGTCTAATGGATGCGAACAAGGTTCAAACCATGTTTGATCGCTTGGATTATTTAGTCACTTTAAACTGTAATGCGCAATATGATTGGAATGCACATACCACCTATGATGGCTTGGTGAATTTAGGGGCAGGTGAGAGCTTACGAGATTTTGGTGAAAAGCGTTGTTTGCGAGAGTTGACGCAACGTGCAGAAATAGAGAAAACAGTGTCGACCATGAGAGCCGATCTTATTGAAGACATTCGTGTTTATAACGGCATCTTTGCCTTGGATATTTACAGTAAGTTAACTCAAAAATGGAAGATCCAACAAAACCTAGAATCCCTCTCGAAGCTTGAACAAAAAGGGATGCCAGATTACACGCTAATTTATAACCCATGGCCGGATCACTTTGCCCATTTCACTGGTCCGTTTAGTGATGAAATACTCATGCCGACAGGGGAGTTAAACCGATTAGATTATTGGTTAACGCAATTTACCAACACATATAAAGACGCGGGCGTATACGATAGAACCCTTTGGGGAATGGCTGGGGATCATGGCTTATCTCCAGTGTATTACTCTCTTAATCCAGAAAAACAGGTGTTTGATCCTCTTCAAACAGAGCTTGGTTACCCGTTAGTGATTAAGAAGATCTCTTCGGATGAAGGTGAAGGCCCTAAAATTACCAACGCGCTTAATTATGAAAGTAATAAAGAGGTAGATGTGGTGGTCGCCTCTACAGCGGGCGGTAACTTTATGATGGATTTCTTTAATTCAGCTCAAGGTTGGAAAGTGCAACCTACATACGCCGAACTAACAATGTGGACGCCTGTTAATGCACAGAAAGGCGGATCTATTAATGTGGTTAATGAAATAGCATCACGTTTACAAGAGTCGCTAGATTATCTCGTTGTTAGAGAAACAAACTGTACGCTAGATGAATGTAATGTTCGAGTTATTGGTTTTAAAGACGGTGTTAGAGTTGATGAATTGATATCTAAAAAAGGTAATCGACTGTTTTACCAACCAGTGATTGGATCATCTCAGTTACTTGAACTTGATGTTCTTAATCCATATAAATCGCAACCAAATGACGCTGAATTAGTATCATATCAAGAGTTATATCAACGATGTATGGTTTCTGCTGTTAGCGACAATGTGAACTCATGGTGTACAGAACAAGAGTGGAGAGAATTGACGGCTTACACGGCGCGACCCGATTCAGTCAATCAATTGGCTACATTGTATGAAGAAGACAGAGCAGGGACGATAAACTTGTTCCCTAAATTTGGTGTTGGTTTTAATACCAAAGTACCGGGCAGACATGCTGGCGAACACTATTTAGAAAAAGATGCTTTTTTAGGATTCTGGGGAACCCCTGTAGGCCCTAATGTTACGCCATTAACGAGTGAGGCGAATGGGTCATTGGCGCCAACATTGTATGAATACCTTACTCAAGAAACCGTTATCGAGAATAACAACGGCTGGGGCTATCCTTCTTTACTTGATGATCTCGATATACAACTGAGTAAATAGACAGAAGGCTGATTCATTACAGCAACAAAATCGGCAATTGTTGGTGACTATAAACACCCTTTTGGATGCCAGTCTTCAGTTGGTTAATCACTGGTATGATGGCTCTTATGAGTATATACACCTTTTATTTGATGGTATTTTAATCAGTTAGGCTAATTATCCTAAGAATATCGTTATATTTTAGAATTATAATGCAGATAAATACTTTTCATCTGCTTAATTTTCAATATACTCAATAGCTGACCCCAATACGTTTACCAACGTGTTGGGGTCAACTTAGTTTTACATACTGTAAAATTTACAAGTATCCGTCCTTCATGATGTAGGACTGAGATAAAGCAAATAAGGATATATGATGATTGATTTTTGGCCTTTAATCGGGGTAGTAATTATTACTCTTGGGCTGGCTTTACGCTTAAATACGTTATTGGTTATTTTAACCGCAGGGATCGTGACTGGTTTAGTTGCTGATATCGACTTTATAGAGATTTTATCCATTTTAGGTGCTTCATTTACTCAAAATCGCTATATGTCTTTATTCATACTTGTACTCCCTATGATTGGTGTACTAGAACGCTTTGGCTTAAGAGAGCGAGCAGAAACGCTGATTGGCTCAATCAAGCAAGCGTCTGCTGGTCGAGTTATGTTTACGTACTTATTACTGCGTAAAGTAACGAATGCGTTAGGTTTGAATTTAGGTGGACACCCATCGATGATCCGTCCTTTAGTGGCACCAATGGCAGAAGCCGCTGCTGAGAAGAACAGAAAACCGCTAACGCATAAAGAAAGACAACACCTTCGTGCGCTTGCTGCAATGAGTGAAAACTTTGCTAACTTTTTCAGTCAATTAATCTTTATTGGTGCGGGTGGTTTACTGCTTATTAAGGGCGTACTTGAAGAGCATGGTTACAGTGTTGCGTTAAATGACATGTTTATGTGGGGGATTCCTACGGCGTTAGCCTCGTGCGTTGTGTTCTATGTTCGAGCGTGGATAGAAGATTCACGTTTAGCGAAAGCTGGTAAAGAAGAGTAGGGATTAATCATGTTAGAGTATATTTATCAAGCGACAGGCTTACTTCTGATTGCGTTTTCATTTCAAAGTTTTACCGATAAAAAGAACCCAAAAGCCATTGGCACAGGACTTTTTTGGTTAGCTTATGGTCTTTCTTTTTGCTTAGGTGCGGTATTACCTGATTGGGTTGTCGGTTTATTAGTATTATTGATGACGTTGATTGCTTCGGCGGGGTTAATGGGCATTGGTTCTTACAACTCAAGTAATAATGAGTTCAGAGAAACGAGCGCGAAGTCATTACAAAATATGTTGTTTCTTCCGGCCTTAATTGTACCAGTGGGTACGATTTTATGGAGTCAGCTAACCGGAACAAGTGCATTGATTGGGTTAGGATTAAGCTCATTATTGTCACTTCTTGTCGCGAACTGGCTAACAAAATGCAAACCAGTACAAAGTATTCATGAAGGTCGTCGCCTGATTGATACCATTGGTTGGGCAGCTATTTTATCTCAATTTCTAGCCGCATTAGGTTATCTATTTGGTCAGGCTGGAGTCGGTGATACCGTTTCTCAAATAGTAAAAGAAATTGTCCCTCACGGCAGCGTATTAGCTTATGTCATTGCGTATACGTTTGGTATGGCTATTTTCACTATCGTTATGGGTAATGCGTTTGCGGCTTTTGCTGTCATTACCGCAGGTATTGGTATTCCATTGCTGATTGTTGAAATGGGCGGTGATCCAATTGTGGTTGGTGTATTAGGCATGATCTCAGGCTATTGTGGCACCTTAATGACACCAATGGCGGCTAACTTTAATGTTGTACCTGCGGCATTATTGGAATTAGATAATAAAAACCAAGTGATCATTACCCAGTTCATTCCCGGTTTTATCATGCTACTTATTAACACTACCTTTATGTACTTTTTTGCCTTTTAGGGATTAACGATGAAAAAGATTCTAATTACAGGTTTCGAACCTTTTGGTAATGACAAAATTAATCCAGCGCTAGAAGCGGTAAGATTAATTGCAGGCCGTAAATTGAACGGTGGCGAGATCAGCATTTGCCAAGTGCCGGTTGTGCGTTATAAATCGATCGACGTGGTTAAACAAGCCATTGAAGATCAACAACCGTATGCAGTGATCACAGTAGGTCAAGCTTCGGGTCGAACCGCTATAACACCAGAACGAATTGCAATTAATGTGGATGATTTTCGCATCCCAGATAATGATGGCATTCAAGTGATTGATGAACCCGTAGTCGAAGGGGGTCCAGATGCTTACTTTACCACTCTGCCAGTAAAAGCGATGGTAAGTGCGATGCAAAGTGAGGGGATCCCTGCCATGGTATCGAATACTGCTGGGACATTTGTATGTAATCATTTGTTTTACGGGATCCAACATTACCTAAAAGACACCAATATTCGTCATGGTTTTGTACATATTCCACTATTGCCAGAGCAATCTGTTGATGGTTCTCAACCAACAATGAAGTTAGAGCAAATAGCAGAAGGCTTAGCCATTGCTGCTCAAGCGATTATTGATAATGACGAAGACATCCAGCAAGGTGCAGGAACGATTTGTTAATGTAATAATCGCCGAATAATATCCTTCTATATAAGCCTAACAATAGTCATTATTGTTAGGCTTTTTTATTTGCTTGTGTGTGGGATAAATAGACTAACTTCCGTCATTAAACGTGCGGTTTAGTTGTGTGGGCGTAGTTTTGATAACAAATTTATTACTACTTAGGTAGCAGTTTGTGAAAAAGAACACATTTTAAAATGGTAAGACTGTTAGTATGATTCATAATGTAAGCATTTGTTTCATTTATGAGTCTCGCACTTATGATGGCAGTGTAGGCTCCGCTGTTTATCATTAATTGCCTCCATTCTTATTTAAAATCACAATCATTAGAAGTAGAAAGATTATGCACCTAACCTTAAAAATGAAACTTGTTTTAACAAGTGTGGCACTTATCGTATTCACGATTATATCGCTAGGAACGTTTTCATACCAAACCATGAAAACCCAAGCATGGGATGCAATTCGTAGTGAGAGCGGAAATACCGCGAAAGCGTACAGTTTAGGTATTGGTGACTGGTTTAAAGGTCGTCAAGATGCAATAACCGGCATGAAAGAAGCCATTGAACGCGATCCTAATCTCGATATGGTTGCTCATTTAAAGCAAACTTTTACCTCCGGTGGTTTTGGTTTAAGTTACTACGGTGACGCGGAAGGCGTAATGCAACGTCAAGATCCATCATTGAATAAAGCGGGCTACGATCCTCGTACTCGTGGGTGGTATAAAGAAACATTAGCTGCAAATAAAGCGATTACCACAAAACCGTATGTTAGCCACACAATGCAAGCGTTAGTAGTAACCTTAACAGAACCGGTTCGTGAGAATGGCAGAATCGTTGGTGTTACGGCTTCAAATTTAGCATTGGGTGCATTAATTGATGATGTGCTTGATATTTCAGTACCTGGAAATGGCTATGCGATGCTTTTAGATGTGAGTAATCGAATTGTGGTTGCACACCCAAATGAAAAAATGGCGTTAAAACCAATTTCAGAATTAGGGCAAGGGTTTGATGCGAATAATCTGAATAGCGAAATTTCATCGGATGGTTTCTTCTTTACTGAACAACAAGGTAAAGAGAAAGCTGTAATGGTGACAGCGGTGCCTAATACTAATTGGGCGATAGCGCTAGTCATGGATCAAGAAACATTAGAAGCCCCATTACATGCGATGCTAGTTAAATTATTGCTTATTGGTGGTTTAATTCTATTGTTTGTTTCATTGTTTACGGGATGGTTAGTGACGCGTCAATTACGTGAACTAGGTACAGTATCAGAAGCATTAGCAGACATCGCCAATGGTGAAGGGGATTTAACGGTTCGCATCAATGTGAAATCGGATGATGAAGTGGGTAAACTGGCAGAGAACTTTAACCAATTTGTTTCTCGCTTACATACAATGGCATCTAATTTACGAGAGATAACATTAGACCTGAATCGCTCGGCAGCAGATTCCGCCGATTCTGCGATCAAAAGAAGTGAGAATATTCGACAACAACAAGATGAAATCACAATGGTGGCCACTGCGGTAACAGAGATGGCAAGTGCAACACAAGAAATCGCAGGTAATGCAGAGAACACCGCAAAATCAGCATCACAAGCCGTTGATCTAACGCAAGAAGGCCATCAACAAGTGAATCAAAGCCAATCTTCAATTGGTAATTTAGCGCGCGAAGTGAATAGTGCGGTAGGGATAATTGAAGATCTTAATGGTCATGCACATAAAATAAGTTCAATCTTAGCCACAATACGTTCTATTGCAGAGCAAACTAACTTACTGGCGTTGAATGCAGCTATTGAAGCCGCGCGAGCAGGAGAGCAAGGTCGTGGTTTTGCTGTGGTTGCGGATGAAGTTCGAGTATTATCACAGCGAACACATACATCCACCGAAGAAATTCAATCAATGATTGAAACATTACAATCGACCACACAAGAAGCGGTATCTGTTATGTCTGACAGTCATCAGCTTGCAGAAACCAGCGTGAAAGACGTTGATGAGGCAGGGGTGAGTATCGATAATATTGCCGCGCAAATTAATGTCATTAGTGATATGGCAACGCAAATAGCGTCAGCGGCAGAAGAGCAATCAAGTGTAACTGCAGAGATAAGCCGTAATACAGAAGGCGTGCAAGAAGTTGCTAACCAAATGGCGAATGAAGCAGTAACCGCAGCCAAGCAAGCTGAAGCACTAAAATCATTAGCGGATTCGTTAGAAGAAGAAATTAAACGCTATAAGCTTTAATAACTCACATTATAATAAAAAACCGTCATTTTTTGGCGGTTTTTTTGTGTCAATAAATTGTGATATTGATCTAAAAATAAAGTCTATTTAACATTGGATGAAAATATTAAGAAACTTCTTTCTCTGACTATTCCCAAAATTGAAACAAAGTGTAGAATACGCCTCCTTATCGGCTAATCTGCCAGTGTAATTTATCCCAGTCTATTGAAAATTAAGATCAATATGCTATTTAGGACATAAATGAAAAACGTATTAATTTCTCTTGTTATTACTTTAGTGACGGCTTCTTGTACGCCAATTTTTGATGGCAACTATAATAGACCAGACTCATGTAATTGCAGTGCTGAGAGTGGAAACTCTCAATCCAATTCATGGAAGCCGAGTACCACCAAACCAAATCAATCAATTGAAGATCAGTTAGCGAATTTGTCTGAGCATGTGCATAAAACATGGGGTGATAAAGAGTTTTTAGAAGCAGGCAAACATCGCTATGTAAAGTACCTTGATGGCTATCGCACTCGTGCTCATATTGATTTTGAGAAAGGTAAGATTTATGTATCAACCATTTCTCAATATCAACCTAAAGAGACGCTTAAAAAAGCCATTATAGGCACGGTACTCATGCCTGCCGATCCATCGCATGTTGATTTATTCAGTGATAAATCGATTCCTTTACGTGGACGTCCATTTTTACTTGGTCAAATTAAAGATCAAGAAAACAAAGACATTGAATGGCCATGGCGAGCAGGGGAATACGCGGATTATTTAATCGAGAATAAGCTTAAAACGAAAACCATAAAAAATGGCAAAGCGTATTACGTTGAGATCTCAATGGTGGATGACCATCTAGAACAGCGTGAATTTCAATATGCAGATTTAATTAAAAAAACGTCGAAAGAATACGGTATTTCAATCGATTTAATCTACGCCATTATCCAGACCGAAAGTAGCTTCAATCCTTACGCAGTAAGTCATGCTGGAGCTTATGGTTTAATGCAAGTGATCCCAAAAACAGCAGGAGCAGATGTATTTAAACTAGTAAAAAACAAATCAGGTATCCCAACAAAAGAGTATTTGTTTAACCCTGCGAATAATATAGACACAGGCACCGCTTATTTTTATATCTTGAAGAATATATATTTACGAGATATCACTCATGCAACCAATAAACATTACAGCATGATATCAGCGTATAACGGTGGTTCAGGTGGTGTATTTTCAACCTTTGATACAAGTAAAACAAAAGCGATAAGCGAGATAAATAGTTTACAACCAAGTCAATTGTACTGGGCGTTAACAAATAAACACCCAAAAGCAGAAGCGCGTCGTTATCTTGAAAAAGTATTGAAATATCAAAAAGAATTTAATGAAAAAGCATAAATAGAATTATGCCTCTGTTAAGGAGGTAGATTTTAGGGATGAAGGACGAGTCATTGCTTTTTGCTCTTACTCGTCCTTGCTATGCTTAGTTTCTAGTTTCTAGTTTCTGTTTTAGTCCCCAAGCGCCGCTTCACCTTTCACATCAAAGTTGATTTTTTCATATCCAGCAAACACTTGGAAACGCTTACCTTTCGCGCGAGCAATAATCGTAATGCCAAATTTCTGCGCCAAATCTAAGCCCATTTGCGTGACTCCTGAGCGAGAAAGTAAAACGGGAATACCCATTTGAGCGACTTTAATCACCATTTCAGAGGTTAAACGACCTGTGGTGTAAAACAGTTTATTGTCGCCTGTACCACGGTTCAGCCATAATTCGCCCGCAAGTGTATCTACTGCATTATGACGGCCTACATCTTCTACAAAAGACGAGACTTGGTTGTTTTCACAAATCGCACAGCCATGCACTGCACCTGCGGCTTTGTACGTGTCATTGTGATAAGTCAGTGCTTCTAACGAGGCGTAAATATCCGATTGATTGATGGTTACTTGAGGCACTTGGTAATTCTCAAGTTGCTTCATCACGTTGCCATACATGGTGCCTTGACCACAGCCAGAGGTAACCGTTTTCTTCTTTAAATTCTCTTTAACGTGTTCAGTAGTCTCTTTAGTATTCACCGCGGCTGTTTTGGTTTCCCAATCAATCATGATGGATTCTAATAACGTTACATCGCTAATGAAATGTTGATTCTTTAAATAGCCAACGACTAATTCAGCAGGGCGTGCGCCTAACGTCATTAGAGTCACCACTTCTTGCCAATTCAACATAACCGTTAATGGTTGTTCACACGCGACTTCTTTTGTTAGCTTCTCACCGTATTCATCATAAACATCCACAGTAAGAGTTTGTTTAGGTACAGCGCCAGTAGTTATTATTCTTGGTGATTGGCTCAAAGTAAGCTCCAAATTAATGAGATTTAAGGTAATTAACGTATTACACGCAAATTTTATACCACAGGATGAGTTGTGGTTAAATTAGAAATAAACCGTTGTTGGTATAAGGATTGCTTTATAGTGTGAATAGAGATAAAAAAGCCTCATAAAAAGAAGGGTGACTTGTGGATCAAAAAACAGAAAACCAATGGCCGCTTCAATTTGAAGTGATTGAAGAAATCAAACAAGTGGGACGTTGGAGTGCGCCATCTTGGCATATTGGTGACATTCATCTTTATGAGAAAAAAACACAAGCAGCGCAAAGTAACGGCATCTTATTTGAGCGAGATCTAGAAATATTTTTAGATGAACGAACCGATTACCGTTTTAATTTAAGCTCTCAAGATCCAAAGCTATTTTTTGCCTTTGAAAATGATAATGACGTACTTACCCCAGTAATGATCACGGCGTCACAAAGCTTGATAGGGCAATACATGGATGGTGATTACGTTGTGCTATCGATTGGTATGCCACTACCTGTACAGGCATGGCTAGAAGCCTTTATCGGCAAAAACGGTGAACTGATAGAAGTTCGTAGAAAGAAACGTAAAGGTGCGGGGCGCGCAAGTGAGCAACTTCCTAAGTAGATGGGCACTGAGAAAACAGAAGGTAAAACAAGGTGAAGAGGTCAGTGATGAGCCTATTCAAGCACCGTCAACACCTGTTATTGACGCTTCTGTCGAGGATGTTGAAACAGCATCAGTTCTAGAAGAGGTAGAATCAACGCCTGAGATAGATCTGCCTACCGAGGCCGATCTGGGTACGATTACAGGAACCAGCAATGTCAGCCAATTTATGGCAACAGGGGTAGATAAAAACCTGAAAAAAGCCGCATTGCGTAAGATGTTTTTGAACCCTGAATTTGCAATGGAAGATGAGCCAAACTACTCAACACCATCAAAACTTGATAGTGAAACTGCAGCCAAATTACGAGATTGGATGGTAGAGCCAGTTGAAGAAGCAGGCGAGATTGAGCAAGAGTTAGTGGCAGAGCAATTATCAGAATCATTATCAAAAGAAGCATCAGAACAACAACAAGAATTAACCGCTAAAAATGAAGCAATAAACAGTAATGATAATGAATATCAATACGTTACTGACGACGAAAAAGCCTCAAGTGAGACAAAAAAGACCACTTAAACAATCGGGACATTTTGAACCATGGTGAGACAAAATGTCCCGACAAAAAACACCGCCTGCCAAATAGTCTAAAAATTGCGCATTTTACCCAATTAATATTTCTAATTATTACCCATTAAGTTGGTACGGTTATTGCGATGTACTACCTAGAAACCAGTCTTAGAACTGAATAGGCCCAAATGGGGTCAAGAATAGGTGAAGCAATGTTAACCCAATTTTTAGCACAATCTGAAACAACGAATGCCAAAGCGCGTCAGTTCGCTATTGCGCAAACCGTTGAGTTAAACAACTTAATCCCACCAACGGTTAGTTACGAAAGCCGTGGTAACTTGATCATCATTGGACCTACCAGCATTATTGTTGATGTTGCCGAGCAGTTCTCAGAGCTGAACAGCATCACACTGGTATCAACCGAATCCGATGCACACGATAAAGAGACTGAAAAAACGGTTTACCACGCTAAAGATCTAAGCATCAAAGGCTTTTTAGGCGCATTTGATGTTGAGTGCACGTTAAATGGTGAACGCGTGAATCTAGCAAAAGCAACCATTGGTGCCGCTGCGTTCGATCTTGTGTTAGACATGAAACTAGACAGCGTAATGTCAGAGCAAGTGCCTGTACCGGGTTATTATCCTGTCGGTCGTGGTTATCCAACGCTTGCACAAGTGCTTGATGAATTGCCAGCGCTTGTTGGTACGTTTGATAAACCAAAATACTTTCGCTTAAACCCAGAATTATGTGCACACAGTTCACGTGGCGTAAAAGGGTGTGAGCGTTGTGTTGATGCTTGTCCTGCTGGCGCACTAACCAGTGAAGGCTCAGATCAAACAGGCCACCACATTCAAATTAACCCATACCTTTGTCAAGGTGTAGGTACGTGCGCCACTGCTTGTCCGACTGAAGCGATCAGCTATGCATTGCCAGAAGCCGAGAAAACACAATACTTCGCAACTCGCCTACTAGAAAACTACAAGAAAGAGGGTGGCAAAACACCTATTATCGCTTTCTGTAGTGATCGTCATGAAAACTTTAACGTGATGGCACTGAAAACCATGCCAGATCATGTTATCCCAGTGGTTCTTGATGAGCTTCTTTCTGTTGGTATTGATACATGGTTCTCTGCACTTGTTAATGGCGCAGCACAAATCCTTTTCATTGCCAGCCGCAGAATGCCAGAAACCATTCAGCGTGTATTAACGCAAGAAGTCGAAATCGCACAGGCTTTCTTATCTCAATTAGGATTAGATCCTCAACGTATCCAAGTCGTTTACATGGAAGCGTTACACGAAATGACACTTATCGATACGCCATTAGCGGTAATTGAACAACCTTTAACAGGCAATAAGCGTGCACGTTTAATGGGCGCGTTAGATCACCTAGCTGCTGATGCGACATCAAATAATATCGAAATTACTGAAATTCAATCTCTTCCTTTTCATGCACCTTATGGCAGCGTGAGCTGTGAAACGAAAGACTGTACCTTATGTATGGGTTGTGTTGCGGTTTGTCCGACTCGTGCATTGCACAGCGATCCCGATTCACCAACATTAAAATTCATTGAACAAGATTGTGTTCAATGTGGCCTTTGTGTTAGCGCGTGTCCAGAAAAAGTATTGAGCATGAAAGTGCAAATGAACTGGAGCCAAGCAGAGCGTCAAGAAACACAAATCATGCATAAAGAAGATGCCGCTTGTTGTATTACTTGTGGAGCGCCTTTCGCTCCAGCATCAATGATTGAAATGCTAAGAGTTAAGTTACAGGGTAACCCACACTTTAGTGACGAAGCCTCAATCAGTCGTCTATACATGTGTGAAGATTGTCGAGTAAAAGACATCTTTATCGATCTGTCTGCAAATCCAGAAAAACAATTAAAGGTGTAATGACCATGAATGAACAACAACAAGTAAGACAAGAAATCTATGGTTTATTAGCGCATTTATTTCGTATTGCACCTGATGAAATGGTGATTGATTGGTTAAGTACGCTTGAAGTCGAAGACAATGACAATCATGAGATGAGTCAAGCCTGGGTTGCGGTTTCAAAAGCAGCTCAAGAATCAAATCAAGAAGCACTAACAGACGAATACCAAAACCTATTCATTGGCGTTGGCCGTGGTGAAGTGATGCCGTTTGGCTCATGGCACATAGCGGGCGCTTTAATGGAAAAACCGTTAGTTGCCCTTCGCCAAGACCTTATGCAATTAGGTTTTGAGCGAGCAGATGACATAAAAGAGCCTGAAGATCATATCTCAGCATTATGTGAAGTAATGGCGATGTTGATTGAAGCGAATGATGCAGAAGTTTTGCAACAACGATTCTTTAACCGCCATATCCAACCTTGGTATGTCGCACTGTGTGAGCAAATCAATAACGCTGAAAATGCGGATTTCTACAAATCAGTGACACAACTAGTTGAGGCGTTTTTCATTGTAGAACAAACGCGCTTTGCAAAAAATCCAAACGTAATTGAAGTCACAGAAGTATAAACGTCGTTGTGATTTAAAAGAATTAAAACCATAAAAACAGACGCCCATTCCAAGTTAATTGGAAGCAAAGGAGCATTGAATGAGCAATAAAAATACGGACCTAAACCGCCGCACGTTACTGAAGGGCCTTGCAACTGCAGCTGCCGCAGGAACAGTAGCCGCAGCCGTTTCAGGAACAGCAAGTGCAAGCACAGTAACGGATAAAAAAGACGTTGAGAAGAAAGGCGATGGATATCGCGAAACTCAACACATTCGTGACTATTACGATAGCCTATAACGGAGCTTAATAATGAAATTGACTAAACGTTCCGATTCGGTACAAAAGCAAGAGAACCAGCTGGGCATTACACGTCGTATGTTCATGCGTACTTCAACCATTGCTGCGGGTGCAGTAGCAAGTGCAAGCATGTTTGTTCCAAGCATGATGAAAAAAGCACAAGCGAAAGAAGTGCCAGTTGATGCGCCAACAGAAGTGAAACGTACAATTTGTTCTCACTGTTCTGTTGGTTGTGGTATCTACGCTGAAGTACAAAATGGCGTATGGACTGGTCAAGAGCCAGCATTCGACCACCCATTTAACGCAGGCGGTCACTGTGCAAAAGGCGCAGCATTGCGTGAGCATGGTCATGGCGAACGTCGTCTAAAATACCCAATGAAGCTAGAAAATGGCAAATGGGTAAAACTGTCTTGGGATCAAGCGATCGAAGAGATCGGCAACAAAGCACTTGAGATCCGTAAAGAATCAGGTCCAGATTCAGTGTACTGGTTAGGTTCTGCGAAGCACAACAACGAACAAGCGTATTTGTACCGTAAAATGGCGTCACTATGGGGTACAAACAACGTCGATCACCAAGCGCGTATTTGTCACTCAACCACAGTAGCCGGTGTTGCAAACACATGGGGCTATGGTGCAATGACCAACTCATTCAATGACATGCATAACTGTAAATCTATGCTATTCATTGGTTCGAACCCTGCAGAAGCACACCCAGTAGCAATGCAACATATTCTGATCGCAAAAGAGAAGAATGGTTGTAAGATCGTTGTTGCCGACCCGCGTCGTACACGTACTGCTGCAAAAGCCGATCATTATGTTTCATTGCGTCCGGGTTCAGACGTTGCCTTCATTTGGGGCGTCTTGTACCACGTTTTTGCTAACAAATGGGAAGATCAAGAATTCATTAACCAACGTGTGTTTGGTATGGATGAGATCCGCACAGAAGTAGCTAAATGGAATCCTGCAGAAGTTGAGCGTGTTACTGGCGTCACAGAAGCTGAAGTATACGAAACCGCAAAACTGCTTTCAGAAAACCGTCCAGGTTGTGTTGTTTGGTGTATGGGTGGTACTCAACATACAACAGGTAACAACAACACGCGTGCTTACTGTGTACTAGAACTTGCACTAGGTAACATGGGTAAATCAGGCGGCGGCGCAAACATCTTCCGTGGTCACGATAACGTACAAGGCGCAACGGATTTAGGTGTTCTTTCAGATACGCTTCCTGGCTACTACGGTGTTGGTGAAGGCGCGTGGAAACACTGGTCAAAAGTGTGGGATCTAGATTACTCATGGGTTCAAAACCGATTCGACCAAGGTAAATACAACGGCAAAACGCCGATGAACAACTTTGGTATTCCTGTCTCTCGTTGGGTTGATGGTGTTTTAGAAGACAAAGCAAACATCGAACAAAACGACAATATCCGTGCAATGTTCTATTGGGGTCACGCAGTAAACTCACAAACACGTGGTACTGAGATCAGAAAAGCAATGAAACAATTGGATATGATGGTCATCGTTGATCCATACCCAACCGTTGCAGCAGTAATGAATGATCGTACAGATGGCGTATACCTTCTTCCTGCAACAACGCAGTTTGAAACGCACGGTTCAGTAACGGCATCAAACCGTTCATTCCAATGGCGTGAGCAAGTCATTCAGCCGTTGTTTGAATCAAAACCTGACCACGAGATCATGTACCTACTGACTAAAAAGTTAGGTTACTCAGAT
Organism: Aliivibrio sp. 1S128; assembly: GCF_001691065.1. Classification (NCBI taxonomy): domain Bacteria; kingdom Pseudomonadati; phylum Pseudomonadota; class Gammaproteobacteria; order Vibrionales; family Vibrionaceae; genus Aliivibrio; species Aliivibrio sp. 1S128. The sequence goes on along the minus strand of NZ_MAJV01000058.1, from coordinate 156,304 downwards.
CAACTGTTCAAACACATCAAAATTGATGAGAACAACCAACCTGTAATTGAAGACATTACTCGTGAATTCAACAAAGGTATGTGGACAATTGGCTACACAGGTCAAAGCCCAGAGCGTATTAAAGCGCACACACAAAACTGGCACACGTTCCACAAAACAACGCTAGAAGCAGAAGGCGGCCCAGTTAATGGTGAAACCTACGGCCTTCCTTGGCCTTGTTGGGGCACGCCAGAAATGAAGCACCCAGGTACGCACATTCTTTATGATACGTCTAAACCTGTAGCGCAAGGCGGCGGTAACTTCCGTACTCGTTTTGGTGTGGAATTTGAAGGTGAAAGCTTACTAGCAGAAGACAGCTACCCAGTAGGGTGTGAGATTGAAGATGGTCACCCAGAATTCACTGACAAACTGCTTAAGCAACTTGGTTGGTGGGACGATCTGACTGCGGCTGAAAAAGTAGCAGCAGAAGGTAAAAACTGGAAAACCGATCTATCTGGCGGTATTCAACGTGTTGCTATTAAACACGGTTGTATGCCATTTGGTAATGCAAAAGCACGTGCGATTGTATGGACGTTCCCTGACCGTGTTCCACAACACCGTGAGCCGTTATACACACCACGTCGTGATTTGGTTGCTGATTACCCAACATGGGATGACCGCGCGGCTAACTTCCGTATACCAACATTGTACAAAACAATTCAAGACCAAGATAAGTCAAAAGAATACCCAATTATTCTTACGACGGGTCGTCTTGTTGAGTATGAAGGCGGTGGTGAAGAGACGCGTTCTAACCCATGGCTTGCTGAGCTTCAACAAGAAATGTTTGTTGAAGTGAACCCGAAAGACGCAAACGACATCGGCTTTAAAGACGGTGAAATGGTGTGGGTTGAAGGTGCAGAGAAAGGTCGAATTCACGTTAAAGCCATGGTGACACGTCGTGTGAAACCAGGTCTGGCGTTTTTACCATTCCACTTCGGCGGTAAATTCCAAGGCGAAGACTTAACGACTAAGTACCCAGAAGGTACGGTTCCATACGTTATTGGCGAAGCAGCAAACACAGCAACCACTTATGGCTATGATCCTGTAACACAAATGCAGGAAACCAAAGTGACACTATGCAAAATCACGAAAGCGTAAGGGGTGATATAAAATGGCTAGAATGAAATTCTTATGTGACACCAAACGTTGTATTGAATGTAACGGCTGTGTCACTGCATGTAAAAATGAAAATGATGATGCACTAGTGTGGGGCATCCAACGTCGTCGCGTAGTAACACTAAACGACGGTGAGCCGGGTGAAACATCAATCTCTGTTGCATGTATGCATTGTACGGATGCGCCTTGTATGGCGGTTTGTCCTGCGGATTGTTTTGAACAAACAGAAGATGGCATCGTGCGTCACAACAAAGATCTTTGTATCGGTTGTGGTTACTGCCTATTTGCTTGCCCATTTGGTGCGCCGCAGTTCCCTAAACAGGGTGCATTTGCTGAGCGTGGCAAAATGGACAAATGTACATTCTGTGCAGGTGGCCCGGGTGTAGAACCAGGTTCACAAGAAGAACGTGATAAGTACGGTGCAAACCGTATCGCTGAAGGTAAATTGCCAATGTGTGCTTCATTATGTTCAACCAAAGCACTGCTTGCTGGTGATGCAGAGAAAGTCTCTGATATCTTCCGTCAACGTGTTGTAGAACGTGGCGCAAAAGACGCGGGTTGGACAAACGGTGAAGACTTATCGTTCGATGCGACTAAGAGCTAATCCGGTGGAGAGAGCGATGTTGAAACAACTAAAACGTCTTTCTCTTTCGTTATTGCTGCCAGTATTGGCAGCATTAACACTGACATTTTCTATGCCTAGCATGGCAAATGACAGTGTAGCCGCGAAAAGTGCAGAGAAAGAGATGACCCAACTTGGTGGTGCTGATTTTTGGCGTCAAGTAAGAGCGGGCGAAGAAGGCTACACGACTTCACAATCACCAGAGCATGGCGTACTTATCAGTACGGCTGGCGAAACGTGGTATGTGTTAAAAGAGAAGTGGATGTCACCATTAGGTGCATTAGCGATCTTTGGTAGTTTAGCAATGGTGACACTGGCGTATTTTACCATTGGTCCCCTAAAATTAAGCAAACCAAAAACAGGACGTCGAATTCAACGTTGGAGCAAAATGGACCGTGCATTGCACTGGAGCATGGCGTTCACGTTTTTAACACTGGCGTTCAGTGGATTATGTTTGGTCTATGGTAAGCACTTTTTAAAACCAGTATTACCGACCGATATTTGGGGCATGATCATTTATGCCGCGAAGCAGTATCACAACTACATGGGCCCAATCTTTGGCATTCTATTAATGACTGTTTTAGTGAAATGGTGGAGAAAATCCATCGTAAACAAGACAGACATTCAATGGTTCCTAAAAATGGGCGGCATGGTTGGTAAGCATAAAGGCTCGCATCCATCAGCAGGTTTCTCAAACGGTGGTGAAAAAGCGATTTTCTGGCTTCTAATCTGGTTTGGTGCAATCGCAGCGATCAGTGGTTTTGTATTAGATTTCCCAATCTTCGGCCAATTACGCCGTGATATGGAATTGTCTAACTTGATCCACATGTTCTCAGCACTGATCTTGATTTGTGGTTTCATCTTCCACATCTACATTGGTCTGTTTGGTATGGAAGCGGGACTAGAAGGTATGGTGACAGGCGATGTTGACGAAACATGGGCTAAAGAACACCACGATTTATGGTATGACGAAGTAAAAGACTTACCAGAGAATCAGCCAAAAGACAAAAACAGCCAATAACGAGTTAATATTCGTATAGCGAAAATTGGTAAAACTAAAAGCCGAGCAGGGTAACTTGCTCGGCTTTTTTGTATCTAGTGATTGGGTAAAAGAGAAAGCTCACCATTTATAGTTAATATTATCAATAGATTGGGTTTTAATGAAAATGAGAAGTTAAAGGCAAAACAAAAAGAAATTACATGAAATTTACCCAGCAAATGGTATGGTGTACGCATTATGAATGACCACCTCAAAGGATGGCTTATGTTTACAGTAGAAGTTGACAGTGAATTGAAATTGGCACTTATTGAGCCCTCTTTTGCGAAAAAGTACTTTGAGATCGTCTCGAAGGAAGAAGCCTATTTATCTCAATGGCTAGCTTGGCCGTCACACGCAAAGTCTGAGGATTTCTTTCTACGCTTTGTGCGTAAATCGTTACTTGATTATGCCGAAGGTAAAGGAATGGTTTGCGCCATGGTGTACCAAGGTGAGTTGGTTGGTAATGTCAGCTTCAATACAATTAATCATAATTTAAAAATGGCTGAGATAGGTTATTGGCTCAGTGAGTCTTATCAAGGTAAGGGCATTATTACTCGTGCCGTCTCTAAGTTAATCGAGATTGCTTTCACAGATTTACAGCTTGAGAAAATTCAAATAGCAGCAGGCGAGAACAACTTACCAAGCCGTAAGGTTTGTGAGCGTTTAGGCATGACATTAGAAGGCATTATTTCTAATCGAGAAAACCTGAATGGTCGCATTATCAATCATGCAGTTTATGGTTTATCGAAGAAGCCTGTGAGCTAACCGCATAAAGCGACACGTTGCCGCATAGGATGAATGCTGCGACTTATATAATATAGTTTATGGTGTTGATATATTTGAGTTTAAGAAAAAGGCGAGATGCCTTAATAGAATAACTAGTGACAAATGTGGTAGGGAACTATAAGACATTTTGTCGTAGAAAGAGCGTTAGACCTTCGTCTGAAATAGAGGTATTTATATGTCAATTAACTGGGCAGAAAGACAAAGACGTACGAATAAACTCGTCCGTATTTTAGCTCAATATGTCTTCGAAAGAGGGGATGTCGAGCCTATTCATTTATATGGTTTGTCGAAACTCACTTGGATTAGTAAGAGCAATGCGCCAGAAAACACTTCTTATATAACAAGTGTTAAAATTCCTGCTTTGTCTGACATCTTTGGTGTTGATTTTAGAAGCATGTCGTTAGAAAGTATTGAGATGTTTGTTATTAATGAATCTAGCAAAGAAGAATTACGAGGTCTTGTAACGTCTCATACTGGTTTTACAAAATTTTATAATGCGTATAGGAATAGTGTTCTAATATGGGTTGAAGAGCACTTTGATAAGTTGCTACCTATGTATAAAAAATCTTTGTTTATGCAGGGAGCAGATGACCGCATTGAGCTAATAAATGGTATTTCTAAGTTAAGTAGGATTCCATTGCAGGGAAAGGCATCTAAAAGTATGGGTGTAGAACACTTTCTAACGCCAACTTTTTTTTCGTTAGATCCTGATATTCTTTTCCCCCTAATAAATGGAAGTGACGGAGTTAAAACTCTTCTAAAGAAGCTCAATGTAAAACAAAAGAGCTTAAGTGTTCAGTACGAAGCAATGACCAAGTTAATCGGTACAAATGGCATTGATGATGCTGCTGACTTAGATCAAATAAATCAGGATATGGTTGATTTTTTGTCGATAAAGGGAAAGTCAGCAGTAAAGGGCTTGCTTAAACCTCAGCTTACAGAAGAAGAAACTCTTAAATTAAAAGATGATGATGATATTGTCTCTTTGTCAGCTGCAAGAGAGATCAATCAAAAGAGACTACATAATAAAATCACAAACCAATTAACTGTAGCATTATCAGATTTTACTTTGACGGAAGGTAAAGATAAGTCGTGCATGTATGATGTTATGGTGAAAAAGTTCGATGGAAAGTTCGACTTACTCATCGAAGTAAAAAGTTCAACTGAACAAGCACATCTAAGAATGGCTATTGGTCAGTTGTTTGATTATAGCTTTACTTTGAAAGCTCAGGATAACAGGAGGCTATCGGTATTATTACCTGATAAGCCAGAAGTTAGTAAAATGGAACTGTTAGAATGGCTAAATATAGGTTGTTTGTGGTTTGATAATACGGAATTGATGACTAGCTCAAAGTGGTTGTTGTGTATTGCAAAACAGGGCTAACAAAGCGTTTAAGACGGATTCCCAACGCTTGGCATTTTCGGTTTGCTTTGAGTTTAGTGTTTACGGCACAATGGTTTAGGTTTGGTGGTCTGCGTTGCTCACCACTTAACGCGGGGTTAGGGCGCAAGATAGGAGTCAATTTTGAAGCAATATGTAGTAAATAGTTTATCTGAATATATATCTGTGACATCGAGTGTCGCGAGAAAGAGCGATCAAATGTGGTTTCGGGGTCATTCGTCGGCTTCACATCGGTTGATTCCATCCGTTTTGAGGGACACAGTCCCGTTGACCGACGGGCGTGGAAATAAAGTAACTCCAGATCAACGGTTCAACTCTGGTGGTGGGTTGGTCGGTGGGATTTCTGCAGAGCGAATGTTTGATGAATTTAAAATGAAAGCAGGTCCATTTTTGGAAAAAGAGCCCAAAAATGAATTTGAATGGATGTTTTTAATGCAGCATTATGGGGTTCCAACAAGGCTGCTAGACTGGACAACAAATGCTCTGATAGCACTATATTTTGCTATTGAATCAACGCCTTCTAACAGTGAGCTGTATGATGATGAAGAAATCTCTTTGGAAGAATACTTATCTTCACAAGCAGGAGAGTTTTCACAACATGCTGCAGCTGTTTTTGCCTTATGTCCTAAAACTTTTAACGAAGCATCGATTTTAGAAAAAAGAATAGTTTCAATTTCTGAGGAGTGTGATAATTGGGAAATGTACATTGACCCAATGAGTAAGGGTGAAGTTAACAATATTTTGCCCGTCGCCATTTCTCCAAATCACATTGATAAGCGTATTCGAGCTCAATCAGGGTATTTTACTTTGCATGGTGCAAATATCTGGGCAATAGATTACTACGAACCAATCAGGGATATATTGGTCAAAATAATGATACCTTACAGCGCAATACCGACGATGGTTCGTGATTTAGAAGCTGTTGGTATAACTGACTCATTGGTGTTTCCTGATCTATCAGGTTTAGCTAAAGAGGTGCTAAGAAAAGAACGCCATACATATGCGCCCTAACAATAAATTTAAGAGTGACTCACAACGCTCGGCGCTTTCACTTCAAGCTAGTTTAGTGTTTATTGCACAATGCTTTAGACAAGGTGTTGGCGTTGTTCACACCTTAATTTGGCGTTAGCTGAATAGGATGAAAACAATAGTAATGGAATACTTGGATAGACTGATTAGAGATTGTGAAACCGCTAAAGCAGCGAAGCCAAAATCTGATTTTACGGTTGCTAGCTTTGATGAGGTTCCAGATATCGATAAAGGGATCTATGTCATCAAAGAAGTTGATGGATGTGCAGATAGCACGTTTGAATCATTCGTAGATTTTAAGCGGAAAAAGCTTAAAGCATGTAGCAAAGTAAATAGCCCATCACATGTTCTATATGTTGGCTCTTCAACTACTGGCTTACGAAAACGGTTAAGGCAACACTTGGTTAATTGCCCAAACAAAACTTACTCCCTGCACATGTATCAATGGTTTGATGGCAAGTATGAGGTTCGTATTCTTGAATATGACGCTCCAATAGAAGTCCTTCAACTCATTGAGGATGCGATGTCGTATGACTTGAAGCCTGCTTTTGGTAAGCAAGGTGGAAACAATAAATAGTTTCGCTTTGGCAATTAACCTAACAAACTGTTTAAGAGTGATTCGCAACGCGTGGCATTTTTACCATGCGTTGCGCTTAGTGATTAAGGTGGTTTGCGGTGGCTTCGGTATTGCGTTGCTCACACCTTAACAGGGCGTTAGCCAAAAATGTTGAGTTAACCCCATTAATCTAGATATAGTTTAATAGTTTAATAGTTTAATAGTTTAATAGTTTAATAGTTTAATAGTTTAATAGTTTAATAGTTTAATAGTTTAATATTATAAGGGTTGTATGCTATGAAGTGTCGTGGAACAGAAAGTCGCCAACGAATTGTTGATAATTACATCATCAAACCTGTGGCTCATGTAAAGTTACTAAATGGTCAACAAAAGTTGAGTTGTACGAGTATTACACTTACAAATAGTTATTACTGTTTTGATTATGTATCTAGAACAGAACCCTTAGATAAAGGTACTTTCTATTGCGGAGATCATGCAGCCAATGAATTTTTAGAACTGGCGGAGTTAGTCCCGTTACCTTTATTTAATCCTCTGGTTTCCGATGGAACAGGAGGTGGTGGTAATGGAGATACCTCTACCAAAAAGTTGGATCCTTTAGCTAAAGAGTTGAACACTGCAATTAACATGTTAGTTGTCTGCTGGGATGTAGTTCCTGGAGGTCCTTTGGCAGATATTCAAGCTACTTTACGTCAATATTACTATTCAACACCGTTTCCATCTAAGGTAAAAGCAGTAAATACCATCATTGGACGCGATGGTCGTACACTACAAGAAATGATTGACACTTTACGTGGAACAAATAACATTCGTAAGTTCCAATTTAATTTGATTAATAAAGTTCTAGAATCAGAAGATGTAGAGTCGAATTTCGGCTAACAAAGCGTTTAAGACAGATTCCCAACGCATGGCATTTTTCATTTCATCGTTGGGTTTTGCATTTACGGTGGTATGGTTAGGTTTTGTGGTAGCGTTGCTTACACCTTAATGCGGCGTTACAAGTACCAACCTGAAGCTCGCTGTATTCTGATAATGTTAACTATAAGGATGTTTAAGTGATAATTGAAAAAGTTGAAGTTATCGGGTTCCGGAATTTTGCTCAAGCAACGATTCGTTTTAACGAGAGTACTCTCGTTATAGGTTCAAATGATATCGGAAAAACTAACCTAATCTATGCCATTAGGGTATTACTCGACAAATCTCTTTCAGAAAGAGATATTGAACCACAATCCACTGATTTTCATATATTTGAAGATGGAAGCCAGTCCAAGCAATATTCAATTACGATCTTTTTTAAAGACATTAATGAAGATGCAGCTCTATCTTCATTAAAAGGTCATGTGAGTGATTATGGTTGTTCCATTTTTAAATTCGTAGCGGACGATAGTTTTGATTATAAAATATATATCGGTAGCGACGAAGCAAACCTTGAAGAAATACCTAGTCGCTATTACCTAAAATATATTAATTTAAGGTATGTGAAATCACGTCGTGATTTGAAAAAATTCATAGATATTGAGAAGAAGCAATTACTTAATTTATCTAAAGAAAGCCGTGACACCATAGAGTCCTCAAACGATGATTTACAACTGAGTAAAATATCAAGGGGGCTTAATGTTATTAACGAAAGAGTCAGACGTCTAAATTATGTAAAAGAGTCAACATCTTTAGTGAATGATGAATTGAAAAAACTTTCACATTCCTATGATGACTATTCAGTACATCTAGATTCAGGGGCAATCAAAGTACATCAATTTATTGATAATTTAGAGCTTGGTGCTTCTAGCGCTGGAGCGAAGCTAATGCTCGGTGGGGATGGGCGAGATAATCAAATTCTATTAGCATTATGGAAAGCAAAAAGTGAAAGAGAATTTGATCCTGTTCACGAAGTGACTTTCTATTGTGTAGAGGAACCCGAAGCACATCTTCATCCACATCAACAGAGAAAGTTGGCTGATTACTTGATAAAAGAGTTGCCAGGGCAAACGATCATTACTAGTCATTCTCCTCAAATAGCTGCTAGATATAAACCCAATTCAATTGTACGTATTACAAGTAAATCTGGTAATAGCTATGCCGCAAATAATGGATGTTCTGACTGTATTAGTACTGCTTGGGATAATCTAGGCTACAGAATGAGCATTTTACCTGCGGAAGCGTTTTTTTCACATTGCGTTTTTCTGGTTGAAGGTCCTTCTGAGCAACTATTTTATCAAGAGCTTGCATATTCATCAGGCATTGATTTAGATTATTTTAATATCTCTATTCTCTGTGTTGACGGGGTTCAATTTGATATTTACGGAAAAATACTAGATGCTCTTGAAATACCTTGGGTTATGCGAACAGATAATGATGTATCTAAAGTTCCATATAAAGACCTTAAAAACCTAGCCGGAATTAATCGATGTTTAAACATTAAGGGGTTAGCGCCATATCCTCATTACACAATTCAAACGACACCGCAGAGCCTCGTTCAAAATGGAGTTTGGGCAAATGTTTCTAATATAATAAATCCTCTAGGATTATACCTTTCACAAGTAGATCTTGAATATGATATAGCTTTGGAATTACCTCGCGAATTATTAGGATATGCAAATACAACTGATATATCAGTAGCAATAAGCTATCTGCAAGCACAGAAAGCAATTCGAATGCGAGAGTTTTTGGTTCTTCATAAAAATCAGTTGAAAAATATTAGTACAGGCTTATTAATTCAACCATTAATTCATGCAAAAAGAATCGCTGAAGGAGTGAAATAAAATGATAGGTTTTGAGTTTACGCCAGATCAAAATGCAGCGATAGAATCAAAATCTAATATGGTTATCACTGCCTGCCCTGGAAGTGGTAAAACATCCATTATCGTTGAAAAAATAAGACGAGAAGTGGTTGACTTGCAAGGGTATAAAGGCGTTATAGGTATCACTTTTACTGTTAAAGCCAGTAAAGAGTTAAAGCAACGATGTAAGCAAGGCGGATTAGAAACAAAATCAAGTTTCTTTGGGACAATAGACCACTTCTGTTTGTCTGAGTTAATATTCCCATTTATATCTAGATTATATGGAAAGTCAGATTATACCGTTGAGTGTAAATCATATAACGATCTGAATGAAAAACAAAAAATAGGCTTGCCACCGTTAGATGAAATTGGAAATGAATTTAACACTGATGACTATATGACCTATGAAGATAAATTTAAATTGTTATACGATAATGGAATTATTCTTCTAGAGTCAATTGGCATTCTTGCTGTACGAATAGTTACTAACTCTTTAGCTTGTAGAAATTATATAAGTTCTAAGTATACGTCACTGTATATTGATGAATATCAAGATTCATCCCAACCACAACATGAGTTGTTTCTTAGCATATTAGATCTTGGATTGAAGGCGGTAGCCGTAGGGGATGTAAATCAGTCTATTTATGCATGGCGAGGAAGTGATCCTCAGTATATTCAAGCTCTAATTACAAAACCTGAAGTGTTTGAGCATCATATAGTAAATGTTAATCATCGTTGCCACCCTTCAATTGTTAACTATGCAAATCGTATTTTTGACAGTAATTGTTTGCTATTGCCCACAAGCGATATACGAGTTTATCAATGGGTATTAAATGGCACACAGCATGATGTAGCAGAGTCTTTGACTGAAAGTATCAATAAGTTGCTTGCTGATAAAATCGTACAATCACTTTCAAATATAGCTATTTTAGTGCGGAATAATAATAGTCTTTCCCTCCTTGAAACTAAACTAGGTGTCCCAAATAGGATATTTGGCGAAAATCCACTGAGTCTTATCAATACTTCAAAAACTAAATTAATGAGTAGCCTGTTGGCTTATTATTTGGATCATAAGGTATTAATTAATGATGTTGTTGAGGTGGTCGAACAGTATTCTTCTTTTTCACCATCAAGTTTGAAAGATTTGAGGACTTCGATTAAATCAATTTCTGGTCGCGATAGTTCAACTATAAAAAATGCAATCTTAGAGTTAACGCACAAAATTTTGGATGAAAAAGTTATTGAGATTGAAGTGAACGCTTTAGATCGCGTGCTAGCGGATAAAAATATTTTGAAGCAATATATGCCTGAAAATAAAAATGAAGTCCAAATCATGACACTACATAAATCTAAGGGACTAGAGTTTGATATTGTTTTTCATCTAGATCTTTACGACTGGATAATGCCCAAACGTGAATTCATAAGAGGTTGTTACGATGAGGTTTTTTCTAGTTGGGAACAAGATTTGAATTTGCATTTTGTAGGAATAACTCGTGCAAAGGAACATTGTATTCTTGTTAATAGTACAAATCGATTCAACCATGAGGGCGATATAAAGCAAGGAAAAAAATCACAATTTATGATGCTTGATGGTTTGACTGGTTTATATAGATAAAACCTTAATACGATTGCTGACTAAGGTACTTGTAATAAGGTATTTAAATAGAACTAAAACAGTGGGTTACGTTTCGCTACACATTATAACCCACAATTTTAGTCCGCTTAATGAGGCGTTGGCAGTCTTTTTGAAATATCATCGAAAGTTACTTTTTGAGTAATAATGGTAAACATTGGACTGGCGTTATTACATATCGAGGTCAAAACATTCGAATAAGTTCGGTTTGACGCTCAAGAAAAGGTGAGTTAAAGGTTTATGAAAGCGAATGAATTTGATGCAAAATTTGACGATGGCGACGATATTCTAGGCGATCTAGATTTATCTAAAGCTAAGCGTCCAATGCAAAGTCAAAAACGAATAAATGTTGATTTTCCAATATGGATGATTGAATCATTAGATCGTGAAGCTAATCGTGTAGGTGTAACTCGCCAATCGATTATTAAAGTTTGGTTAGCTGAAAGGTTAGAAAGTGTAGCGGCGAATCACGCAGCAAGCCACTGATATCAAAACGGTTAACAAAGCATTTAGGAAGGGGCTCTTTATTGTTTTTATAAGCTTTTTCTTCACAAAGGGTTATGTCTTGGTTGTTACTTCTGATTGACTTTTAAGTGGAACTGAATAGCCTCTCAGGCTTAAATGTTCTGAAGAGGCAGATTCAAGTTAGTGGGATTAATCTTAGGCTGCGCGATATTTTTAAGATAACGCACAAGCTTTTTAAAGTGATAATTCAAACACGCTTAGAGTTAGCTTTATTTGCGAGTAATTTATACCCGCATAGTTATGCAATCTTACCGAAAACTATTGAACTATAAACGGTTTGAAATACTTCTTCCCGAAAGAGTGTGCTCAATCCGATCTTTCATTAGTTGGTAATTTTCTTGTATTGAGCGGCCATGTTTTTCTGATGTGTCGACCTCTACAATTGGAATATCAAACCATTCAAAAATTTTGTGATATGCTGATTCAACACAGTTATTTTGCGTAACAGCATCACCGTACCATTGAACCGTGCCACCTCTGGTCTCTATTCGGTTGTTTATTGTTTCACTATCAGCCCTCACAAAAACGATTACTTCTGGAAGATAGATCTTTTTATTAATTTTCAGATTGTCAAAAATACTTTTTACAATATCTTCTCCAAGCATGATGGTTTGGTAGGCAAGAGTTGAGAAGATGAATCTGTCTAATATGATATCTTCATTTTTCAATTTTTTAGATACTTCATTACTCTTTAATAAGTTATTTAACAAAAAAAACAGAAATGCACACTCTTTTGATTCGTATGAGTCAATAACTTTTCTTAAGTCACTAGCCTCAGCTACTATCGCATTATGTACGACAGTATTCATTTCTTTCGCATATAGGGAACTTAGTGTTGTTTTTCCACAAGCATCTAACCCTTCAAAAACGATAAATTTATTCATTTGTTCCTCATTATTACTTTCAATTATTATTTGCTAATAGCTTGCATTCCTATGAAAGGAACTTGGTTATATTTAAAGTTTTTAGTGGTATTTATTCGATGGTTACTATGTTTATGTTTTTGTCTTTATATCTTGATGAAAAAGTACTTGGGTCAAACTCTATTTGGGACAGAGCTTTTTCTACACCACATGAATTAATGCATGCGCTGTATTTATATCCAGAATGTTTAGCCGAATTTTGGTAGAAACACCCCTCAGGGTTAATCATTAAATATGATTCAGTCATCGTTGAGTTAGACTCAGAATAAATAGGTAAACCTAATCCATTGTGTCTTTTTACGAAATCTTCGAACTGATTTTTGGATATTAGTAACTCATTATCACCATAAGGCATGACCTGTAATACTTTCCATTTGTATGGCTTTAGATTAGTAATTAAATCAGAGAAATCTTCTTCCCAATTAAGACTGTTAACTACAGTATTAACCTTTGTTAGGATTCCTGTTTGTGATTGCGTCAGCTTCGTAAGAGCTTGTGTTAACTCATTAACTCCGAAAGAGTTCCCTTTACGGTCGATTCTTCCTATTTTCATTCGGGTTTTTAAGTACTGACTGTCAAAGCTGATTCCTATCATGTCTAAAGTATCTTTAGGTAAAGGTGATTTTCCATGAACTAGGTAATGTCCATTAGTTATGATTGAGGTTTTAAATCCTTTTTGTTTTGCTAGAGCTAATGCGGTGATGAACGTATTCCCTAGCATCATTGGTTCACCACCTGCAAAATTAAGACGAACACTTTCGTACCCTAGGGTTTCCTTTAATGTTGGAGTGCCTTTGATAAAGTAATCTGCTAAGTTATCTAATAATTTTTCAATTTCTTGCTCGGATCGGTGTAGTTCTTTGGGGCGTCCCCATTTTGCAAAACAGTATTTACAACTGTAATTGCAGACTTCTGTCATGTGCCAATTAATTACCAGTTCTTTTGCTTTTCTAGGTTGTACTGTTGTCATGTTTTTTGTTCTCCTGTATTCAGATGGCTTCAGTATGATAAAATTGGTTCTTTAGAAAAATGAAAAGTAAAATCCCCCCCCATTAACTTTCTTTTTCTAGCTGAAAACACAACAATAAAAGGATATTCAGTGGCTACTTTTCCAACCTTCGAATCGGTACTTCTTCAGATTGCTAAAGCGCTTGGCGCTAATAGTGAGATGACTTCAAAATCGAAAACCAAGTTCAAATATGTAGATATGTCGATGGATAATTTGTTTACGACTTGGGAAAGTATTTTGGGTGATATAGCAGATGCTTTAGGGCTTGATGAAAGAGCAAAAAAAGATCTCATTTCCAACGTTGCAGACGATTACTTGATGCACAAGAGAGTCGAGCTTGATGTATATTCTTCAAAAGCGTCACAAAGAAAAATTGTTTGGCATTATTTAGCAAGGGTTATCATTCCCGCTTTGGCGAGACATTCGGTATTTTGGCAAATTGAATCAAAAATGGATGAGGGAATGCCCAGCGGACGGTTTTGGTATCTTCCTGCCGTTGACTCTCCGATTGAACCTACGCAGCTTCTTCTCCCTGTACCGAAAGTATTGAATTGGCTCATCGATTTAATTCAAAACACCAATATATCTATTGCTAATAAGCTAGAAAACGATCTAAATATTCATGATGAACACGGCACAGTATTAAGGAATCTTTACAATTGGAAAAAAGCTAAAAGTACTCCTGAAATATCAAGTATTAATAATATGTTCCCTGATGAAGTGAATTTACAGTTTGAGGGATGTTTTAAGCCTGATGGGAATACTTCTCAATTTGAACAAGCCGTTTCGTTTGTAGAAAGAAAAGGATTGTCTTCTGATGTACTACAGCATGAAATAGATATTTCTTGTGAAGACTTAAAGCGAATATTAAGGAGTGAATGCTCAGCAGAGGAGCAGCAAGATTTTGTACAGAAACTAAAAGTACGTTATCAGGTTCCAAGCTCCAAAGTGATACGTATAAGATTACTGTTCGCTCGAGCTATTCAAGAGGGGTATGAACAACTAGTTAAGATGTTCACCCCCCAGGTTGATAAGTTATGTTTTGACAAAAATAAAAATAAAACACTCCAATTAGTTGAACTTTATAACTATGTATATAACTTGACTTTTGAGGCTAATATCCAAAAGGGAAGTTTAGGATACCATGCAGAAAATAAGTATTTTGAAGAGCAACTTCCTTCTTTTTTAAGGTGCGATTTATTGCGATTATTTACCTCAGACAATGAGCATGATATCCCATGGAGTACTTTAGATAGAATTAATTGTATTTTTAGTCGCTTTGGAGAAGAGGACATATTAGATGATGTATTTCCTACGTCTCAAGATGATCTTCAAAAAATGTTTAAACTAATAAAAGAAGAAGGTGATTATTCAAATAATTACCTTATACGTAGAGATGATTTAATAGGTAAACTAAAACAAAACAAAGCACCATTTAAACAATTACAAAACATTGATGATTTTGATTTAATATATGGAGCTGGAATTATTCAAATTAATCAATATTCAAACCTTAAAATAGGTGACATGATTGTTGAAAGATTAAAATGTTTGGAAGCTACGCCTTCTGAGTCGATGAAGCGAATATTATTTGAACTAGAAACGCACCTGCTCCTTAAGAAGTTTGGCGAAAAAACAGAAGAAAAAGTAGCAAATTTGCTAGATGAGGCAAAAAACTGTGATGATTTTGAATTTTCAAAAGCAAATATACTACGTTATGAAGCACTTCATTATATTGCGCAGAACAAGCTTAAAGAAGCAGAAAAAAATCTTAATTTAGCTATCGATGAATGTAAGAAATACAGCTTTGGAAAGTTTAGAGGATTGTTAGCTAGAGATGCATTCGCATTGGCTATAGCAAACCAAAAACTCATTCCTAATAATCATGAAAAGTACTTTAGAGACATGTGCTACTGGGGGGCTCTGAAAGGAGAACCTAATATTTATGACGTTGCGCGTGATCTACATGAGTATTTTTGGAAGACTTTGTACAAATGCTACCCTAATTATCAAGCGCTTTATTCTGATTGTTCGAAAGATATTAAAACGTTTAGTCACGATTTTGTTGAGTGTATCAAAAATGGACGCTCTATCGAGTTGATACTAAAAAAACACAAAGGTTTAAAAAAGAAACAACTGAAATATCCACAAGCAGATAGCATCATTTTGCTAGTGATGAAGATGAGCTACGGGATACTTGCTCAGTTGAATGGTTACAAGCAGATGAAACCAACCGAAGTTACTAATGAAATTAGGGATGTATCTAATAGGATAATTAAAGGTATTCGAAAGGTTATCGAGTCATGGCCAGAAATTGTTAATATTACAGACTTTAAACTTCAGACCCCTTTGATGTTTGCTGCAAACAACAAAGATTACCAAACGGTAGAAGCATTATTGAAGGCTAACGCAAACCCTAATCTGCAAGATTTTAAAGGTAGAACCGCGCTTCATGCTGCTTCAGCAAGCCGATGTTGGAAATCTGCTTCACTCCTATTAGAGTATGGCTGTGAGGCAACTATAACGAATCCTGAAGGCTCAACAGCGTTACATACTGCTATCCGAATGGGGGAGAGAGCTATAGTCGAACTATTAATAGAGAAACAACCTGACCTATTAGATATTGAAGATTTAAACGGTATTTTACCTGAACAATTGGCTAGAAAAATTGTAACTGAACCGTTTACCTACGAATTTCTAAAACAATTTCTCATATCCGAAGGCCGAGATGTCGCTAGCCTCGATACATATAAGGAAGTTTTAGAGGTTTTTTAGAGGTTGGATTTATCTATAATATAACTTACTGTTTTAAAGGTTAGTTGAGTAATGTAGATAAAAACTCAACAAGTAATTTAAGTGTCGTGGTCGCGTGGCTCACTCCTTAACTGAGCGTTATAATTTTTAAAGGTAACAATATGATTAATAATTCAAAGTTGAAATCTATAGCATTTACGACAACGAGACTTGAGGTTGAAAATGTTGATTCTTATTTGACGTCAGGGTTGTTGAAATCACAGTTATTGTCTGAAATTGTTAGCTTACTTTCTCCCTCAGTTGTTGGATCATTACCTCCATATTTTCATGATATTAATACTGAATCAGATGCTGAAGTCTGGCTTTTGAAAATGGTATCAGAAAGTCATTTGTTTTCAGTTAAACGTAAAGGTTTTGACCCGATTATTGGTTTCGTTTTCCTTTATGAATCAGATAATGCTACAGCTCATTTAGGTTATCTATTAGCTGAATCTAGTTGGCATCAAGGTTACGGTAGTGAGTTATTGTTTGGTTTGCTCAAAAGTTGCCGTGATAACCAATTAGTAGAAAAACTTATTGGTGGCGTAGATATTGGAAATGTAGTTTCAGCAAAGTTACTTAAGAAAGTTGGTTTTGTTGCAACTCAAGAAGGTGGCAATGGCGTCATTTTCTACGAATGTGTGTTGTCTTAACCACAAATTATAACAAATGCGTTAAGACAGATTTCCAACGCATGGCTTTTTTCATTCTATCGTTGGGTTTTGTGTTTAAGGTGGCGTTAGCTGCTTTGAGGTCAACAATTAGTAAGGTGTCGTAAATGAGAATCTTGGTAACAGGCTCTGCGGGTAGAGTTGGGCGTGCAATCTATATTAAACTAATGCGAACACATGACGTAGTAGGCATTGATAAAACGCCTTGCTCAACAGCTGATTACGTTGGTGATATTCGTGATAGTGCTATGATGGATGGGGTTCTGGAAAATATCGATGTCATCATTCATACAGCGGCTCTTCATGCTCATCATGTTGGATTAGTACCTAATTCAGAGTTTCAATCTATCAACGTAGACGCGACTGAAAAACTGGCTTTGGCTGGTGTAAAAGCAGGTATTAAGCACTTTATTTTTACCAGTACAACTGCGTTATACGGCTATGCTTCGACGCCTAAAAGTATTGCAGGTTGGGTTGATGAGGAAGTTATCCCGCAACCCAAGTCGATTTATCATAAAAGTAAAATTGCGGCTGAAATTAAGCTGGAAGAAATTTCAAATCTGTTTCAGCTTCCAGTGACTGTGCTCCAAATGTCGAGATGCTTTCCTGAGCCTGCGGATTTAATGGCAGTATTTCGTTTGACTCGTGGTATTGACGCTCGCGATGTAGCAAATGCTCATTTATGTGCTGTGGAAAAACGGCTAAGTGGTTTTAATCGTTTTATAATCTCAGGGGCAACACCTTTTCATCTTTCTGATTGCGAAGCTCTATATACTGATGCCGGAGCTGTTATCAAGCGTATGTGCCCTGAAATCGTGCTAGCATTTAAACAAAGAAATTGGCAGTTACCTCAAAGCTTAGATCGCGTATATGATTCATCGTCCGCACGTGAGAAATTAGGCTGGTTACCTATACATGGTTTTGAAAGTGTTTTGGAAATGCTAGATGCTGAAACAGCAGAAGTATTACCAATTTTGAAACGCAGTTAACAAACGACTATGGTGTCAATAACTAAGTTTTGGAGTTTCCCCTCAAGCTGAGACTTTTTTATTTCTAATACTTCCAAGCTCAGGGAGATTACTTATTGGTATGTTCAAGCTTCTATTATGATGAAATGTTGGTAGGGTTTTGGTTGGGGCTGGGTGAAGGAGAAGTCCTACAGTCTCGTTAACTGCTTCTCGGTTTAAATTAATTCACCGATACTGGCTCTAATGTCTGCAATTGCAATAGACAGTTTGTTATCAGCGTCTTTGAATGCGGTAAATCCGTATTTTTCATAGAAATACTCAGCGCCATCTTTTGCATCAACAATGACAACAGGGAAGGCGACTGTTTCACTTGCCATTAATAGCTTTCTAAGTGCATCAATCAAAAGCCATTCACCGAACCCCTGACCTCTGTATCTATGGTCAACGGCTAAGCGGGCAATCAAACCACCAGAAGTTACACTGTGATGTTTCTTCTGTAATTTAGGAGGTAAATCCTGAATATCAATCGGTGTCATTGTTAATGTGTAATAACCAATAATGTGCTCAGGACATTGTTTATCTTCAAGAACAAAGGTACGAGTATTGTCTTTATTAGCTTGCCATAACTTTCAAGTAATTATTGAGTGGGGTAATACCACAATCAAAACGATTTCGGTCATGTTTAGCTTTTTCTAATTGGACAGTATTCATTATTGAGTTTTATCCATATAACGTGAAGCGGCTTTTTGCAATTTGCTATTTGGTTTGGCTGGTTGGTCTAACGCAGTCATTAAACTCATAGCATCTTGCTGACTTAGTTGTAAGGCACGTTCACGTTCCATAATAGTTTTTGCTTTTTCTACAGCTGCACTAAGCACAAATGAGTTAATGCTAGACATACCGGCAATGGCCGCAGCTTGAGACAGTAGTTCTTGTGTATCAAGATCTACACGTGCTGTAATACGAGGTAATGCAGTCGCCATAATAATCTCTGTTCTGTGTCAAAGTGGCACAAGTGAAGTGAAGTGTAGTTTAATTATATTATACGCTGACAAGTTTTGTGTCACTTTGGCACGCAGTTAGCAAATGCATTAACACCACTTACCACGCTCAGGGAAATCAGAAAGGGGTACGAAATGAATCAGCATGAAAAACTAAATTATGTAGAGTTTGGAGCAAAGGACTTAGAATCAACCAAATCATTTTTCTCTTCAGTTTTTGGTTGGAATTTTGTTGATTATGGTCCGGAATATTCAGCGTTTTCCAATCAGGGTTTAGGCGGTGGTTTCTATAAGGCAGATTCTTGCAGCCAGACAAATTCTGGCGGGGCTCTTTTGGTCTTTTACAGTGCGGATATCGAATCTACATTGAGTAAAGTTGTTCAAAGTGATGGTGAAATCATTCGTCCTATATTTGAGTTTCCTGGTGGCTGTCGTTTTCACTTTCTAGAGCCAAGCGGCAATGAGTTCGCAGTTTGGTCGGAAGCTCGCATATAACAAATAAGGATTAAGCGCTACACCGCCAGCGTTAAATCCCGGGTGTTGAACAAGACTATAGCCACTTCTTATCGTAAATTGTGCGATCTAGTTTGATGGGCACATCGCATTGAGTCTTTTTTCAAGACGAACGAGGCTAAGATAAGATTTCGATATTAATTTTATCAATGGGTTAGCTGTTTTTTTATCGTCTTTTTTGTTGTGTCTCCTCTGGCTTAACGTCAGTCATTATCCTTATTATATTTGCCTTTTGGCTATCTCGGTCGCGTTATTCCCACATACTCCACGAGAGTAGGCATCAATGGTGGCAGGCCGCTTACCTTGCAGAGTTAAGTTGGTAAGGTGTAATTCATAAAGGCGATGATATCGTTCTAGTTCGGTTGGGATCATGGTGTTTACTCCTGTTATCCTCCATCAAAACGATGGAGGTACAGAGAGTATGGACGATACCGGTTTTACTCTGCCGCTAAGCGGCTTCGTTCACAAATACATTAAGACAGATTTCCAACGCTTGGAATTTTTTCATTCCATCGTTGGGTTTTGTGTTTATGGTGGTATGGTTTAGTTTTGTGTCAGCGTTGTTTACACCTAATTTGGCGTTACATGCTAAAGTTGTCTCCTTTGGGATACGGCGCTATAGTTTAACCAGATTTGATAATTAGAGGTTGCTATGCCAGAGATAGATGCATTGCTTGGACTTTTTGTTTGTATTTTTTCGATAACAAGCAGCATAAATTGCCTCATATTCATGTCAAATATGGTAGTTATGAGTTAATCATAGCAATTGAAACAGGTGAGTGCTTAGAAGGTTATTTGCCAAATAAGCAACGAAAACGAGCAGAAGCTCACATTGAAAGTAATCGAGTAAAATTGATGGCAATGTGGGAACAAGCTGTTGCTGGTATTAATCCGGGTAAATTATAGGTGACGTATGTTAAAAGTAATTGATGTTGATTTGGTAGCTGACTTTACACTTGAGCTTACTTTTAGTGACGGTTATGCCGGTGAAGCAAACTTAGCTGAGTATTTCCAAAAAGAAGTATTTAGTCATGTGACTAATTTTCAAAAGTTTTCATTAACGGCTGAAGGCTCTCTTGATTGGGGTGGTGTTGAGTTATCAGCGGCAACGTTAAAAGAAATCACGGTTGGTAGTTATACTGAATCTGATTTAACGCCTTTTGACGTTAAAGAAATTGAAATGGTAATTAAACAGGCATCATGGGATTCAATGCAGGAAGGTCGAGCTGACATTTTGCAAGCGGCTATCCGCTCTTATGTTGAACTATTTGGTCACAGTGTTGTAATTGAACGTGCAGGAATTAAAAGTAGAACGAGTGCTTATCGTTCCTTAAAACCTGAAACAACACCAAGTTTTGGTACTTTGGTTCAACTGGGTCATGCAGTTATTGAATTGGCTAAAGATAGAGTATCTGCTCATTCTTTGAGTAGCATGTAACAAGCGTTTAAGACAGTTCCCTAACGCTTGGCATTTTTCATTCCACAGTAGGGTTTTGAGTTTACGACGGTCTGGTTAGGCTTCACAAAGGGAATTATGAAGATCAATATTCGAAATGCAGACATCAAAGATGTTCACTCAATAGCTTTGGTTCACGTGACTTCTTGGGCTCAAGCTTATGATGGTTTGCTACCTAAGTCGTTCATTGAACGTCGACAAAAGTTATGGAGTAACACGCTATCTGATAACTTAGCATCAGTACTTGTTGCTGAGATGGGTAATGAGATTGTTGGATTTTTAAGTTATCGAAAGCCTCGAGGCGACCAATCGAGTAATTCTATCGAGCTTAATTCTCTGTATGTAGCTCCTAGCTTATTTGGCCGTAGTATTGGCAGTGACTTATTCGATTATTTTGAGAAAGGTCTGCTTAATAGCTCTTATACACAGATAGTATTATGGGCTTTAGACACCAATCAAATAGCTTTGAATTTTTATCGTAAGCACGGTTTTTGTGAAACGGGGCTTCAAGGTAAAGAACGTCTTGATGGCACTATTCTAAATGACCTTCAAATGGTTAAGTCGATAAAAGCCTAACAAATAAATCACTCATAAGGAAATTCATGGAAGAACTTCAAGGTGGGCGTGAAGGGCTGGTTTTTCGCTCTGAAAACAAGATTTATCGACCTCGTGGTAAGTGGTCTGAAACCATACATAGTTTGTTGTCCCATATTGCCGAGAATGGCTTTAATGCAGCCCCTAAGCCTTACGGTTTTGATGACAAAGATAATGAAATCTTATCTTATGTCGAAGGAGAGGTTTTCAATTACCCGCTAAAAGGTAATATTGCTACGACTGAAGCGCTGACTTCTGCTGCTAAACTACTTCGTTTATACCACGATGCATCTAGTTCGTTTCTATCACATCATTCGACTGAATCATTAGAGTGGATGCTTCCCAGTAGAGAACCAATGGAAGTTATCTGTCACGGAGACTACGCGCCATACAATGTTGCATTGATTGGCTCAGAAATCGTGGGTATTATTGACTTTGATACTGCGCATCCCGCGCCGAGAGTTTGGGATATCGCTTATGCCGTGTATTGTTGGGCTCCATTCAAAACCAATGAATACGATGCCATGGGGGATTTAAGATCTCAATCTATACGAGCCAAGCAGTTTTGTGATGCTTATGGTTTGCTTGAAGTTGATCGTTTGGTTTTAGTTAAAGCAATGACAGAGCGAGTTCAATCGTTGGTTAACTATATGCATAATGAAGCAAGTAATGGCAATCAAGCTTTCATCGAAAATATCAAAGACGGTCACCATTTGGCGTACCTAGCAGATATTCAATATTTGAATGACAATGAGCAGTATATTACCGATGTAGTGGTTGGTGAAAAGTGCTTATAACAACGCTTTTAAGAGGTTAATTATGATCCCATTAAATACATCAATTGTGTCAGGCGTGGCATTATCTAAAATTGATGGCGAAGTGAAAATATTACTCATGAAAAGAGTCAAAGGTGGCTTTTGGTGTCATGTTGCAGGCTCAATTGAAGAAGATGAAACTGGCATTGATGCTATCATTCGTGAGTTCAAGGAAGAGACTCAAATTGAAGTGTCAAACCTATACAACGCGCAGTTTTTAGAGCAGTTTTATGAAGCGAGTGTGAATGTAATTCAGCTTATCCCTGTTTTCGTTGTGATGTGCTCACCAGAGCAAGAGGTGGTTCTAAATGAAGAACATACAGAATATAAGTGGTGTAGTTTAGAAGAAGCGCTAGAGTTGGCTCCATTTCCAAATCAACACGCAGTGTTTAAGCATGTGTGGTCGTATTTTGTAGAAAAGCCAGTCAATGCGCTTTATCGGGTAGATGTCGACGAATAAACAATTAAAATCTTTTATGGAGGCGTGGCGTAATGAGCAATCGTGATCTATTTCAGAGTTACAACCACTTTTCAATGCAACCAATGGTCGCTATTTTCTCAGATCCCTACGGTTACTGGTGAATAAAAAGGCAATCAACATTCATTTTGTGAATTATTACTTTCTGCGCCTGATCGAACTTATCAAATATGTTATGTTTTATAAATAATAAATAAGCCAGAATTATTCGCTAGGTAAATAATGAAAAGCAGTGGTTTCACTCTAATAGAACTCGTCGTCGTAATCGTTCTTCTTGGTATTCTTTTAGTCGTTGCCGCGCCTAAATTTCTCAATTCACAATCAGATGCACGTATCGCTGCATTGGATGGTTTTATTGCACAGTTTCATACGGCAGATACTATAGCAGTGAGCAAAGCGGCCATTACGGGAGTTGATGATAGTGATGGGGATGTGTTGTTACCTGGAACGGATGTGTACGTGAACCGTGGTTATATCAGTTTAAAAGCCGATAATGTAAAAAATGCGATGAATACAACAGGTTATTCAATGGAGAATTTTATGGGCAATAATATTCCACTACTAATGATTGGCTTGGGAGAGGATGTCGATTTTAGTAAATCGAGAACGGAGCAATGCTTTGTTATGATTTCAAGAAGCTTTGGTAATTTTGGTGCTAACAATCAACTCGCTTACGGTGAATTAAAGATCACTAAATATTACCGAGATTGTTAACCCACCACATCTCACGGCATTAATCCCTATGTAGCTGAGAATTTAACGGTCAATCTTGTTAACAGTATAATAGATTGAATTCGTCAATTAATCGATTTTGGGTAGATTAAAACGCCAAGTTACTTCTCGTGACTTGGTGTGTTTCTCGTTTTAGCTCATCAATTTTAGGTATAGTAATAAATACATTGTATAGAATTAAAGATAGGAGAATCAATGTATGACTACTATTAATGAACTTACCGTATTTTTTGGTTGGTGCTCCGTAATCAATATGGTTTTTTTAGTTTTCGCTGGGTTATCTATTTCCTTATTTAAAGGTTTTATTATTAACGTTCACAGTAAAATACTGAGTATTCCTCCATCAGAGCTCCCTATATTGTATTTTAAATATTTGGCTAACTATAAAGTTGTAATTTTGATTTTCAATCTAACGCCGTACATAGCATTAAAATTAATGGGTTAGCTCATATTGATGTGCATGTTAGTGGCCTGTAACGTATATCGTGGTCGGTTTCTAGCCTTTAAGTATTTAAGTTAAGGGCTAGAAGGTTCAAATAGGATTAACGTTAATTTTTTTTATCTTTTAAAATATCACAAGCTTTAGTCATTGCGTTATCAAGGTTTTCTAATCTTCCTGCACCAACAGGCCCAAGCACACTGGAATATAAAGCAAATTTTTTGTCAAACGGTAAATTTAACTGGTCATATAATTTTTGTCTGATTTGCGCGTATTGAGCAGGATCTGCGTTTGTTAAATCTGTCAACGTGTCATAGACGAGTGATGTTGTATCCATAGTTTTATCTCCATATTGTCATCTAATATTATGGCTATTATAGGACGGATTTTTAAAGATATCCGTCACATAACAAAATGAAATACTCTTTTAAAGAGGAGAAAATTGGAGGCGCCAGTTAATGACTAATAAATTATCTATTAGTCATTAACCTAAAGGTTAGATAACATTATTATCAGTGGTCTGCTAAAATTCAGTAATAAAACTTAAACCAGTTTTATATAGTACGTATATCATAAGTATTGGTTTATTAATGTGTAAT
Source organism: Aliivibrio sp. 1S128 (assembly GCF_001691065.1). Classification (NCBI taxonomy): domain Bacteria; kingdom Pseudomonadati; phylum Pseudomonadota; class Gammaproteobacteria; order Vibrionales; family Vibrionaceae; genus Aliivibrio; species Aliivibrio sp. 1S128. The sequence continues at coordinate 131,771 of NZ_MAJV01000058.1, read as the reverse complement.
AATGCCCTTGGTTCTGGACTGGGTATTGTGTTTTTAGTTTGTATTTACATGGTGTAGGGAGTGGTTTGTGAAGATAGTAAGCATCGATAATAGTAATGAACAGGTGTACGCCAATCTATATCAAGGCTATGCGGCAGAGTTTTCAAAAATTATAGACGATAAACCAAATGAAAATGGTTTGTTTGAAATATACCCAAAAATTGAAGGTAAGGTTTCAGGCTATTTATTGTATGTTGATGGCATTCCTGCAGCGCTCACTGCAATTATGGAAAAGTCACCAAAAGAGTATGAGATTTGTGATTTTTACGTTTTACCCTGTTTTCGTAAAAATAAAGTAGGTAAAAATTTCATCTCAATTCTTTTTGAACGTTTTAGAGGCTCTTGGGAAATAAAACAAGTTGCTGGTGCTGATCATGCAGTGAAATTTTGGCAAGATGTGGTTAATGATTATACAGCAGGTAGATTTGTTGAGGATAAGTACGTTGATGAAAAATGGGGCTTAGTGACAAGGCAGCGTTTTAATCACAATGTCGATAATTAAATCAATAGTATACGTTTCTTAGTCCAGAAATTATCGTTTAAAAGAGTAGATATATTATGAATAATAACGGAGAGATCATTGAGATCCTACGTGAGCGAATTCCATCGTTTGAATGCACAAAAGGTTGCCATGATTGTTGTGGTCCAGTCACAACCTCTTCGGAAGAAATGTCACGTCTGCCAGTAAAAACGGATGCAGAGCATGAAGCCGCATTGGATGAATATAACTGCGTACATTTAGGACCGAATGGATGTACGGTCTATGAAGAACGTCCATTAATCTGCCGACTGTTTGGAACAACACCTCGAATGGCTTGTCCAAATGGTTGCCGTCCTGAAGAAATGATAGATGTAAAAACTGAGCGTCAAATTCATTATTACATCGCGAATACACGACAAGTTTTGGTCTAATGCTCTCTAAATAAATACAAATAGTACCAATATTAACGATTTTGATTACCCACGATAACCTCATGTTATTGTGGGTTTTCTGCTTTAGGGATCAACATTATCGTGTTTATTAACAATAGTCCTCTACACTTTATAAAGACAATATAATTAATATTGGGAGGATGACATGGAATTTTTACATGAAGAAAAAATACATTGTCCATATTGTAATGAGCAGATAGTAATCCTTATAGACAAAGAAGATCTTGAACATGAATATGTTGACGATTGCAGCGTGTGCTGTCGGCCAATTAGCATTCAAATATCAAGTGATGACAATGATGAATTATTAGTAACCGTTCGTGATGAAGACGAAGCTTAAATTCTTATTTAAGAATATAGGCTATTAACGTTTCACTTTGTCGAGTGTTTCTCTTTTAAATCGTTAAAATTACGTTATGGCTTTACTTACGACGCTGCACTTTCTATCCAGCCAGATAACTGTTTTGCTTGTTTAAAAGCATTAAAATGATCTTCTACACGTTCTCTGGCCATTTTTCCCATCTTTGTTCTTTCGTTAAAAGTGAGTTGAGCAAATTGTTTAATACTTTGTTGTAGTTCAGCCACATTTTTTTCATTAACTAAGTATCCTGTCTCTGACGTAACAATTTCTTTGCATCCCATTATATTGGTTGTAATAACCGGAGTCCCGACAGCCATCGCTTCTTTTAAAACTAATGGACCAGTATCAACACATCCAGTCTCAGAGAAACAAAAGGGAGCAACTAAGCAATCATAGTTTACTAAGTTTTCCTTTACCCAGCTATGTGGTTTTGAGCCTAAGAAATGTACATGGTTTGATAATCCTTGTTGAATGGCTTGGTCTTTTAATTGTTCTTCCATTTCTCCTGTGCCGATAATATCTAATTGAATATTAAGTTGTTTAGCAATGGGAGCTAAAGCGTCAATTAAATGGTGGATCCCTTTTTGTTCAACTAATCGTCCAAGAAAGACAAACGTTAACTGTGTTGAAGGTATTTTGGGTTGAATGACGAATTGCTCGGTTTTTACACCACAATGCAATAGCTTAATATTGCCAGAAGCCATATGTTCAAAATCGCGTTGCATATCTTTACAAACGGTAACCACAAAATCACTGGCAATGATTTTCTTGTCTATATCATAGGCCGTTTCATAGACGTCATGACCGTGAGCAACAAATGAACAGGTGATGTTAAGCAGTTTTGCCGCGACAATAGCATGGGCGGCAGTGTGTTGGCAGAAATGAGCATGAATATGTTCTGCTTTTATATCAGCCAGTTGCAGTGCTAATTTTAACCCATAATTAAAGAGTGATTTTTTAGGAAGATGCTCTTGTTCTCGTACGAATTTTAACGCCTTTAGAATGCCAGGAAAAGTAAGGTTTTTATACATGCTTGTATGTATATCCTTGCCTATCTTAATGACACTGTAGTCAAATTGTTGTTTAAGATCTTCAATTTCAAAAGTTAGAACGCACACCTCATGGCCACAGGCTTTAATAGAATCGACCTCTGTTTGAATAAAGGTTTCACTAAGCACTGGGTAGGTGGGTGAGATAAAAGCCACTTTCTTCATATTTAAATCCTTTAATGCTGGTTTATATTAATATAGCAAAATATAGACCAATAAAAAGTGATTAAATATCAAGGTATTATATTGTTAATGGTGTTTTTATAAGGGTTTTCTCAATATGACAATCAATATGAAATAATGTGGAAACTTCGCTTTATTATCTTTTCATTTTAAGAAATTTAAAGAATATTCCATTAAATTCAATTGGTTATATTTTGGCATAAATTCTGCTGTAATAAATTATTACTTAGAATGTTGAGAGGTGAGCTTTATGGTTAAGGTCTCTATTATTATTCCGACATATAACTGTTTACTTTTTTTACCAAAAGCGATTAACAGTGTACTTGAACAAACACATAAAAATATTGAGCTAATAATAATTAATGATAATAGTAATGATGGAACAACAGACTATTTAAATGAGTTAACTGATAAAAGAATTAAAACAATAACGACGAATGGCGTAGGTGCTTCCCAAGCTCGAAATCTAGGCATTGCCAAAGCTTCAGGCGAGTTTGTTGCATTTTTAGATGCCGATGATTTTTGGTTACCAGAAAAGCTGGCATTACAGTTAGCACTGCATACAACGTATCCTAATTTAGCGATGAGTTTTACTAATTATGATCATTTAACCGAAAGCTACCAATCAATAGTCGATTGTTTTAGCTATTGGGAGCAATTTAAAGAACGAAAAGAAGAATTCATTATATTAACTAAACCTCTTGATTTTATTATTAAAAATAACGTTATTGGCACATCTACTGTTATGCTAAAAGCCAATGTATTAGACAAAATTAATTGGTTTGATGAGAGCTTAAAATATGGTGAAGATTGGGAATTATGGCTAAGGATCTGTGAAAGCCATGACGTTGGTGTGCTGAATTCTGTTCAAACTGGTTATTTGATGCGTCAGAGTTCAACAACACAAACGGATGGATTGCGATTGAAAAATCTCAAATGCATTGAATCTATTTTGGATCATTATAAAAGTAAAAAACAGCGTTGGAATTTGTCTTCTTCTGCTCTGAAAAACGCAAGAGCTAGAATTCTTGAAGGGTATGCTGATTATCACCGTGGTTTACAGCAGTACAGTTCTGCAATCGGATATGGTGTTTATTCGTTATTGCTTGTCCCTCAAAAGCGAAGAGTGCGTAGTTTGCTTGGTGACTGTAAAAACCTTTTACTGCCGACTTAAATAAGGAAGACAAATGGACTCGCTAAAGCAACCAGCCTATTACGCAGTAGGGATCTTGATGATGAAAGGGATCTCACTCATTATGATCCCTTATATTACCCATAAAATGACGCTTGAAGAATACGGCTCTTTAGAGTCTTTAATCTTACTTGCTGATATAGGAACGATCTTGTTTGGGTTTGGTATTGTTGATGCAATGTACCGTTATGTCGGCGTATCTAAAGGAGAAGAAAAACGTAAGCTAATATCTAATTGCTTTACTTTAAGTGTATTTGTTTGTCTTGCTGGTGGTTTTTTAATGTTAATTAGCTTACCTGCATTATTAATGATATTACCGGTTAAATTTTCTGCCTATCAAATAGGCTTGCTACTTATACCAACGATGCTTGATGGCGTGATATCTATTCCTTTAACATTATTACGTATGAATGCAATGGCGAAGCGTTTTTGCTTTCTCAACGTATTTAAAGGTTTGCTACAAGCATTAATGACATTCTGTCTTTTAGAGGCTGGTTACGGTATTGACGGGGTTCTTATTTCAGGTGCGGTATCAAGTATTATGTTGTTACTGTGTTTATTAGGTTATCAATGGAAAGAAATGGGACGGTTTGGTCACCTTAAATCGTCAAAATTGGTGTTGAGTTTTGGGCTTCCAGTGTTGGTCGGTGGTGCGTCCGTATATATGATTAATGGATTAGATAGGTGGTTTTTAGCCAGTTTTGTGGGTGTAGAAGAACTCGCTGTGTATGCCGTGAGTGCTAAATTTGCATTAATACTTGGATTAATCCTCCAACCTTATGCATTGTGGTGGTTCCCCAATCGTATTGCTATATTTCAGTCTGATAACAGCAAACAGCAATGTGCAGAAAAATCCTTGCTTGGTGTAAATCTTGGTGTTGTTATGGGGACTTTTTTAATTCTAACCGCTCCTGGTGTTATTACATTACTTCTACCGAGCAGTTATAGTTTAGCTGGCACTATTTCCGTCGTTTTACTCACTATCGGTATGATTAAGAATGCAGGGGATTATTTGAATTTTGGTTGTTATAGCGGGAGTTCAAGTCATTCCCAGATGTGGGTACAAGGGCTTTGTGCTGTTGTTGCCGTTGCTGGGTATTTTGTTATTACCCCAATTTACGGTCTATGGGGGGTAGTAGGGGTTCTTGCTACCGCTTATACATTGCGCTTGGTTTTATTGTATATGGTTAGCCAATCTATGGAATACCTCCCTTATGACCATGTTAAATGGATTATATGTATTGTGATTGCTTTACTGGCGATTACGTTAAATCATATTTTAAACAGGGTATTCGTTAGTGTTCCTGATCTTGTTCTTGGTATATTGGTTAGTGTTGTTGCTCTGCTGAGTTTTATAATGTGTGGCATTATTCCGTTCCCTAAGACTGGAATTATGGCGTTTAAACAGAATAAGAACAGTCTCCAATAAGTACCTTTTGTATCTACAGACATACATTATGAATTGACGGGTATTTTTTGTTCTCTTTTTAATCACTGAATGTTAAGTTTGAAATGTATTACGCAGTAATAAATATATTAATAAGACGTAGATTATAAAAGGGACGAATTTGCAAAACCTATTTAGAGAAAAGATCGCGACTACTATATATACCTTTATTGCTCTTCTCGCGTTTGCAGCTAATTCAGTTTTATGCCGCATGGCGTTAAAGGGGGAGATGATAGATGTATCTAGCTTTACTATTATTCGCCTTCTTTCTGGAGTGCTAATGTTTACGGTTTTGCTTAGTTTTACATCGAATCGAACTCAAAAAAAGCCTAAACAGAATGAAAGGCGTTGGCAGTCTTCGATATTACTCTTTGTTTATGCGATTACCTTTTCATTGGCTTATGTCTCACTAGATACGGGAACGGGGGCGTTGGTTTTATTTGGTGCCGTTCAATTGACCATGATTGTGTATAACGTGCTTAAAGGAAGTAAGTTGCATTTTTTTGAATGGTTTGGTATCGCTATCTCTTTTTCCGGCTTAGTCTATTTAGTATATCCCACATTAACGACTCCAACTGCGTCTGGTTTTGTGTTAATGCTCGTCTCTGGCATTGCATGGGGAGGATATACGTTATTTGGTAAACAGTCGACGACGCCTCTTATTGATACGGCGTCTAATTTTACATATACCATCCCTTTAGTGTTAATACTGTGCCTGTTTTCTATATCAACGCTAGAACTTTCAAATAAAGGAATAATACTGGCAGTTATGTCAGGGGCTTTTGCGTCTGCATTAGGATATACGATATGGTACCTAGCCCTTAGAGGGTTGTCTTCAACGCAAGCTGCGGTAGTCCAATTATCTGTTCCTGTAATTGCCGCGATTGGAGGGGTGATATTTGTCTCTGACCCTATTTCTGAAAGATTAGTTCTCGCTTGTATCCTTGTGTTAGGTGGGATATTCATTGTTGTGGCTAGTGGAATTAGAATTGATAATCAAAAAGATAACCGCTAATCTGTCGGTTATCTTGATACGAACATGATGAAGTTTTAACATTGTTTTTTTTATAAATAGGGATCAAAAATGTCAGGAATTACTGATTTAGACGTATTATTAGCATCAATGTCCCCAAAATTAATGGATGGTGAGTATGTGTTTTGTACGGTACAAGGCTCACTGGCTGAGTATGTTAAATATAATCCATTAGCTACATATCAAGAACATGAGGGCCTAACGTTAGTACTGCCGCTAAAAGAAGCAAACACAGGCAATTTTGAATTCGATGGTGTTTATAAATTAATTACCTTAATGATTCATTCCAGTTTAGATGCAGTAGGCTTAACGGCAGCAGTAGCGAGTAAGCTAAAAGATCATGGGATTAGTGCTAATGTTATTGCCGCTTATTATCATGACCATATTTTTATTCAAAAAGACAAAGCAGTTCTTGCGTTAAAGGCGCTAAACGAATTTAGTCAATAAACATAAACATAAACATAAACAGAAACAGAAACATAAGATGGACATTAAATGAGAACGCGTAATTTGGGAACCGTGCTAATGGTATTTTTAACTGGATGCAGTGCTCATTTAGACCCTCTTGATGGGCCGATTTCGATTTTTGATATTAAGCCTCAGGTATTCACTTATACAGAGTTGAATAGCACTCAAGATATCTTGTGGGAAAAAGCTCGACGCCACATTATGTCTACTTATGGTAAAAGTCAGCCAATCTTGCGAGTTGAAAACAAATCGAGAGGAGCCTTACTTGGTAAAGGGGTTATTCGATGGAAAATATCGGCATCTACCAGTAATACATATTGTAACTCTGAATACGATATTCGATTTATGAGTAGAGATAACAAAGCACGCTTGCAGTTACTGCTTTTGCCTAATGTGTCAGGTGATTCTGAATGTGATAATTTAGTGCTGCCTTCTAAATATGGTTATGAACAGATACTTAATAAATTTGAGTTCATGTCTAATAACCTTGAATTGGCGTTAACCACTCAATCTAAAATCTAATCAATTACCTTCAATATTAATGTTGTTGTGATTTATTTATTAATCATCACTGTGTTGAGCCATCTCCTTATCCTAGACTGACTACCATGGACAGTAAAAGAGAGGGATTTCAATGGGAGTTAAGAACACGATCACAACAATTATTCCTATCGGTTTTAGCTTGTTGTTACTAACGACAAATTCAGTTTTTTCTGAATCGACAGACTTTTCTTTGCCTAATCACAAACCCCTTCCTTACTTTGATGAATGGCCACAAATACAGAGTGCGATCCCAAAGCGCGATTATATTGAAGAAAGAGTCTCTGATATTGTGGCTCAAATGACTCTGGGTGAAAAAGTGGGTCAAATGATCATGCCTGAATACCGTCAAATAACCCCAGAAGAAGCGAAACTGTATAAAATTGGTTCAGTACTTAATGGGGGTGGTGGTTGGCCTAATGAAAACAAGCATGCATCAGCTATGGATTGGGCTTTGCAATCAGATCAATATTGGATTGCTTTAGATGAGGCTTATGCTGGTCGAGGGTTTAAAGTTCCATTTTTATGGGCAATCGATGCCGTTCATGGTAACAATAATGCCTATGGAGCCACATTATTTCCTCATAACATTGGATTAGGCGCGGCAAATAACCCTGAACTACTGTTTGAAATTGGCCGAGTGACGGCAAAAGAAGTCGCAGCGACAGGGCTTGACTTGACCTTTGCTCCAACCGTTGCCACACCGCGAGACTATCGTTGGGGAAGAGTGTATGAAGGGTATTCTGAGATCCCCGACATTACCTATCAATACGCGAGTGCGATTGTTCAAGGCTTACAAGGAAATGAAAAAGAGCTGCGCTCTGAGACTCAAGTGTTATCTACCGTAAAGCACTGGCTTGGTGATGGTGGGACATATAACGGGGTTGATCGCGGTATCAATTACTACACAGAAGATCATTTACGTAATATTCATGCAATGGGCTATTTCTCTGCACTTGAAGCGGGCGCGCAAGTGGTTATGACGTCATTTAACTCTTGGCAGAATAACCATAAAGACAAATCAACGACCGCAACAGAGATAAGTAATGATCGGTTTGGTAAGCTTCATGGCAGTCATTATCTGATTACTGACGTATTAAAAGAAAAAATGGGGTTTGATGGCATAGTCGTTACCGATTGGAATGGTCATGGAGAAGTCAAAGGCTGCACTAACATGAGTTGCCCTAAAGCGGTGAATGCGGGTAATGATTTATTCATGGTGACAGACAATAAAGATTGGAAAGCCTTCTATAAAAATGTGATTAAACAAGTTAAAGATGGGCAAATATCAATGGAACGAATTGATGATGCCGTTACTCGTATTTTACGCGTTAAGATGCGAGCGGGGTTATGGGAGAAACCGAGACCGTCTTATCGACGTCTTGCTGGCGAGCAACAATTACTAGGAGCGATTGAACACCGTAAAGTCGCTCGACAAGCCGTAAGTGAATCTCTGGTCTTATTGAAAAATGAAAACCAAATATTGCCATTTAAACAACGTAATCAGAGTTATTTGGTAGTAGGAAGTGCCGCGAATGACCTTCAAAAACAGACCGGCGGTTGGACGCTAACTTGGCAAGGGAATGAAAATAAATCACAGGATTTTGTTAATGCAACCACGACATTAGATGCGTTTAGAGAAATGGTTGGAGATAAGTATGTATATACCGCTGTCAATCAAGCGCCGATGGATGCTATTGCCGTCGTAGTGATTGGTGAAGACCCTTATGCAGAAATGTATGGTGACATTAAAGCACACCAAACGTTGGCATATTCAGAGTTAAAACCAAGTTATGCAAAAGACTTACAACTAATTGAACGTCTTAAAAAGAAAGGTTTTATTGTAGTAACCATCTTGTTCTCTGGTCGTCCTTTGTATATTAATCCTGAATTAGCATTATCCGATGCTTTTGTTGCTGCGTGGCTACCAGGAACAGAAGGCGGTGGCATTACCGATGTTTTATTTGCTAAAGAGGGCGCTGACTTTACAGGTAAACTGTCTTACTCTTGGCCAAACAGTAAATGCATGACCACCATTAATCAGAACAGCCAAAATATACCCCATTATCAGGTTCCAGAGTTTGAGCAAGATACCAAAGCGTTTGTTCCATTGTTCCCATACGGATATGGATTAAACTATTCTTCTAAACCAAAGGCACCAACCAGTCCTGCTTTATTTATGGATAAACGTCAGTGGGGCTGTGGTGAAACAAAAGTAAAAGATCGTCCAACGACGGATCTTGAAATATTCAATCGAGAAGCGACTACCACATTTGTGCCTAAGATGAGCGGGCAAGTGACAAAATGGAAAGGAACGTTTATCTCTCGTTCTAAAAAGATCGACGTCGGTAGTGCTTCAAGCTTGCCTCTTAATTATAAACATCAGCAAGACGCATTAAGAATGGATTTTGGAAAACAACTTCCTATGCAATTTTATCTGCAAACGCCCGATAAAAGAGGGATAGATATGCGTCATTATTTAGCCGCTAACTCAACATTAGAATTTGATATCGCGGTGAAAGGTGAGATCCCTATGTCACTGAAACTGGCCACTCACTGTGTTTACCCTTGTGGTGCGATGGCTCTGATACAAAAAGAATTAAAAGCTATTGTTGAAGCATCCAATTCTGAATGGGTAACGATGAAAGTGCCTTTACGTTGTTTTGCAGATAACGGGGTGAATTTCTCAAGCATTAATACGCCCTTTCTTTTATATTCTGACGAACCGTTTGAGTTTGATATCGGTGAAATTCGGTATGTACCTAGTGGCGAGGAAGTAGAAAAAGAGGTGGTGGATTGTGATATTTTTAAGTCGATTTAATATCAATTAATGCTTTAGTTAACAATGAAATTAATAATAATGATTACATTCTTTTATTTCAGTAACTTAGGTGGTAGATTGAGGTTATCGTTAAGGCTTGTTGATAGTCATTGACGTGTAAGTTGAACGGGTATTGGAATTATTTAAGCTCAATAAGTACAAGGATTAAGTTATGAATGTGGATAAAGCAAAAAAGCGTATAGCAAAGCAAGTTAAAAAAGGCTTCAAAGGATATCCTCAGCTTTCTCTATCTTATTTCGGTAAAACATCTGAACTAGCAACAGAGGTGGTTGTTACGTTTATTTTGGAAGAAGGCGCAGAGCCTCAAGAGCAAAAATTTGTCAGTGAAACCAATGTCCGAGAAGATGAAACCATTCAATCTGTCTTAGTTAAGATTATCGATCGTGCTGATGCAAATAGCGTAATGGAAGTGGAAGGAACCGCGATTATTTAACTTCTAATATAGGTTCAATCAGACCAATGACACGGCGAAGGTTTATTCAAACAGTGTCATTGGCTTTTTCGGGTTAAGCGTGAATTTATGAATAAAGCAACAATCATGGGAATGGTCATGTCATTTTTAGGCTTAATCGGGCTTATTATTGCGATGTCCCTTGGTTCTCATTTTCCGATATATCAGTGGCCTTACGAAGCATTTCAAGGTATTGCTTTTGCTTTATCCTTTGGGCTAGGATTATCCGTGATTATAAGTTACGTTGTAACCTGTGTTCTATTTGTCATAGTCGCGAGTGTTTTCTTTATGTTAGGTGCTAAATTATCGCATTGCCTGTTTCGTACTAAGTGATGCCAAAGTAAAATAATCAGATTAATAAGCGTGTGTCACGTTCCGTGCTTTTGATGTTGAGTATAATTCTAAGATAACTGTTTTTATTAAACTTTCTGGAATTTTAAATGACTGAAAAAGAAAAGATGCTATCTGGCCTTCCGTACGATGCTTGGGATAAAACACTATTAAATGATCGCATGAATGCGAAGGCAGTTTGCCATGAATTTAACCTAGCAGATCCAACTCAACTAAATGAAAGAATGGCTATTCTAAAAGGGCTTTTATGTATTAAAGACCAAGCTCACATGGAACCTAACTTTTTTTGTGACTATGGCTATAATATTGAAATTGGCAGCAACTTTTACTCAAATCATAACCTGACGATTGTTGATGTATGCAAAGTGACGATTGGTAATAACGTGTTATTTGGTCCGCATGTAATGATCTCAACGGGTACTCATCCTTTAGACCCGATTGAGCGCCAAAAAACAGAATATGGTGTGAGTATTTCTATCGGTAATGATGTATGGGTAGGTGGCAATGTCTCTATCTTACCCGGTGTGAAGATAGGTAATAATTGTGTGATTGGGGCTGGCAGTGTTGTCAATCGTGATATACCCGATAACAGCGTTGCGGTTGGAAACCCTTGCCGAGTGATTAAATCCATTTAAATAACAAAAAATACCGTATTTATTACACCCAGGGACCTTAGGTTGTTGGGTGTTTTTTTTATTTAGAACAAAATGATACTACGTCACATTATGAGTGAGAATTTTGTCATAGTTTTAAACTCTTACCTATATTTCACATAAGTAGAACCCATATGATGTAAATTAATGGAATTATAAATATTAGGATAATGATGATGAGACAAAAAACATTACGCTTACTTTTAGTTTCTACAATGAGTTATAGTGCCTTTTTTTCAGGAACGGTAATGGCACAAACGGCATCTCTTACGGATTGCAGTGCTAACGTTGGTTGTGATCAGAAAAGTTGTGAAATTGAAAAACAGATCTCTTTTGCTAAAGAGAATGGAAATGAACACCAATTAAAAGGATTAAATATTGCGCTTGAAGAAGTGAATACCTATTGTACTGATGAGAACATTAAAGACGATTTAAAAGAAGAGATTGAAGAACTGAATGAGGAAATTGCGGAAGACCATTCAGATTTGATTGAAGCGAAGCAAGATCAAAAAGCAGATAAAGTAGATAAATATCAACGTAAGATTAAAGAAAAAGAGCAAGAGATAGAAAAGCTTAAAAAAGAATTGATGAGAATTAAATAAAAATCAGAGGTCGGATAATGGATGTAGATATCTTTCAAGTGGATTCATTCACTACAGAAGCGTTTAAAGGAAATCCTGCTGGTGTATGTATTACAGAGCATGGATTAACAGAAGCGCTTATGTTGTCGATTGCTGAGGAAATGGGGGTTTCAGAAACGGCATTTCTTTCTCTTTTTGATATGAGGTTAAGGTGGTTTACTCCAGAAGTGGAAGTGGCTTTATGCGGTCATGGAACCTTGGCTGTTGCGCATATATTAAAAGAAATAGGAATAGCGAGTATTGATGACACCATTATCTTTAATACCTTATCAGGAGTGTTGTCAGCAAAATTACAAGACTCAAGCATAGCACTCGATTTTCCTTCGACCGAGCTGACATTTACTGATAGTAAAAAGAAAGAATTGCTTCTACATTTAGGTATTGAAGAAAAAGACGTCGTATCATTTGGTCAATTCGATACTAAAGATTTTATTGAAATTAAAAGTGAAGTAGCACTACGTAATCTTTCGCCTAATTTTGATGGATTAAAGAAACTGACTGGTCGTGGTGTGCTTGTTACTGCGGAATCATTATCTGATGAATTGGATTTTGTTTCTCGCTACTTTGCTCCGTGGGTAGGGATTAATGAAGACCCTGTTACGGGGTCTGCGCATTGTGCTTTAACCGTGTATTGGGCAAAGAAATTAACGAAATCGTTCTTGAATGGTTATCAGGCTTCATCTCGTGGTGGCTATATAAGTACTGAATTATTATCAACGGGTCGAATTAAGTTGATAGGTTCTGCGGTAACAACAATAAAAGGTAAACTGAAAATATAGGCGTCATTTATAAATAAAAAGGGGTAAGGTTAATGGCTTCATCTTTGTATTTCTTTTTTTAAATAGGTAGTTATGGACAGCTTTTTTAGTAGTGAGATTATTCTCTCTAATTCGACCTTCTTTTTCTTTATGACGTTATTACTTACTGGCTTTCTTCATATTCCGCTTTGGTGCGGTAAAAATTTGTCTAAAATACAATGGAAAAAAATTGATTATCTTTGGCCTATTGTTGCTGGTATTGGTTTGATGGGGACGGTTTCTGAAGTCAGATCAAGAGTAGCGAGTGATTGGGCAGATACAGAACATACACGAGCGGTGTTAAGTCTAGAATCGATAAATGATTATACCGTGAATCAATTAAACAGTTTCTTATGTGCGAATGATGCAAGAGTCGATGAGGGGATTGCATCGCAACAATCTTGCTTATGGCTTTCTGAATCTGCGCGCTATTTACAATCAATAAATTTTAATGAATTACCCAATGTGACGTTTGATAGTTTGCCAAAAATTACATTTAGTTCTGATTTGATCGATTCGGATGTCATGTGGTTGCAAGGCATGTTTGATAATTATCAGACTCAAAAATATGTTTACGAAAGTACGGTGTTAGAAACAAAGAAACACCCATTAGAAGAGTTATTTTGGTATTTGAGCCCTTATTTGATCTGTATTGCGATTTCAGTTCGTGTTACTAAAGTATCTGCAGAGTTAAAGATGGAGAGACAATTTGAAGGAGCTAGTCTAAGAGGTGGTCAGTCCAGATAGTGTCTGGCTCACACTATGACTAAGGAACAATAGCGTTCCCTTATTTAAGCGGTATTTTTATTAATGTAGATAACAATACTAATAAAATACATAAGGAAATGTGATGCTCACTGAAACGCTATCAGGCTTAGAATTAATGCAGGCAATGGTGACGGGGGATTTTCCTCATCCATCAATGGCTGATGTTGTTCCGATGAAAATTATCTCAGCAGAATATGGCCATGTGGTGTTTGAAGCGATGGCTGACGAACGGCACTTAAATCCACTTGGTGGCGTACATGGTGGATTTTTTGCAACGGTGATGGATTTAGTGACAGGTTGCGCTGTTCATACGACATTAGAACCGAATATTGGGTATGGAACGATTGATTTGCATGTAAAGATGCTAAGAGCTATCCCTAAAAACACGTTATTGATTGCAGAAAGCCGAGTGATTCAATCTGGTTATTCTTTGGGAATATCAGAAGGAAGTTTAAAAGACGAAAAAGGGAATTTATATGCACATGCGACCGCAACTTGTATGATTTATCGAGGAAAATGACGGTATTTAATGATAGCCTATTGTTAGTATTAATGATTTTTATTGTTTTAAAGAGGGAATGATATGACGTATCCAATTGTAGGCTCTTGTCAATGTGGGCAAGTAACTTATAAATTATGTGCAGCACCAAAAATGGTGATTGCTTGTCATTGTAAGGAATGCCAAAAATTATCGACAGCGCCATTCAGTGTCACCGCTATTATTGCAACTGAGGCGATTCAATTTGATGGTGAGTTAACTGAGTGGAGCCGATTAGCTGATAGTGGAAATCAAAATAGCGCGAAGTTTTGTTCAACGTGTGGAAATCGAGTCTATCAATATAATCCTGATGATTTAACAACCATAAAGCTGAAATTAAAACCTGTTGATGTGAAAGATGATCGTATTTTTGAGCCGAGTATGCATATTTGGGTTTCTGAAAAATTGAGTTGGGTCAAAATTCCTAAGGGAATGGTGACGTTTGATAAACAACGTTAATAATAAAGATTAGGAGCTCATGTGTTATTTAAGTTGATTTTTCTGTTTGCCGCATTAACTCTACATGGTGTAAAGAGATCCCCTTATCCGCCGACATTTCTCTATAGTATTCCTCTGATATTAATGGGGTTAATGTCGGGTGCGTCTTTTATTATGAGTTTGATTGGTGGCGCGATAACCCTTTGCGTTTCATTTGTGTATTTTTCATTACTTACTCATTTTTCAAGTGGTACACAGCATTACACGATTATTATACTTGGTGGTGGTTTATTGATTTTCTTTGTTTAAGCACGAGCACAACGATAAATTAGGAATGGGATTGGATTTTACAAGGATGAAAGAGTGACGGTAACGGAAGAGATAGAGAATACTTTACTGACCTTTATTAAGGCTGAAATGGCGCAAGATCTCGCTCATGATATTAATCATGTTATGCGAGTAGTGAATACAGCAAAAATACTTTGTGAAGAAGAAAAAGCGATAAAAGAAGTGGTGATCCCTGCCGCGTATTTACATGATTGTTTTTCGTTTGAGAAGAATCATCCAAACCGCGCACAAAGCTCATTGTTTGCCGCAGATAAAGCCATTGTGTTTTTGAACCGTCTAAATTATCCCACTGAGTATTTAGAAGGTATTCATCACGCGATTATTGCTCACAGTTTTAGTGCGAATATTGAAACACAGACAGTAGAAGCTCAGATAATTCAAGATGCTGATCGATTGGATGCATTAGGGGCCATTGGTATTGCAAGGTGTATTCAAGTGAGTGCTAAGTTAGATCGCCCTTTGTATTCTTTTGATGACCCATTTTGTCATGAGAGAACACCAACCGATGGGCTTTATACTATCGATCATTTTTATACGAAGCTATTGACGTTATCAGGCTCGATGAAAACCAAGTCGGCAGTCAGAGAAGCGGATAAACGTACTTTAGTGATGCGCGCATTTTTAATGCAACTAGAATCAGAAATCTAATCGATAAGATAAAGAGTGAGCTAAAAACAGTATATCTCTATACCATTTTTAGCTTGATCACATTATGCGTTTTTTAGCATATCTAGGGCAACCGCTTCAGCGATCTTAATTCCATCGATACCAGCAGATAAAATACCACCCGCATAACCCGCACCTTCACCACCTGGGTATAATCCCTTAGTGTTGATGCTTTGGAAATCTTTACCACGTTTAATTTGCACTGGAGATGAAGTACGTGTCTCAACACCAGTTAGCATGGCATCTTTACTGTCAAAACCACGGATTTTCTTAGCAAATGCAGGTAGAGCTTCGCGGATTGCTTCAATCGCAAAGTCTGGTAATGCATCACTAAGATCCGTCATCTTCACGTTAGGCTTATAAGATGGTTCAACGTTTTCAAATGGTTTACCTTTGCCTGCGGCTAAGAAATCACCCACCATTTGAGCAGGAGCATCATAATTGCTGCCACCCATAACATACGCATTACGCTCTAATTGACGCTGAAGTGCAATACCTTGCAGCGGATCGTTATTAAAGTCTTCAGGTGAGATACCAACAACGATAGCACTGTTTGCATTACGCTCACTACGTGAATATTGACTCATGCCGTTAGTTACTACAGCATGTTCTTCTGACGTAGCGGCAACAACAACACCACCCGGACACATACAGAAGCTGTATACAGAACGGCCATTTTTACAGTGATGCACGAGTTTATAATCGGCAGCGCCTAGAAGTGGGTGACCTGCATTTTTTCCAAAGCGTGCTTGGTCAATCATTTCTTGTTTGTGTTCAACACGGAAACCAATCGAGAATGATTGAGCTTCCATGTGTACGCCTTTATCATGCAACATTTGGAATGTATCACGTGCACTGTGGCCGATAGCTGCAACAACGTGTTTACTATTGATGACTTCGCCACCGTTTAGTGTCACGCCCGTTACTTGCCCGTCTTCGATATTGATTTCATCAACGCGGCTTTCAAAGCGAATGTCTCCACCCAGCTCAATGATCTTGCTACGCATTTGTGAAACCATGGTCACTAATTTATAAGTACCGATATGAGGCTTACTTACATAAATGATTTCAGCAGGTGCACCGGCTGCAACAAATTCTGTTTTTACTTTAAGTCCTAGGAAACCTGGATCTTTCACTTGGCTGTATAGCTTGCCATCAGAGAAAGTGCCTGCGCCGCCTTCACCAAACTGAACGTTTGATTCTGTGTTTAATTCACTGGTACGCCAAAAACGGAAGGTATCTTTTGCACGTTCGTGTACTGATTTGCCACGTTCTAATACGATTGGTTTGAATCCCATTTGCGCTAAGATAAGTGCAACAAATAAACCACATGGGCCCATACCAATAACAATAGGGCGCTCAGTTAAATCAGCAGGAGCAGTGGCAACGTATTTGTATTCTGTGTCAGGTGAAACACGAATGTTATGGTTGTCTTCAACGTTGCCTAGTAGCTGCTCTTCATTCACGTCTTGTAGGGTAATATCTAGCGTGTAGATTAAGAAAATTTGATTCTTTTTACGTGCGTCATAGCCACGTTTAAATACATGGATATCAACCAGCTGCTCTTCAGTAATAGACAGTGTACTTAAAACTGTATTTTTCAGTTCGTCTTCACTGTGATCCAGCGGTAATTTAACTTGGTTGATACGTATCATAATTCACCTGATAGTTGGCATGAAAATAAGCGCGTAGTTTACGTGATCTATCTCAAAAATGTAATCAATATTACCGCTTAAAAACGGCAAAAATACTCATTTCATATCACACCGTGCCAATGATATTTTTTTGCTAATTTTTTCAATAAGTTTATTTCATTTTCTGAACTCACTTTTAACCATTCGATTAGATCATCAATTACGGCTGAATGGGTGCGTTGGTGTCCGAAATATGTCCATGCGCTGTGCTGTATTTTTGCATTTTCAGGGCAATAAAAGAAACCTCTGTCCAACTCTTGAAGTATGAGTAAGAGATCCGTTACGGTAGCGCCTTGTCCTGATAAACAGGCACTCAACGCTAAATCTAATGAAAGAAAGCTGGTATTTCTTATTTGTTGATATGGGGAACTTGCCATATCTGCTAGCCACATTTTCCAATCATGATGGTCCAAGGTTGGGTGCAGTCGTGGCATGGTTAATATCGAATCCACATTTGTGTGTTCCGTTACGATACTGGCGGCACAAACGGGAGCCATAAACTCTTCTCGGAGAAGAAACATATTTGGTCTGTTGTCATAATAATCTTTTAAACGAGAGTGAAAGATCAACAGGTCATAGTCTGGGTTATTTAGGCATTCATCTTCTTCCAAAGAAGGGATGATAACGATTTCGTAATCAGGGTAACGTTCATTAAGCTCTCGAACCTTAGGGATGAGTATACGAGTCGCAAAGCTGAGCGTTGCTTTAATAACGATTCGTTTCTGTTTTGGTTCTTGCCAAGATGAAATGATTGATTCTAACGTGGAATAGTTACCTTGTAACGCATGATAAAGGTCTAACCCTTGTAAAGTCAGTTCGATGGCTCGATGTTTACGTATAATTAAGGATGCGTTGAGATCATCCTCAAGCTGTTTTACCTGCCGACTTACCGCACTTTGTGTCACATTAAGTTCGTTTGCTGCTGAGGTGAAGCTCATTAGGCGCGCTACGGATTCAAAGGCTTTTAGGCCGTTATGTGAGTAAGGTAAATTAGGATAAGGAGTCATAATCTCTTCGCATGAGTTTTTGGAATGTCAGTGTGGCGGATATATCAATTGAATACTAGCGCTTTACACTTTAACTTTGGCCCTAATCAATAATGTCGCGATATAATTATAAGAACGTTCACCTTTATGAAAAAAATACTCTCATTAGCATTCCCTCTCATCATCTCACAACTTATTTCTATGGCTTTGGTATTGACTGATGTATGGATGATGTCGCGGTTAAATGTTTCCGCATTGGCTGGCGGTGGTTTGGGTGCCTCTATCTACTTTTTCATTTTTATTATTGGCAGCAGCACGGTTGGTTGTGTCGCCAATTTAATTGCGATTGCTTATGGGCAGCGCTTGGCAAGACCTGATTATGGTAACCAGCAGATCCGTTTAGCGGTTAAAGGGGCCGTATTATTGTCTGTGTTATTAAGCGTTGTTCTTATGTTTCTTTTTTCGTATGCCCCATTAGTATTAAGGGCGGCAAATCAACCAGAAGAAATGATCACTTTGGCGATGGAATACGTTCACGCTTTAAAATGGGTTATGTTTCCATCACTCATATTACTTGTGCTGCGAGGCTTAACCAGTGCATTGGGCAATGTGAGGTCGATTATGGTGATGTCAGTGATTACCGTGATTCTTAATGTACCTATCAGTTATGTATTAACCTTTCAATTTGATATGGGTCTTACCGGTTTAGGATTAGGAACGGCAATTGCGGCGTTTATAGTGATGATTGGGTACGGTTTATGGGTATTTAAGCAAGCAGAGTATCAGCCGTTTTCCCCTTGGTTACATCTTGACGAATATTCATTGAAGTTAATGAGCCCCTTGCTCGTGATGGGATTACCTATTGCGGTAGCTGCATTACTTGAACATGGCTTAATTTACGGTGGCACTCTAATGGCAGGAACAATAAGTATTGCTTCTTTAGCGTTACATCAAATCCTATTACAGTGTTTAAGTTTTACATGGAATTTTAACTTTGGTTTCTCACAAGCCTCTGCCATTTTAGTGGGGCGTGATTTTGGTTCTGAGAATTATGAAGGAATAAAACGCACTTCGTTGCACAGTTTTATGTTGGTCACGGTATTAAGTGTATTTTTATCTGCTCTTTTCATTATCTGGCCAGAAGCGGTGGCAAACTTGTTCTTATTGGATGATGGAAGTAATAATATGTCTGAATTACTGTCGTCTGTTATTTGGGTTGTCGCCTTGTGTTTCATTGTAGATGCATGGCAATTGCTTGCGATTAACTTATTGCGTGGAATGAAAATTGTCTCAATGCCAACAGTTATGACGGCAATAGGTTATTGGGTGTTTGGTTTACCCGCGGCATGGTTCTTAATGCCATTGTTTGGATTGGCTGGAATTTGGGCCGGTATTGGGGTCGGATTAGGTGTAACTGGCATATTGTTATTGATTCATCTAATGGTGGCCATACGTCGCTATAATCATATAGGCAGTCATTCGTTGAATTAAAACACATCGTAAAAGATAATAAATTTCATTTAAGCATTTAAGCATTTAACAGTTAAATATGTTGAATGCTTTTTTTATTTATATTATTCACTCTAATATGTTGTTTTAGTTGCATACTCACATCTTTCACACTCTCTATAGCTGACATCACAAATTCATTAAGTCTTCATACACACAGAATTAATAGGGGATTATAATGGACAGAATAGAATGTTGCAGACCACTATTCGCCCACGCGTCTAATCTGTGTTTATAAAAGGAATTTATGATGATTCACACGATTCAAGAAACGGTATTTACGTATTCTCAACCATTGTTTGAAGATTGGAAAAAAGGTGCAAATACTTGGCTGCCTTCTGAAGTCTCTGTCCCTATAGAAATAGATGCTCAGCGTGATGAATATTTTGGTTCATACTTCGCTTTATCTCAATATATGAAGAAAGGGTGGTTAGGCACTCCGTTTTATGCATTAGGTAATAGGGAGGTGGATAACCCGATGTATACAGAAGGGCGAATTTTACTCGCCCAATATATAAACCCGAATAAATTATCTCTTTTTAAAGGATTACGAACAGGGTTAACGTCAGGAGAGCCTGATTTATTCTTATACCGACCTGATGGCGCCATATTGTTTGTTGTGGTAAAAAAAGAGAATGAATACCTTTCGGATGCAGAGTTAATTTGTTTATCCAACATTAAATCAGTCTTGGAGTGTGAGGTTGAAGTCGCCTACCTGGCAGAAGAGGACTGCAATTATGTTCCGAAGAGTTATGATATTAAGGTGGTTCAATTTCCTAACCCATTAGGAGTGTAAGACAAAGTGACTGATATAGGGGTAACAATGAATAAGATAATAGATAAATTAGCTTGGATTTACCTAGAAGATGGAAAGTTACTTACTGTGCGTTCTAAGGGGAAAGCCTTGTTTTATCTTCCTGGTGGAAAACGGGAATCAGGTGAAACTGATGAGGAGGCTTTGGTTCGAGAGATAAAAGAAGAGCTATCCGTTGATTTAAACGTTGATACCATCAAATATGCAAATACGTTTACCGCCCAAGCCGATGGGAAAGACAAGGGAGTATCTGTTCAATTGACGTGCTATTTTTCAGAATATGAAGGAGAACTAGCCCCTGATGCAGAAATTGAAGAAGCTAAATTTTTAAACTTGTCTGAGAAAGCGTTATGTTCACTAGCGACATTAGTTACTATGGATTGGCTTGAAGAAGAAAATCAATTAATCGGTAAAGAAGAAACTAGTGAGGTATAAATGGTAATTTGGCCAGCAATAGTGAAATTTGATGGTGATCCTGAACTTGATTACATCTCTGATGAAAAGAAATGGGAAATAGAATCTGAATTACATTATTTAGGGTATCAGGATAAAGATATATTGATTGATTCTACTGGTACGATATTTAGCTTGAATGATCCAAGTAATAATTCGACGAAGGTTATTAATAGCAATAAAACGATAGCGGTGGACGCTTTACTTGATCTTATTAAAGCACATCAGTCTTCATTAGGTTTATGTTGTGCTGCTAAAGTGGGTATTGATTCAATAAAAGAGGCCATTAATTCTGTTAAAGAATGATGTAAACCTCGAGGTATGAGGGTATCTCGAGGTTTTATATGAAAACATTATGAGCATGAACCGCAACAAACCCCTGGTTCACCGTGTTTTCCTTTTTGTTCTGCTTTAGCGTCTTCAGTGCTTTTAGTTGACGCTTGCTGTTGAATTACCGCTTTTGTTTCTTTGTTGGTTTCTTCTTTTTTGAAAATCTTTTTAAGTGAAAATGTCATAAGAACTCCTGATGGTTAATAAGGTGCATTTAATATGCGTCTTATTAATTATTTGTTGATTAGTCAAGAGTACATTCTTATCACTCTTAACCCATCTGATATTTAGATGGTATCTAACTATTCCTGGAATGGCGTGGTTCTTAAATATCAGCCTAGTTGAAGCCTTTATTTTAGATATTGGTCTCGTTGTGTTTTATCTGTTTTATGCTTATATCTATAACTTGGCTTATGATAAAGCTTTCCCTATACAGCATAAAACTCAGTTAAAGAATGAGAACGTAACAATATAGTTTTATTTGGTTGGATTTAAATAGGGAGTCTCGTTTAACAAGGAGTGAGAATGAGTCATAAATTGTCAGATTTTAGTGTGCATATCCCTATTGATCGTGAATTGATGGATCTTCAAAACCAAGTAAAAGAAAAACTCTATGATTTTAATCATAGTCGCCCGTCGCAAAGTGTACTTAGACAAGAATTATTGGATGATCTCTTTGGAAGTAATAAAGGAGTTACCATCATTCCTCCTTTTTATTGTGATATGGGGAAAAACATTCGCTTTAAACAAGGCGGTTTTTTAAATACAGGTGTCACTATTCTTGACCTTGCTACCGTAACTATCGGTGAATACGTTCAAATTGGGCCAAATGTGGTTATTAGCACTGCCGGGCATCCTTTTGATCTTGCTGAGCGAGTGCTTCCTATTGCTACAGGTAATCCTATTGTTATTGGTGATAACGTATGGATTGGTGCCAACAGTGTTATTCTTGATGGTGTAACAATAGGGGATAGAAGTATTATTGGTGCAGGAAGTATAGTAACGAAAGATATTCCTTCTGATTGTGTTGCTGTTGGTAATCCTTGTCGTGTAATTAAGTCAATTTCTCATAGTAAAATGCCGACAAATGAAGAATTAGATGAAATGTGGTTGCCATTGTTTGACGCACATAATTAAAGATAGAATTAACAATTGTTCTTTTTTTGAACAAATGAAGGTAATAGTGATCGTGATAGCATTTTGTGTTTATAAAGTTATCTAAACTCTTAATGGAAAATTTATTTTTGAAATTTGAGTAAGATTATCAAACAAACAAGGAGGTAACACATGGATAATGTAGCGATTGCATTGCACCAATTAAATAGGGCCATTGATCTTTACTTTAATCAGCAAGATTTTATCAGCACAATAACATTGAGTAATGCCGCTCAGACTCTTTTATTAAAGAAATGGATCGTTGATAGCCAAGCGAAAGCCTGTGAAGATGTTATTTTTAATTCAACCGAGTCTTCTGAATTTTTACAATACGGTTATAAAATGGATTCATGCATTTCATTTTCTGCGCTAGATAATAATGAAGAATTAGAAGATAAAGCTCATCAAATATTAATGCGATGCTGTGATAATGTAATGAGGTTAAACCTCCCTCGTAGCAAAGAGGTCTCTGCCTTTATTCGTATGAAAAGTAAAATATTCATATAGCGCATTTAAATACTGGTGTTGTGAATGTTAACCTATAGGAGGAGGCTCGTGTCGTCCTTTTTAAGCCCTCCTTGCCCAAGTAACCGTTTTTCTTATCCAGGGTTCTTTGTTTTACTTTTATTCACCACAGGTTCTGTTTTACGTCTTAAAACTCGTCTTTATTATGCCTTTAAGTTTTTGTTTTTTATGAGTTTATAATTATTGGTATTTGTAATGGATACTGGTAATCTTTCCCTAGATAAATTCAGAGGACAAGATATGGCGACCTACAATGAAGTATTTGAAAAAGTAGATTTCTCACATCAAGATTTGAGTGAGTCCTATTATGAAGGATGTAAGTTTTATTGCTGTAATTTTAGTCGAGCAAATTTAAGAGACGCTAGATTTATAGATTGTTCTTTTATTGAGCAAGGTGCCATTGAAGGTTGTCATTTTGATTACAGTGATTTACGAGATGCTTCTTTTAAAAGTTGCCGTTTAACAATGTCTAATTTTAAAGGCGCAAATGGATTTGGAGCAGAGTTTAGAGATTGTGATTTAAAAGGCGCGAATTTTGTCCAAGCAAACTTTGTAAATCAAATAAGCCACCAAATGTATTTTTGTTCTGTTTACATCACTGGTTGTAACTTGTCTTATGCGAACTTTGAACGTTTATGTATTGAAAAATGTGATTTGTTTGAAAATAAATGGAATGGCGCCAATCTACAAGGAACCTCATTAAAAGGTTCTGATCTTTCCCGTGGTTCTTTCTCTGAAGATGCGTGGGGGCAATTTAGAATGCAAGATGCTAATTTATGCCATTGTGAATTAGAAGGCTTGGACCCCCGTAGGGTTGATTTAACGGGCGTTAAAATTTGTGGTTGGCAACAAGAGCAATTATTAGAACCACTGGGTTTAGTCGTTTTACCTGATTAATAGGAGAGTGTGATGAGTAATTTGTTTACGAACCTTCCTACTGAGCTAAGTAATGAGGTATTTACTGATTTAGTGACAAGTCATTCTGTGCGTATAGAGAGAATCGTATCGTCAGGCCAAAGCTCTCCTGAATCTGGTTGGTATGATCAAGATGAGAATGAATGGGTTTTAGTACTTGAAGGTTTTGGTACGATAGTATTTGAAGATGGAACAGAGAAAACATTATGTAAGGGAGATTACTTAACTATCCCTGCACATCAAAAACATAAAGTGAGTAAAACAGACCCTGATAACATCACTATTTGGTTAGCGGTCTTCTATTGAGTAAATGAAGATTCTTACATTTGGGCTTTTAATCGTTTACTCTGTCTTCTCTATTAATAGAACGGAACCAATATAATGACTCAAACACTGACGATTGTTGCAAGAATTGAAGCACAAGAAGGCAAAGCGGAATTTGTTAAAGCAGAAATGCTTAAGTTACTTGAACCGACACGTAAAGAAGTCGGTTGTATTCAGTATGATTTACATCAAGATAACGACAACCCATGTGTATTTGTGTTCCATGAGCAATGGGAAAGCGAAGCGCTTTTACAAGACCATTTAGATAGCGCTCATATAGCTGAGTATGTAAAAGCAGTAGACGGCTCAGTCGCCTTATTTGTGCTTAATCGTATGACAAAGCTTTAATAGAGATTGAATACTGATAATTTATTAGAGACTGCAAGCTTATTGTATAGCGAGTAAGTCATGAGTAAGAAAAAGCCACTCACGTATCATCATGAGTGGCTTTTTTATATCTTATGTATTTATCAGTATCGAACCCTTAGAAGGAAAGGAAGATACCTGCAACTGTTGCACTCATTAAGTTTGCTAATGTAGCAGCAAAGATGGCTTTCATGCCTAAACGGGCAATATCAGGACGACGACTTGGTACAACACCACCTAACCCCCCCATTAACATGGCAATAGAGGTTAAGTTTGCAAAACCGCATAAAGCAAAAGTGACAATAGCTTGAGAGTGTTCACTCAATTGGTCTTTAACTGTCATTAAGTCAGCAAAAGCAACGAATTCATTAATCGCGATTTTCTTACCAATTAAACTGGCAGCAACCGTTGCTTCTGACCATGGCACACCGATTAACCAGGCGACAGGGGCAAATAGGTAACCAAAAATAAGATCTAAGCTTAAGTTTTCAAACCCAACTAACATTCCTATTTTATGTAATCCGCCATTCAATAGAGCGATAAGACTGATAATAGCTAATAAGCTGGCACCAACAGCAAATACAATTTGTAAACCGTTCAATGCACCTTGAGAAGCCGCATCAATAATATTGACAGGGGCATCATCAACACAATCATCTTCGTATTGGTCTGTTTCGTTAATGTCTTCAGTTTGAGGGACAATGAGTTTTGCCATCATTAGGCCTGCTGGTGCAGACATAAAGCTTGCTGCGATTAAGTAACGTAATTCAACACCTAAACCTGCGTAACCGACCATTGTGCCACCCGCAACGGATGCTAAACCACCCACCATTACGGCAAACAATTCAGAACGAGACATTTTAGCAAGAAAGGGGCGTACAACTAACGGTGCTTCAACTGAGCCAACAAAAATATTCGCGGTTGCTGACATTGATTCTGTACGAGTTGTGCCAAGGAAGCGCTGTAAACCGCCGCCAATAATTTTAATGACCCATCCCATTATACCTAAGTAGTAAAGAACAGAGATTAGCGCTGAGAAGAAAACGATGGTAGGCAAAACGTTGACGGCAAAAATAAAGCCTAGTTTGTATTGGGCTAAATCACCAAAAAGGAATTCTGTGCCTATACGTCCATAAGCAATAATGTCTGAAACAGCAAGAGAGATACTATTTAGGATAGTTTGGCCAATTGGCACGTAGAGGATGAACCCGGCAAATAATAACTGAATTAAGAACGCGCCTAATACAGTGCGCCATTTGATGGCTTGTCGGTTTTCTGAAAAAAGAAACGCAATCGCGAATAGGCAAACAATGCCTAAAATACTGACCAAAAAGTCCAAGGTCAAACTCCAATAGTATTTAGTTGATGATTGCGGGGGTATTCTAGTCAAAAATAAAAGTGTGACAAGGATCAAGATGTTATTGAAACTACATAGCCATAACAAAAATAAGGTAATTTGTTTATAGATCCATCAATAAATACTCATTTGAGAGGTTTGTCACATATAAAAGAGTCAGTTGTTACTATATGGGATAATGGGTGCGATTAATTACGATTATTATCCCTAAGGTAGGGTGTTTTTTTATCGATTAATCTAATTAACAATGATTCAAAAAGTTGATTAGGTAACCATTACACATTATCAATCTTCTCTGCATTAATGTGGTGGCGAACAAACTCCATAAAGATGTGTACTTTTTTGGCTAAGAATTTACGACGCGGATAAACAGCGTAAAGAGGCATTGATTGATTTAATTCCCAATCAGGAAGAAGTTGCACAAGCTTACCAGTTCGTAATTCATCAGAAAGCAGATAAGTCGCTATATAGCCTATACCATTACCTGATACGGTCGCGTTACGAATCGCATCGGCAGAATCAATTCGATAATTACCCGATACTTTTATTTGTAGATTCTCATCTCCTTTATGGAAACCCCATACATTATCTTTACGCTCACGACTCATGTACGTTAGACAGTTATGCTTTTTAAGATCGTAAGGGTGATAAGGGATCCCATGCTTAGCTAGATACGTAGAGTTAGCGACAAGCACAAAATGACAATCAATTAGATGCCTTGCTACAAATCCTTCAGGAGGGGAATCCATCACACCTATCCATAAGTCTAATTGCTCTGCAATCACATCGATCTTATGATCAAACAACGTTATCTCTATATTAAGCTGTGGATAGCGCTGATGAAGCTCAGAAAGATAGGGCAATATATGATTGGTTGCAAAAGACTGCGCGATACCGACACGTAATTTACCATTCAATGTATCTACGCTAGAAAGCAATTCATTTTCGGCTTCGTTAATTTCATCGGCGATATTGGCACAATGCACTGCGAACGATTGACCTGCTTCCGTAAGAGAAAAAGAGCGCGTGGTTCGTTGTACTAGCTGAACACCTAAACGCTCTTCAAGAAGTTGGATTTGTAAACTGACCTGAGTTCTTGAAATATCAAGAAGTTGAGCGGCTTTGGTAAAGCTTTTTTGTTGAGTAAGCGCATTGAATACGATCATTTGTTTAGCTTGCTTTAGCATGGGCTTCTCTATGGGCATTTTAACAGTTAAAAGGTCAACTCTATTGTAATAGAGCGATGGGATTGAATAAAGTGTGTAATATCTTTGTTTTACGTGGTCTATTGAAAAATACACTGTTTTTTCATGGTAAAGTTTGGTTATGAAAGAAGTTTATTAAGGAAGATTGAATGTTATTTCCATATAAGAATATAGTTATATTAACGGGTGCTGGCATTTCAGCAGAATCAGGTATTCAAACCTTTCGTGCAAGTGATGGCCTGTGGGAAAACCATAGAATTGAAGATGTCGCTACACCGGAAGGTTTTTTTAAAGATCCCGATTTAGTTCAAGATTTTTATAATAAGCGCCGTGCATTATTAAAAAGCAATGAGATCAAACCAAACGCAGCCCATAAAGCATTAGCGAAGCTTGAGAGTGAGCTTGATGGCACGGTGACTATTGTGACTCAAAATATTGATAATTTACACGAACGTGGTGGCAGTTCAAATGTGATTCATATGCATGGTGAGCTAAATAAGATCCGCTGTGAAGAATCAAACCAAGTTATCGGCTGTACTGATGATATCCATACCGGCGATCTTTGCCATTGTTGCCAGATACCTGCGCAGCTACGCCCTCATGTGGTGTGGTTTGGTGAGATGCCATTAGAGATGGGACGAATTCATGATGCGTTAAATAAAGCGGATTTGTTTATTTCTATTGGAACGTCAGGTTCTGTGTATCCCGCTGCAGGGTTTGTTCATGAGGCCATGCTTCATGGAGCTCACACCATTGAGATTAATCTAGAGGCAAGTGCCGTTGATGATGAGTTTGAAGAGAAACGTTATGGGAAGGCGGGTACGCTCGTTCCTGAGCTAGTTGCGGAACTATTAGAAGCATAAAACGAACCTAAATCGATATAATAAAAAAAAGCCAATGAAGTATTTGTTCATTGGCTTTTTTTGTTTTATTTATGACTTAGTCAAAAGTAAAAATAATATTACATATCTACTTTTAGGCGTTGGAAGTATTCATCATAAATAGAACTTGCAGAGCCTACTTCATCTTGCCACTCGCCTGAATCCATAACTTCTTGTGGTGGGAAGATATTAGGATCATTAGCAAACGCTTTAGGAAGAAGAGGATATGCAGATTTAACTGGCGTAGGGTAGCCAATTTCTAGCGCAATTTTTGCTGCATTTTCAGGGCGAAGTAAAAAATCTATCATTTGGTGTGCAGCATCTACATTTTTCGCACCAGAAGGAATCGCTAGGCTATCCATCCAAAAAATAGTGCCTTTATCAGGCCATACGATTTGAATATTAGCACCTTCTTCACGAGCCATATAAGCAGAACCGTTCCACAACATACCTACGCTTGTTTCGCCAGCTAAGTATGGATTTGCAGGGAAATCAGAATTAAATACCAATACGTTTGGCATTAATTTTTTCAATTCTTCGTATGCAGCTTTGATTTCGTCAGGATTAGTTGTATTTCCTGAGTAACCTAATTTAGTTAATGCCATATGGAAGACTTCACGTGAGTCATCCATCATCATTAATTGGCCTTGCCATTTTTCATCCCAGAAGTCATTCCAAGAATGAAGCTCATTCGGGTTCATCATATCCGCATTAACACCGATACCCGTCGCACCCCAAATATAAGGAATAGAGTAGTTGTTGTTTGGATCGAATGGTTTGTTCAAATAGTTAGGATCTAAATCTTTGAAATGTGGCAATTTACTTTTATCAATTTTTTGTAACATACCTTCTTTGCGCATTTTAGACACAAAGTAAGTTGAAGGAACAACTAGGTCGTATCCTGAACCTTGAGTTTTTAACTTAGCGTACATGCTTTCGTTAGACTCGTATGTAGAATAATAGACTTTGATGCCGGTTTCTTTTGTGAAGTCTTCTAGTACTTCATTAGGAATATATTCTGACCAGTTGTAAAAATAGAGCTCTTTATCTGCAGCTTGTGCATTACCAGCGATTAAGGCTGCAGCGCACAGTCCTGTAGAGACGAGAGTGGTCCACTTTTTCATTTCCTTCTCCTATATCAGAGGGATTTCCATTAATTAGCCGAGCATTATACCAATATTTGAGACAGACTTCATGGGTTTATAAATCAAGGGCTTGATATAGATTAGTTTTTGAGGAAAGAAAGGGGGGGATAGAGATGAATAAGCATAAATCTTGAGTATAAAAATGGCAGCGTAAACGCTGCCATTAATTAAGGTCAGTAAAGGGTTAGGTTACTGTCCGGCTTTCAGTTTTAAGAAGTACTCTTCGTATTTCACTGTCATGTCACCAACGGCAGATTGCCATTCAACACGGTCAAGATCTTCTTGAGAAGGGAATAATGGCGCTATATCTTTAAATTTGTCATTTGATGCTTTAACAGCAGTTAGGTAACCAGTATCTTGAGAGATACGTGCTGCAATTTCAGGGCGAAGTAAGAAATCAATCATCTTATGTGATGCTTCTACGTTTGTCGCGCCAGATGGAATTGCAAAGTTATCAACCCAACCAATACCACCTTCTTTAGGGAAGATTAGCTTAATTGGTAATCCTTCCGCTTGCGCGGCAGCCGCTGAACCATTCCAAAGCATACCAAGACCAACTTCGCCTGCCATGTATGGTGCAGCAGGGTTGTCTGAGTTAAACACCAATACGTTTGGCATTAGTTTTTGTAGCTCAGCGTAAGCTTCATCAATTTCTTTTGGATTGGTTGAGTTACCTGAGTAACCTAATTTGCGCAATGCAATATGGAATACTTCACGAGTGTCATCCATTAGCATTAATTGACCTTCAAACTCTGGGTTCCAAAGATCGCTCCAGCTATCGAAATCATCTGGATTATACATTTCAGTATTTACAGCAAGACCTGTAATGGCAACTACGTGTGGGATAGAGTATTCATTCTTTGGATCGAATGCTTTATCTAAATAGTTTGTATCTAAACCATTGAAGTTTGAAATTTTTGATTTATCAATTGGTTGTAGCATTTTTTCGTCACGCATTTTTGCTACAAAGTAAGTTGATGGTACAACTAAATCGTAACCTTTATTATGCGCTTTCATTTTTGCGTATAAAGTTTCGTTAGACTCATAAG
The DNA here is from genome assembly GCF_001691065.1 of Aliivibrio sp. 1S128. Classification (NCBI taxonomy): domain Bacteria; kingdom Pseudomonadati; phylum Pseudomonadota; class Gammaproteobacteria; order Vibrionales; family Vibrionaceae; genus Aliivibrio; species Aliivibrio sp. 1S128. The sequence continues at coordinate 101,325 of NZ_MAJV01000058.1, read as the reverse complement.
TAGAGTAGATAACTTTAATGCCAGTTTCTTTAGTAAATTCTTCTAAGATATCACTGTTGATGTATGGTCCCCAGTTCATGAATACCAATTCATCATTTTCTTTTGCGTTAGCAACATTGATTGTTAGTGCTAATGCACAGGCGGTTCCAGTAAAAAACGCAGCCATTTTGTTCATTGATTGACTCTCCATTAGAGTGATAAAAAAGGAGACATGTCGAACAAAAGGCATGTCTTCCAGATTTTATTGCTTATATTAAGCAATTAATTTTTAGATTTACTTTATTTTTTCTCTTGCTAGCAGTTGTGATATTACAACTAAAGCAAGTGAAACAATTAACATTACCGTCGCTAGGGCGTTCACTTCAGGTGAAATGCCCACTTTAACCATTGAATAAATCTTCAGTGGTAAGATTTCGTAAGTTGGCCCCGTTACAAATGAACTGATAATTACGTCATCTAACGAAAGCGTAAAACTTAGTAACCAACCAGCGGCAACGGCTGGTTTTGCTAGTGGTAAGATAATCTGTTTTAGAATTACCCATTCACTTGCACCTAAATCACGAGCCGCTTCTAGCATCTTCACGTCAAAGCCTTTTAAGCGGCTATAAACAGTGACCACTACGAATGGCAGGCAGAAGGTAATGTGAGCAATTAATAAGGTTAAAAAACCAAGTTCAAATCCGATAACTAAGAAAATAGCTAATAATGAAATTGCCATCACGATATCTGGTGACATCATGACGATAAACAATAATCCATTAACGAATTTCTTGCCTTTAAACTGATAACGAAATAGGGCAACCGCTGTCAAGCTACCAATCACGGTTGCTGCAGTACCTGAAATTACTGCAATGGTAATTGAGTGCCAAGCGGCTTGCATTAAACTGTCGTTATTTGCTAGAGCTTCATACCACTTAGTAGTAAAACCTCCCCATTTCATGCCAAACTTACTTGCGTTAAATGAGTTCGCAATTAAAACGATGATTGGTAAATATAAGAAAATATATACCAAGCTCATGAAACTGAATTTTATAGTGCGTCCCATTAATCTAGATCCGCCTTTTTATTTAATAACTTGCCTGCACGATAGTATGCGTACAGCATTAATGCCATTGCTAGAGTTAGGGCAATACTGGTTGCTGCGCCAAATGGCCAGTCTCGAGCATTAAGTACCTGACTCTTGATAACATTACCAATCAATAGATTTTTCGCGCCACCTAACAGGTCAGAAATATAGAACATACCTAATGCTGGTAATAGAACCAATAAACAACCACCGATAATGCCTGGCATAGTAAGCGGTAAAACAATCTTCCATAACGTTTGAAGTTTGTTTGCGCCTAAATCACGAGCGGCTTCTAAATAGGTGCGATCCAACTTTTCGATTGCTGAATATAATGGCAAGATCATAAAAGGTAATAGGATATAAACCAAACCGATCATAACCGCGCTTTCCGTATACATAATTCGCATTGGTTTATCAATGATATCCATTGCGATTAAGCTTTTATTCAGAATACCTTGGGTGCCTAACACTATTTTTAAGCCGTAAGTACGGATCAATGAGTTAGTCCAGAAAGGAACAATGATTAAAAAAAGCATAAATGGACGCCATTTTTCTGGCATTTTTGCAACAATGTAAGCAAATGGGTAACCCACAACTAAACATATTAGTGTTGCAACAATGGCCATATAAAATGAATGCCACAGTACTTTTGCGTATAAAGGATCAAAAAGACGCAGATAGTTATCTATCGTAAACGTCATTTCAATTAAATTTGCTTCATCACGAGTTAGGAAACTGGTGCCGATGATCATTACATTAGGAATGAAAACGAACAGCAGTAACCAGGTTACGATAACAGTGATGATGATATTTTGGAGATTAAACTTCTTGTTCATCTGCTAACACCACTTCCCAGCTTTCAACCCAAGTAATTGCTACTTTTTGACCTAAAGAGTGATCAACATCAGGATCATCTTCATTAAAGAACTCACTGATCATGACTCGCATCCCTGAATCTAATTCAAGAACAGAATCTAATGTCATGCCTTTATAAGTACGTTCGCGAACATACCCAGTAATGCCTTTAGTATCTGATTCTTTAATTTCTTCAAGTCGTAAATCTTCAGGACGCAACAGCACTTTTACTTTATCTCCTGGATTTACATCCAGTTCACAGTAAACAGTTGCTGATGTGTCTTCAATTTCTGCTTTAATACGTTTGTCATCAAGACGTTCCAGCACAGTGGCTGCGAATACGTTGATTTCACCAATAAAGCGAGCAACAAATAGGTTCTTTGGTTCTTCATAAATTTCACGAGGAGTACCATCTTGTTCGATAACACCATCACGCATTACAATAATACGGTCTGACATCGATAGGGCTTCTTCTTGATCGTGAGTTACAAAGATAAAAGTAATACCCAACTGACGCTGTAGTTGTTTAAGCTCAATTTGCATTTGTTTACGTAATTTGTAATCAAGTGCAGATAACGATTCATCTAATAATAGAACCTTAGGCTTATTTACTACTGCGCGTGCAATAGCAATACGTTGTTGTTGGCCACCAGATAACTGATGCGGCTTACGATTTGCCATTTGAGCAAGACGTACCATTTGCAATGCTTCCATTACTCTTGGTTCGATGTCTTTACTTGGAATGTTTTGCATACGTAAACCAAACGCAACGTTTTCAAATACCGTCATGTGTGGGAATAGGGCATAGCTTTGGAATACAGTATTCACATGCCTCTGCTCTGCGGGTATTGACGTTACATCCGTCGAATCCAGTAAAATTGTTCCTGCATCTGCAGTTTCAAAACCTGCTATCATGCGCAACACTGTGGTTTTACCACACCCTGATGGCCCAAGAATGGTTAGAAATTCACCGTGGTTAACATCTAGATCAAAATTAGATATTACTTCTTTGCCATCAAAACTTTTTGAAATGCCTGTTAATTTAATAACGGCTTCTTTTTCGGATTTTTGTGTAACGTTCAATGTCTTTTTATCTCCGCCTTCGGGTAGTGATACCGCGCTTAGTATTATGAATGTAAGATGGGATTTCGGGCGCATAATAGACCCCAAGTTATCATATTAAAAGTGTTTTTTATTTGATAACCCTATTTTTTTTTAAACTCTTTGTATTTTAGCGCTTTAGTGTATATATGTTGAGCTTAATTATAGACAAAATTCAGTAAGTTGGTTGGTTTTGTTACAATTAAAAGTCGTTGTTTTCAAAGGATTAGTAAAATTCTTTTTTTTGATTACTGCACTAGGAGGATGAAAGCCGTATAATCGCCTCATGTTTTATTGTGGTATATAGAAATGAGCGAACAACCAAAAGAAAAAACGTTTCTCCTTGGTGGGAGCATCGAAAAGGCAATGACTGGTCAGGTTGAATTAAGTCCTGTTAGTGTACTTCAAGAAGCGTGGAAGAATACGATTACGCATTTCTTCACGTTTTCGCCCGCTATTTTATTGCTGACGTTTTCTTATATGGCAGTATTCTTCATTGCTTTACAAGTTCAATTAGGTGATCCCGCTATTTTGTTTCAAGCTTTCTTAGGTGAAACAGAACTGACGACGACTATCTCTTATGCAGCATTTGTTGCTGGTTTAAGTGCACAAGTTATTGTTTCTCCGTTAACGGCTGGAGCAAGCTTAATGGGCATGAGCCACGCGGCAGGGCTAAAGTGCCGTTCAAGTTATATCTTTAAAGGGATGGCTTCTGCGGGCATGGTTGCTTTAGTCACGATTCTTTCTGAGGTTTTACAAGGTTTGGTAAATATTTATTTACCAATGGTTGCCCTTTATTTATCAATGGCTTTTGGCTTTGCTATTCTTTTAGTGTGTGAGAAAAAAGTCCCACCATTAAAAGCCTTGCTATATTCATTTAGAGCAACGAATAAAAAGCTTACATCAATGCTTCTTATTCATGTTGTGATTATGCTTGCTTTGGTGTTTGGTATTGCTTTATATGGTGTAGGTTTAATTGTGGTGATGCCATTTATCTTTAATATTAAAGGTATTCTTTATCGTAATATGTTCGGTATTACTCTAAAAGTAATGGTGAAAAATGACGAGGATAGTGGTAATAACGATGACCACAATGCCCCAAATCAAGATGTTAAAAATAATATTTTCAATGCGTGAGTTCTGTAATGATTAAAAAAATTCTTGTTCTATCTGCTGTATTAATGATGTCTGCTTGTACTCCAAGAGAAGATGTTCCTGATTTTAAAGCCTTTACTGATGTAAAAGAGAAGAAAGCCGCTTTCTTTAATTTTATGTACCCAGCTGTGGTTGCTGAAAATGCTCGAGTTAAAGAAGAACGAACTTTCTTAGAATCTCTAGTTATGAAATTAGACAACGATACTGAGATTTCAAAAAAAGAGTTAGATAGAGCAACAGAGTTGTCTTCTTTATATAAAGGAAAATTGACGGATGCAGGTATTACCGCCGATTGGGTAAATGCAATGTTGGTTAAAGTTGATTATATTCCAGCGCCACTTGTGTTAAGCCAAGGGGCAAATGAATCAGCATGGGGGACATCTCGTTTTGCACGTGAAGCCAACAACTACTTTGGGCAGTGGTGTTACACTAAAGGTTGTGGTGTTGTTCCAAGTAAGCGCAACGAAGGTGCCGCTCACGAGGTGGCAAAATTTGATTCATCACAAGATGCGGTTCATGCTTATTTTATGAATGTAAACCGTAATGATGCGTATGCTGAACTTCGTATCATTCGTGCTAAATTACACAGTTCTCCTGAGGCATTAACACCAGAACAAGAAGCAAATGCATTAGCACATGGACTTATTCGTTACTCTGAACGTGGCGATGCTTACGTAGAAGAGATCCAAGCGATGATCCGTCATAACAGTCAGTATTGGAGATAAAATGAAAAAATGGATTGGTGCGACAACGTTGTCACTGTTGTGTTTGGCGTTACCAGTTAAAGCTGAGCAGTATCGTTTTACTTATTCGAAACTGTATTACCAGTTAAAAGTAAATCAAAAAGAAGGCCACGAAGATGTTCGCATGGCATTGTTCTTTAATGATTCACAAACGGGTAAAGCCTGTCAAATAACAAAAGCATGGATGGAAAAAGAAGAGCATTATGAGGAATTCACAATTCCAACTAATCAGGAGCTGCTTCTTCCAATTGATGACAACTTAAAATCAGCCAATCCATTAGTTTATATTCAAACAGAGGAAGGCAAGCAATGCGATATTTCGATGGAAGTATTAGCAAATAATCCACTGATAGGGACGGTGAGTGTTAATGAATTAACGCTATTAACAACTCAAATGGATGCGATGCTTTCTGATATTGGAGGTATGTTCTCTAAGTATTTTATGCCAGATGTAGAAGGCGTGCGTTTTGTTTTTAGTGACGCGGTAACATCAGGAATTAAAGCATCTAATGGCGTAATAATTCCTATTGAAAATGGGAAGGCAACGATAGACTTAAGATCCTTCAGTAAAGAGGATTCTTTTGAATTACCCGCCACGCCATTGAAGGTCACCCCTTGGCTTGTTAAGTAATCTGTTTCAATTAAATAAAAAATGGCGTTACTTTTAATAAGTAACGCCATTTTTATATATGATTTTTAGATAACGTGAGTATCTATGACTTGCAGTTCAACATAAGATTATTGAACGTTTACTACATTTAATTGTAAAGACGGGTCAAATTCTGCGACTGCATCATCAGCATCAACAGGTTGAACTGGCATGTCTTCTTTATCAAAACCAATGTCTCCGCCATTAATGATACCAGAATCACTGTTAATGCTCTTGAAATCAAAGGTGTTAAAATCAGCAAGGTGACTTGGTACTACGTTTTGCATTGCAGTAAACATAGATTCAATACGCCCTGGGAATTGGCTATCCCATGTATTCAGCATTTGCTTAATATTTTGGCGTTGCATGTTAGGTTGAGAGCCACAAAGATTACATGGAATGATAGGGTAATCAGCCAGATCAGCGTATTTTATGATGTCTTTTTCACGACAATAAGCCAATGGACGAATTACTACGTGCTCGCCATTATCAGAAACTAACTTTGGTGGCATTCCTTTTAGTTTGCCGCCGTAGAACATGTTTAAGAACATCGTTTCTAAAATATCATCACGATGATGACCAAGTGCAATTTTAGTTGCCCCTAGCTCTTTTGCTGTGCGGTACAAAATACCACGACGTAAACGTGAGCATAAAGAACAAGTAGTTTTACCTTCAACTAATTTGTCTTGAACAATCGAATAAGTATCTTCTTCGACAACCTTATATTCAACACCTAGCTTTTCTAAGTACTCCGGTAGGATATGCGAAGGAAAGCCTGGCTGTTTTTGATCAAGGTTTACTGCGATTAGATCAAATGAGATAGGCGCACTTTTCTTTAAACCCATAAGAATATCTAACATGGTAAAACTGTCTTTACCACCAGATAGACAGACCATGATACGGTCGCCATCTTCAATCATATTGTAATCGGCAATTGCATTACCGGTATTACGACGGATTTTCTTTTGAAGCTTATTGAAATTGACTTGCTGCGCTTTAGTGAATTCGCTCATTTACTTACTCTAACATAATGATGGAACTGATAAGGCGGGTATTATACCCAATCAAGATCAATAAGCGAGTTTCGACGGAATTATTTTAGTAGTGAAAGGGCTACATGGTAGCCCTTTATTATGTTAAAGGAGAGTATTAAGTATTATTAGGGTCAAGAGGACTAATGTAACCTTCAGGTTTTAGGGCTAATATATCGCTGTTTAATAGAGACAATGTATTTTCAGCAGTATTTCCTATGAATATAGCCGATAAACCGGTACGACCTGTTGTTCCTAGTATTACCAGTCCAGCATGAAGTTCATCTTCAACTTCAGATATCACTTCTTCGGTTATACCTTCGTATACATGAGTTTGTTCTTCAGGCAGACCATGCTCTTGTCTTAATGCCTTCATTTGAGTCAAATGATGCCCACGAATAGCATCTTTATATTGAATGGAATCAAATTCAGGTAATTCAACATGGATAGAAGGAGGCGTTGAAGGATAGGCATTCACTAAATGAGCGGTAGAATTTAAAATCTCCGCAAAGTATTTTGCTTCTTCTACCATTTTATGATTAAGAGCAAGGTGTGCTGGGTTTTCAGAGCCAACATGAACCGAGGCTAAAATATTTCCATTGTTTGGCCAGCCTCTTTCTTTAACTAAAAGTACAGGAATAGGGGCTTTACGTAGTAGATGCCAATCTGTAGGGGTAAAAAATACGGTTTCAAATTTAGCGTGCTCGCGAGTGGCTTTAACCAGTAAATCGTAACCACCGTCAAATATTTCATGAATAATGGCTTCATAAGGTCTATTATGCCAAACGATTTTTACCGTAACGGTAACATGATTAGGGATATCATAACTATCGATAATATCATTAAGCATTTTCATTTTTTGAGAAACTACGCCATTTCTCATTGCTGTTCTTTCATCAGCAGAAAGCATTGACGTCATTTCATAAGAAAAGTCGTAAGTTGTGCAGAATAGAGTGATTTCGGATGTTTTTGTACTGCGCTTAGCTATTTCTAATGCGCGATATAGTGCGGGTTGTTCATCCTGATCAATAATCCCTGCAACAAGTATTTTACGATAGCGGTTCATAGTAACCTCCTTGGTAAAACCAAATCTATAACATCGTTTTGTTATATTTACTTTAGCACCTTGGGGGGGAATTTGTAGCGTTAGAATACAAAAAAGTGAAGTACTTCAAAGAGAAATACCTCACTTTTTTATGTTATTTGTGGGAGGAGAGGACTTATTTTATCTCTTTTGCAGAACCTGCTAATTCAGCCAATGCATCGTGATCATTAATCGTGATGTATTTGCCTTTAACCGTAAGCATTTCTGTTTTTTGGAAGCGACCTAATAATCGACTAATGGTTTCTACTGTTAAGCCTAAGTAGTTGCCAATATCACCACGTGTCATGGTTAAACGAAATTCTCTTGGAGAAAAACCTCGTTGATGGAAGCGGGTCGATAAATTATATAAGAAAGCAGCGAGACGTTCTTCAGCATTCTTTTTAGAAAGCAATAGGATCATTTCTTGATCGCCTTTGATTTCATTGCTCATCAAACGCATGATTTGTTGACGAAGTTTTGGCATTTTACCAGAAAGGTCATCAAGAATTTCATAAGGTATTTCACATACCATTGATGTTTCAAGAGCTTGAGCAAAACTTGGATGCTCAGCTTCAGAAATGGCATCAAAACCTACTAAATCACCAGCTAAGTGAAAAGCGGTAATTTGCTCATCGCCTTGCTCTGTAATTGTGTAACTCTTAATTGTTCCTGAGCGAATAGCATAGAGTGAACGTAGCTCATCACCAGCTTTAAAAAGCTCTTGGCCTTTTTGAATTGGTTTTTTACGCTCAATAATCTCATCCAACTGATCTAATTCTGATTCATTTAACGTGAATGGAATACATAGCTGACTGATACTACAATCTTGGCAGTGAATAGCACAACCGCCTGATTGGATTCGTTTGTTTGCTGAGTTATCTGACATCATTTAATTCAATGCTCTTATAATTGACCTATGTCAATTTTAACATTAACCTGAACCAAAGTGGTAGCATAAAAACAAAACTATGCAAAAAAAATATAATTAGTTTAGTTGATCTATAGCAATATATATCGTATGAATTCCGTATGCTAATAATAATAAACCGCTAATGTTCTTGGTTATCTTGTGGTTTAACCATGATTTAAAGATTTGAGCACCTAGGCCAACTAAAAACATGGCCGGGAGGGTGCCTAAACCAAATGCCATCATAATTAATGCACCATTGTTGGCACTACCTGAAACAGCAGCCCAGCTTAATGTTGAATAAACCAACCCACAAGGTAGCCAACCCCATAAAAATCCAAATGGAATCGCATGCAGGGGCGTTTTTAAAGGAAGGAGTGGTTTTGTTAATGGTGATATTAATTGCCATAGCCGTTTGCCTATCACTTCAATATAAACGAGACCTTTCCACCAATTAGCGATATAACATGCTAATAGACACATGAGTAGCCCAGCCAATACTCTTAATGCTACTAATGCACTATAACTTTCTGATGCTAGGGCAATCGAAACAAACAACCCACCAATAATATAACCAAAAAGAGAATATGAAATTATTCTTCCAATATTATAAAGAAGGATAAATTGCCAGCGCGGATGTCTTTTGTTTGTCGAATTCATTGATATTACGGCAGATATACCGCCGCACATTCCTATACAATGAGCCGCTCCCATCACTCCAACAAAAAAAGCGCCTACAAGATCAATGTTCATTTTTATTCTTTTTTACTGGGGTGTCTTCATCAAATAAAATTTCAGTTCCTTGACGATCTAAGTCTTCAAATTGGTCACTCTTAACAGCCCAAATAAAGACAACAACGGCAACACAAACTAACATGATCGCAATTGGGATTAATAAATATAAACTAGCCATTTTCTTTTAATAACCTGAGTGAATTAGATACAACAATAATTGAACTTCCCGACATTCCAACAACGGCAATATAAGGAGCGACCAATCCCATGACGGCAAGAGGTAAGATAATGGCATTATAGCCTAATGCCCATGCTAAGTTTTCACGGATTATTTTCCGAGTTTTGATTGCCAACTCTCTCGCTTCAATAAGTCGAGAGAGGTTGTCTCCTAGTAAAATCATATCAGCAGAGGCTTTTGCTACATCAGTTCCTGATCCCATAGCAATAGATAAATGCGCACCAGCAAGAGTAGGGGCATCATTAATGCCATCACCAACCATTAAGCTTACTTCTTGTTTTGGTAATGATTTTAAATAATCCAATTTACCTTGCGGTGTTGCCCCTGAAATGACGTCATCAATATCTAAAGCTTTAGCCACTCTTTCAACAGAAGAGCTACTGTCACCAGTGAGCATTGTAACTTTAATACCTAAATGGTGCAGGGATTGAATTAAGACTCTACTTTCTTGGCGAATTGGGTCATCCAATACAAAAGCGGCAACCGCTTGTCCATTTTTAGATAACCACACTTGATAATCTTGATGGTTTTCTAATTGACAATTTTGTGCGGCAAAGATTTTATGACCAATTTTCCATTCATCGTTACCGATAAAGCCTTGTAAGCCAGAGCCTATAATATTTTCAACTCGTTCAAAACGGGTCTGCGTTGAGTCTCGATACTGTGAAAAAGCACGAGCAATAGGATGATTGGCAAAAGATTCTAGTTCTGCTGCAATCATTTTTATTTCTTTTTCTGAAATATCAGTAAAAGAATGAAGTTGAGTTAGGCGAATATTACCTTCTGTTAACGTGCCTGTTTTATCAATTACTAAGCGATTTACTTTGCATAATGTTTCTAATACATGACCACGGCGTAACATTAAACCAAGCTGTGCTAAGCGAGAAGTAGAGCAAGTAATCGCAGTTGGTGTCGCTAGAGATAAAGCACAAGGACAAGTAGCGACTAAAACAGATAGCATGATCCAAAAAGCATTATCAGGTTTGGTGTCATGCCAATAAAACCAAGTAAATGCAGAAATAATTAAAATACCAGCAACAAAATAACGAGCCACTAAATCAGCAATCTCAGCCACTTTAGGCTTCGACATTTGAGCCTCATCTTGTAATTTCACGATATTAGAGATTAATGAATCAGCTTTGGTTTTTGTGACTTTAATCGTGAGGTTTCCATCACCATTAATTGTACCGGCATAAACAAGGTCGGCTTCTTTTTTAGCGACTGGCATTGATTCACCTGTAAACATGGATTCATCAATAGCACTACAACCAGAGAGAACGATACCGTCTGCAGGTAAGTGTTCTCCTGGTGGAACAATTACGGTGTCACCAACATCGAGCGTTCTTGCGGGCACTTTTTTACCTGATATTAATGTCGCCATAACAGGTATTAATTTTAATAAGTTACCAGTAATTGCGGCCGCTTTACGACGAGCTCGCATTTCTAAGAATCGACCAAGTAACAAGAAAAAAGTAAACATCGCCACCGATTCAAAAAAAACTTCTCCTGTTTCGGTCACGGTTGCAACAACACTTGCAAAGTAAGCAAATAGCATAGCAATAGAAACAGGGACATCCATTCCTAATGTCCTTGCTTTTAAGCTACGCCAAGCGTTCATATAAAATGGTAATGCGGAATAAAGCATTACTGGTGTTGCAAAAACTAAACTGACATAACGAAGGTAATTTCTAAACTCTGCATCTAAATCACCAAATACTTCTAGGTATAAGGCAACAGCAAGCATCATGACTTGCATCGTAGCTAAACCTGCAATACCTAGACGATATAAGTATTGCTTCATTGAACGATGGTATTCTTCTTCTTGTTTATCTGCTTCAAATGGGGCAGCTTTATAACCAAGTTGGTGAATAAGAGTTAACAACGTACTTAATTTTGTTTCTTTTGGATTCCAACTTAATAAGGCTCGATGTGTTGACGTATTAACTTGAATTCGATGGATGCCTTTGGCACTTGACAGTTGCTTTTCTATTAACCATGCACAAGCAGCACAAGAAACACCATCAAGTGACAGTGTCACCTCTTTGACGTTATCACTTGACCGAATAAACTCTTTTTGAATTTCACTATGGTCATAATGCACTAGAGCTTTAAGTTGTTCTGGAATTAAATCTGCTTTATCAGCAGGGGCAGTACGATATTGATAATAAGACGAGAGACCATTATCTACGATGGTTTGCGCGACAGATTCACAACCAGGGCAACACATATCGCGATGTTCACCTAAAATATCAACTTGAAAATGTGAACCGGAAGGAACCGGTTCACTACAGTGGTAACAATCCTTCGACATATGGTCTACTTACCTAAAGGAAAAAAATCTGCGGTAGGGAAATTTACGCGCCCTTGAATCATCCAAGCACTGTTATGTGGCAATAATTCAATAAACCAAGGACCCGTTAAAGGTTCTTCTAATTGAATACGATAAACACTTTTTGCATCAGAGGTTAATAATTGCGAGAAATCATGATTTGGCAATGTACGGTGAGTAAAAATAGCTTTAATTGCAGGATTATGCTCGAGCTTTCCTTTATCTAATTGAATTTCAATAGTGTTATCCACAGTGCGAACCTTAGCAAAAATTGAAAGTTCTTGAGCTACTTTGATTTTTGAAAGATCGACATTGATTGCTTTGCCTTTCTTGTAATAGTCTTCTGCGACCAGATCAACATCGTGCTCTACAAATAAAATGTAAGTTGATATACAAGCAACGACAACGGTACCTGGAAGAATGATGAGAAACCAAGGCCAGAACTGCTTATACCAAGGTTGAGACATAGTAATAATTCCCTATTAAAGTACTTTAGTTAAAAAAGTAAAAGCCCCTGAGTATACAGGGGCGTTGTTCTTATTATTTATTACTTAAGCTCCAGACATAAGCAGAAAGAAGTTGAACTTTCTCTTCGCCTAATATGTCTTTCCAAGCTGGCATTACACCTTGACGGCCATTAGCTACTGTTTCAGTAACATCAGCACGAGAATCGCCAAATAACCAATCATTATCAGTTAGATCAGGAGCCCCAAGAGCAGGGTTACCTTTGCCATCTGTACCATGACAAGCAGCACAAACGATAAATCGTTGTTTACCTGCAGCAGCTTCTTTAACGTTTACTTTACGGCCAGATAGGCTAAGAGTATAACTTACTACTTCTTTAACACCATCTGCACCTAAAGCATCCCCCCAAGCTGGCATGTTACCAATACGACCATTCATAATAGTTGTTTTGATAGCTTGAGGCTCACCACCATATAACCATGCATTATCGGTTAGGTTAGGGAAGCCTTTCATGCCTCTTGCATCAGAGCTATGACACTGAGAACAGTTTTGTAGGAACAAACGTTGACCTACTTTTAATGCTTCTTTGTCATTTGCAATGTCAGTAATAGCACGGAACTCAGAGGTTCCTGGCTTATAGGCAAGTTTTGAAAATGTTTCACCAAAACTTTGGTTCGCTTCATCAAGTTCTCGAGCGTATTCATCAAGCGTTTTATCTTTATGAGAACGCGCTATTGATGCTCTTGATTCTTCGACGGTTCGAACGGTTTGATCTGAACTTGTCCAGCCTAATACGCCTTTGAAGTTGCCTAATCCTGGGTAAAGAATTAAATAAACAATCGCAAAAACGATTGTTGCCCAGAACATATAAGACCACCATTTTGGTAATGGATTATTTAGCTCACGAATACCATCGTATTCATGACCCATATCTTCACCTTCTTCAACGCCTGTAGTGTTTTTCAGACAAAAACGAAGAAGTAAACCACAACCTATCAGCGTACCAATGGTAATGACACTTATCCAGAGACTCCAAAAAGTACTCATTATTTTTCGACTCCTGTCTTAAGTTGGCTTGAAGTACTATTTTCTTCTTCATCAGCAAAAATCAAATTAGCCGCTTCTTCAAAACGTGTTTTTTGTTTTTTACTGTATGCCCAGAAAATAATGCCTACCATGCTTAAAAACAGAATGACTGTCCAAATTGCATGAATAGTTCCAGCGTCCATAGGGACCTCCTTACTTCATTGCGTGGCCAAGAGACTGAAGGTAAGCAATAAGTGCATCCATTTCAGTCTTGCCTTTAACCGCTTCAGATGCATTTTTCACATCATCTTCAGTGTATGGAACACCAAAGTTATTACGGAAAATGGCAATTTTCTTCGACGTTAATTTACCATCAAGCACGTTCTCAGCTAACCAAGGGAAGCCAGGCATGTTTGATTCAGGAACTACATCACGAGGGTTCATTAAGTGAACACGATGCCACTCATCAGAATATCGTTCACCAACTCGAGCTAGATCTGGACCTGTACGTTTAGAACCCCATAAGAATGGATGCTCCCAAACACTTTCACCAGCAACAGAATAATGACCGTAACGTTCCGTTTCTGCACGGAATGGACGGATCATTTGGCTGTGACAAACATTACAACCTTCACGGATGTAGATATCACGACCTTCCATTTCTAGAGGGGTGTATACGCGTAGGTTCTCAACTGGCTCTGTTGTTTGCTTTTGGAATATTAGCGGAGTGATCTCGACTAATGCACCAAAACTAATAGCAACAATAACCAATACAGCGAGGAGACCAACATTTTTTTCTATGATTTCATGACGATTAGAACTCATAACCTGATCTCCTTATAGTGTTGGTTGAGGAATTGCTTTTAGGCTATTCTTCGGTGAGGAAATGGTCTTATATGCATTATATGCAAGTAGGAACATACCTGACAGGAAGATTAAACCACCAACAAAACGAACGAAATAGAATGGGTAAGATGCTTCTAATGATTCAACAAAGCTATACGTTAATGTGCCATCTGCGTTAACCGCACGCCACATTAGACCTTGCATAACACCTGAAATCCACATCGCCACGATATAAAGAACAGTACCAATCGTCGCTAACCAAAAATGAACATTGATAAGGGATACAGAATACATACGTTCTTGACCAAATAGCTTAGGTATTAAATGGTACAGTGCACCAATCGTAACCATCGCAACCCAACCTAATGCACCAGAATGAACATGACCGATAGTCCAGTCAGTATAATGAGAGAGTGCGTTAACTGATTTAATCGCCATCATCGGACCTTCAAAGGTAGACATACCATAGAACGATAAAGAAACGACTAAGAATCGAAGGATAGGGTCATAACGAAGTTTATGCCAAGCACCAGACAGCGTCATAATACCATTTATCATACCGCCCCAAGAAGGAGCAAATAAAACTAATGACATCACCATACCAAGTGACTGAGTCCAGTCAGGTAACGCAGTGTAATGTAAATGGTGAGGGCCGGCCCAGATATAAAGTGATACTAATGCCCAAAAATGCACAATAGATAAACGGTAAGAATAAACTGGACGTTCTGCTTGTTTTGGTACGAAGTAATACATCATACCTAAGAAGCCTGCAGTCAATAGAAATCCTACTGCATTATGGCCATACCACCATTGAACCATCGCATCGACAGCACCAGAGTAAATCGAATATGACTTACCTAGCGATACTGGAACAGCAAGGCTATTCACAATATGAAGAACCGCAACGGTTAATATAAATGCTCCAAAGAACCAGTTTGCAACGTAGATGTGAGATGTCTTACGTTTAAACAATGTTCCAAAGAAAACAATAGCATACGCAACCCAAACTAGAGTGATCGCGATATCAATCGGCCATTCTAATTCTGCATATTCTTTTCCTGATGTCATCCCTAGAGGCAACGAAATTGCTGCCGCTAAGATAATTGCTTGCCATCCCCAGAAGGTGAACGCAACTAATGGACCACCAAACAAACGTGTTTGACAAGTACGCTGAACAACATAATAAGATGTTGCAAAGAGGGCACTTGTACCGAATGCGAAAATCACTGCATTAGTATGCAGAGGACGCAAACGGCTATACGTAAGCCATGGTGTGTCAAAATTAAGTTGCGGCCAGACTAATTGAGCGGCAATTAATACACCCACACCCATGCCGACAATACCCCATAGAATAGTAACTAAGGTGAATTGACGAACAACGGTATAGTTGTAGTTTTGTTCATGCTGCTGTAATTGGCTCATAATTGCATGCTTCCACTTTTTTATTATAACTACACTTTACTTTCCTTAACGCGAACAAATTGTCCGCAATGCCATCCAAAATTCTATCTCTAATAATTAGATTTGTGACCCTTTTATTTTGAAATATCCTTTTTTAATGCAAAAATGGCATTTTCGACATCAATGATACTTCACTTCAAAAATGAATCATAGTTGGTGCCTATAGTAATTTTACGGTTAAGCAACATTTTTTCTCTTTTTTTGAACTAGATAACAAAGGTTTTTTCAACTATGGCTATAGAAAAGTTAACAGGTCCTCGTTTATATCAACTTATTTTCTTATTGGTGGTATTAATCACTGCATTTACTTGGAGAACAGTAACCTACGTTCCAGTAAGTGACATGAGTCTAATAAGTGAAGATTCTGATGTTTGTGACATAACAAATAAAGCATGTATATTGAATCTTGATAAGAATCAGATCATTATTGACGTAATAGAAAGGCCCATTAAACAAAACACTGAAATGACTGTATCTGTAGCAGGAAGTGATACAGAATTAAAAATTGAAGCGGAAGGAATAGATATGAATATGGGAATACTAAAATTCATTCCTGAAAAAGCGGGTAATAACAGTCAATTGTATTCGGTTTTTTTACCTAAATGTAAACACAATGAAATGAGGTGGAAAATGAACATCACCTTAAAAGAAAAGACATTAAATGTTATTTTTTCAGATAAAAAGTGATTAAATACAATGAGTTAAATTTTTAACTGCTAAAAATAAAAGACTCAATCTAAAATTGATTAATTTGAAGCATAAGTAATACTACTTGGAATGGTTATGAAGATAATTAGCTGTATTTCACAGAAAACAGATACAGAAATTGCAATTAAAGAATGCATCATGAACCTGAAAGAAGAGTTTACTGAACCAAGTATTTTACTTTGCTATTTGACAGAAGAGTACGATGAAAAAATTGTATTATCATTATTAAAAGAATATTTTCCAACAAGTAAAATTCATGGCTGTAGTTCATGTCAGGG
This sequence comes from Aliivibrio sp. 1S128, assembly GCF_001691065.1. Taxonomy (NCBI): domain Bacteria; kingdom Pseudomonadati; phylum Pseudomonadota; class Gammaproteobacteria; order Vibrionales; family Vibrionaceae; genus Aliivibrio; species Aliivibrio sp. 1S128. The sequence goes on along the minus strand of NZ_MAJV01000058.1, from coordinate 84,648 downwards.
AATCATGACAAATGATGGTTTTGCTTCGAATAAGGCTATTGCGGTTTGGGGACTTATTGATTTAAAAAATGGTCGATACGGTACAAGCATTAGTCAATATGAAGACAATGATAATGTCGCTTTGCTCACCATTCAATTATTAGAATCTGCGATCTCTGACAGTGGTAGAGAAGGGGAATTGCCCTCATTAATTCTTCTTCATGCGACTTCCGGTCATGAAGAAATCATAATATCTACCATTGATGATTTTTTTGGAACAGCGGTACCTCTGATTGGAGGTACTGCTGCAGATAATCACAATAAAGGCAACTGGTGTATTTTTACTCAAGAAGATATCGTTAATACTGGTATCTCTATTTCTATCTTTTATCCCTCTTGTAAGGTCTCGTATTCTTTTCATTCCGGCTATGCACCCTTTGATATTTCTGGCTTCGTAACAAAAACCAACAAACGAATACTTTATGAAATTGATAACCTGCCAATTATTGATGTTTACAAAGAGTGGACACAAATGTCAGAACTCATTAATAAAGAACAAAATTTGTTAGAGCATATGGCCCAATATCCTTTAGGACGAATTGCTGGCTATATGGATAATGTCCCTTATTTTAAATTAGCCCACCCAGCAAAAATTACTCACGATGGGGGAATTGAATGTTTTGCAGATATTAATGTTGGCGATGAGATCTATATGATGTATGGAGAAAAGGACCAAATTATTTCTCGGCCTCAAAGAGTGATTAATTCAGCCATAGGGTATCAACCGGAAAATTTCATTCCCATTGGAGGAGTAAATATTTTTTGTGCGGGTTCTATGATGCATATTAAATCTTCAATGTTAAAAGTGTATGATTCCGTAACCTCAGCCATGCATGATGCTCCTTTTATTTGTCCATTCACTTTTGGTGAGCAGGGTCGATTTACCGGTGGTGAAAATGCACATGGTAATTTAATGGTTTCTACCGTTTTATTCCATTATTAATCAGGTAATTATTTTTGAAAAATCACACGGAGAAAGAACAACTTCAAGAGCTTAGGTTGGAATTAAAACGCAGTAAAGAACGTGAAGCTCATCTCCAAAAAGAAAACCAAGTAATATTAAATGGCCTTTCAATTATTTCGGAAGCTCAAACCAAAGAAGATATTTTTAATGGCTTATTGACTGTTATTAAAGAGTTTATTCCATTTGATAACGCTCTTGTTTTATCGTCGTCTAATGCTGAAATTTTCTCAGTCCTTGCATCTACTGATTCTTCTTTAAATAAATTAACCTGGAAATATAACGAGCTTTTTTATAGAGCTTGCCATAAAGAAACAATCGTTTTATTTAAACCATCTCAAACGCCTCACTTCACTTTTGATTCAAAGATATTACAATCGTATTTTACCTCTGTTGCCATTAGTGGAATAAAGTCCGATTCTGGTTATGCTGTCATTATTTTAATGAGTTCACATTTTGGTGTTTATTCCACATCAACGAAAGAAAGTTTACAGCGTTTTATGCCTCTTATTGAAAGGGCTATTATTGATATTGATTACAAAGATAGACTAAATGCATTAGTCGATATTAAAACGAAAGAATTAAAATTAAGCAAAGAACGCTTTCAAGATTTTGCTGAAACCGTAGGTGATTGGTTTTGGGAAACAGACCTTAAATTTAACTTCACCTATTTATCAGATTCAAAGATAAATAGCGTACCAATCCTCTCTCGAAATTTACTTAACCTTCTTGATGAGGAATTAATTATTTCGATAATTAATTCCTCAAGACATAATCAAACAGCTTTTAATGAGATTGAATGGTGTCCTGAAATATTCAATCATAAAATTTGGTTTTCTCTTAGTGGCACTCCATTTTTTGAAGAGTCTGGATTATTGCTTGGCTATAGAGGAACGTTGAAAGATATTTCCAGAAGAAAAAAACAAGTCCGAGATATTCAGAAATCTAAAAGCGAAGCAGAGAAAGCAAATACAGCAAAGTCTCAATTTCTTGCAATGATGAGTCATGAAATTAGAACGCCACTAAATGCTATTCTTGGATTAGTAGATGTATTTAAAGATAGTTCTTTATCTGGCAACCAAAGAGATTGGCTAAATCAAATGGAGTCATCAGCACAATTATTATTAACGATCATTAGTGATGTGTTAGATATTTCAAGAATTGAGGCAGGGTCATTTACTTTAGATGAACAGGTTATTGATTTACTAAGCACAATTAGTAACTCAGTTGATTTTTTCAAGGATAAGATAGACAGCGAACTGATAAATTTAAATGTGACCGTGTCACATAAAATAGCTAAGTATGTATATGGAGATCCAACAAGAATAGCTCAAATAATATTCAATCTTGTTGGAAATGCCGTAAAATTTACCGAAAAAGGCATTATTAGTGTAAATATTGCTCAGTTAGATGATGGTTTAATTTCAATATCAGTGTCTGATTCAGGTATTGGCATTAGTAAAAAGGCATTAAATCAATTATTCCAGCCATTTGTACAAGCAGATAGTTCAATTACTCGACAATATGGAGGTACAGGGTTAGGTTTATCGATCATAAAACACTTAACTGAATTAATGAATGGCACAATTACAGTCGAAAGTTCTTTAAATGAAGGGAGTAAATTCACCGTAGTTTTACCATTAAAAGAAACAACCAAAAAACCAAAAGTTATACTACATAATGATGTAGATATTTCGGTAAAAAGAATGCGAGTTCTTATTGCTGAAGATAACAAAGCCAATCAAGTAATAATTAAATTAATGCTAGAAAAGCAAGGGCACGAAGTCTGTATCGTAAATAATGGTGAAGATGCCATTAAAGAGATCACACAAAAATTAATATTAGATTATTACGATTTGATTTTAATGGATGTTTCAATGCCAATAAAAGATGGTATAACCGCAACCAAAGAACTAAGAAGTCTTGGGGTTAGATTACCGATTGTAGCAATAACAGCTCACGCGATGGAGACTGAAAAAAAATCATGCTTAGATGCTGGGATGAATGATTTTATTTCAAAACCGATAAGATCAATAGAGTTAACACAATTATTAGCTTCTATAGATTTACGCTAATAATCAATGGATGAATACGAAGTATTATTTAATGATTATTAGCTATTTTATGGTAAATACGATTATGGTTAAATTAGTAATGCGAAGAAACCACAGTGAGATAAGGGGATAACTATAGAACTAAACGTGGGCTTCTCCATACGCTATTTAACATAATATACATAATACGCACTTGGGTTAAGGCTTTTAATAGAGCGATATGTGCTGAATATGCTATATTTTATCTAGTCGTTTATGGTTTTATTTCTATTAAATTTGTCTCTATCTATAGTTATCGTTAAACTAGTCCACATTGTATTTTGTTACCTTGTCACGATTTATACTTTTCTTCATGTTGTGCTCAAGAACTTAAGGTTACCAATGAATATTACAAAGCTGCCATTATTTACCTTGTTATCTAGTATGTTCTTAACTGGCTGTGCTAGCTATTCAATCACAGAAAAAGAAATGACCGATTATCTTTCTAATGAAATTCATGTAGAAAAATCAGTTGGTGTCCCTGGCTTTATCTACGCACAAATTAATGTAGAAAACGTTGATGTGAAAATTGGGCGTCTTGATGCTGACAGGATCAGTGTTGTTGCTAACACTACCGCTGACATTCAAATGATGGATGAGATAAAACAGAATTTAAATTTAACACTAGAATTTAGCGCTATTCCTGAATACGACAAAGAAACGGGAGAAATCTATTTAAAATCATTGAAGTTAGAAAAATTTGAAGATAAAGATAAACAACTCTCAACTGATCTAATCTCGTTATTAAAGCCTGCAGTCTCTATGATTGGATACGCGTTATCGAATGAACCGGCGTACAAGTTAAGCTCTGATAAATTAAAAGAATCTTTAATTAAATCAGCTAAACCTAATTTAGTAATAAAAAACAATGCGTTAGTTATTGAGTTGTTTGATTAATATAATGCACTTTGGTTAAGGTGCATTATATCGCTGTACGTATTATCTTGTTGCGTGGATTATTGTTTTAATAATTCATGCAAATCTGCTTTAAGAGATGAAACCGTTTGGCTTGCCTTTTCTGTTCTTGACGCTTCACTTAACAAATACTCAATTGTATCTGAAAGCGTTGAATCAAGATCTTGAGCTCTAAGTGAGAGCTTTTCCCACACTCGAAAATCTAAGTCGATCGATTTTTTACGAGTATGCTCTTGTTCAGCATTAAAATGACGTTTTCTTTTTGCTCGAATCGCTTGTTTTAGTTTATTTTCTAGTTCTGGATTCATATGTTTTTGAATCCAGTTAAGTGCTTTTACTGGCTCATGTTCAAGTTTTAAAAACTCATCTACCCATTGCGCTTGCTCACTAGAATCAATATAACAAGTAATAGCTCCTCCCATACGGTGTTTATTAAATAAATACATCCATTTCCAACCGGCTTCTAGGTTTTCAAGTTGCTGATATTTCATGTACACCTAATATAAAGAGAATAAAATTTGGGTGACAGTGTAACTCTAGTTATCACTTTCTTCAATAAAATTACTCTGTAATGAGATTCAACTCGAATTGATAATGTAATTACTGAAAAATCAGACGTATGTGACTATGTGATGTATAATCGGTTTTATTTCTTATTAATAAGTAAGCATGCAGTTAGACACGCCATTTTTAATCACGCCACAATATGATCATATTCAAGACAGCTTGAATGAACCTTATCTAATTGACGCGCAATCACCCTATTCTCTGCAGCCTAGATTGACCAAAGCTTTAGAGCGCTTCTCTCATATAAATGGTGTTAACATTCTTCAAATCAATGCGTTAGATAATCATGTATATCGTGATTACATCGCTCGTTGGTTAATGATAAATGCTTCAAACCGTTTAATGACCTCTGATGCGGCTCCTGTTATTATTGCAGAAAGCGCTTCTGAAACTGATCTTTTCGGTGTTTACCATAATAAAAGTGACGTACTAGAAACGGGCTTATTACAAAAAGCCGATGGTGGTTTTCTAATTATATCAGCAAGTATTTTACTTGCGACTCCTGCACTATGGCCTCGTTTAAAAAGCTTATTACAAGGTCATACCGTTGCTATTCCTACCAGCGATTCAAAATCACCAACACAAAAAAAACATCATTTAACTGCTGATGTGAAATTAATTATTGTAAGTGATCGTGCCTTGCTTGGTGAAATTGAACAATTAGAACCAGATTTACTTGCTGGTATGTCTATGTTTTCAGAATATGAATTTGACACTAAAATATCGTCAGATTCAATTATTGCATACAGAAAGTTAATTGAATCCATCATAGTCAAACATAATCATTTACCACTAGAAAATGGAGTCGCCCTACTTCCATTGCTGAAATTAGGTGCTCGTGAGTGTGAAGACCAAACTCGAATTAATTTATGTTTATTATGGCTTAACTCTACTTTAGCTCATGCCTCCTTATCTTCGGTATCAAAAACACATATCTGCGCGGGTGATTTTACTCAATCATTTGATGATAAATATTATTTAGAATCTTATTTACCATCACGAGCATTAGACGATATTTTAGAGCAAAACATTTTCATCGAAACAGATGGTGAAAAAGTTGGTCAAATTAATGGGTTAACTGTTGTCTCTGTACCAGGACACCCTATTTCTTATGGTGAACCTTCACGTATATCTTGTGTCGTACATGTTGGTGATGGTGAATTATCTGATGTGGAACGTAAAGTCGAGTTAGGTGGTGATTTGCATGCTAAAGGCATGTTGATCATGCAAGCTTATATACTTAGCCAATTAAACACACATGAACCATTACCATTTACAGCGTCAATGGTATTTGAACAATCGTATTGTGAAGTCGATGGCGACAGTGCTAGCCTTGCTGAACTTTGTGCATTTTTAAGTGCTCTTGCTATAAAGCCAATTAACCAAAGTTTTGCCATTACAGGTTCTGTTGATCAATTCGGCATGGTACAACCTATTGGCGGTGTAAATGAAAAAATAGAAGCCTTCTTCCAGCTGTGTGAAAAGCGCGGGTTAACTGGTGAGCAAGGTGTTATTATCCCAGAAACAAATGGAATTAATCTTGTATTATCAGACGATGTAATTCGAGCAGTTGAAGATAAACAGTTTATAATTCATGGCATTAGTCATGTTGAACAAGCAATTGAGCTATTAACTGGCTTACCATTACAATCTGAAGAACATGAATCGATTTTCTCTTTAATAGCTCAACATATAGAAGACGTTGATAATAATCCGAGTCAGTGTTCTGCTTTATTATGTCGTATCAAGAACTGGTTTAACCAGCGCTGATCAGACTTGATAAGCGTACAAGTGTTCGCTAGAATCACAGCAACTTATTTAGGAGTAATACTTTAATGCAAAACAAACCTAGTTCATACAATCGTGAAGATTTACTAGCATCAAGCCGTGGTGAATTATTTGGTCCAAACGGTCCACAACTGCCTGCTCCAAACATGTTAATGATGGATCGTATCCCTCTTATGTCTGAAACTGAAGGTTTATTTGGTAAAGGTAAAGTGATTGCTGAACTAGATATTACTCCAGACCTTTGGTTTTTTGATTGTCACTTCCCTGGTGATCCTGTAATGCCTGGTTGCCTTGGCCTTGATGCTATGTGGCAGCTTGTTGGTTTCTTCCTTGGTTGGATTGGTGGCGAAGGTAAAGGTCGCGCTCTAGGTGTGGGTGAAGTTAAATTTACGGGCCAAGTATTGCCAACTGCGAAAAAAGTAACGTACGAAATTGATTTCAAACGTGTTATCAACCGTAAACTTGTAATGGGCCTAGCAGATGGTCGTGTTTTAGTTGATGGTAAAGAAATCTATGTTGCTAAAGATCTTAAAGTTGGTCTTTTCCAAGACACTTCTAAGTTCTAATTGTAGAATAATATGAATTGATAGAGTCAGCCATGTGCTGGCTTTATTTTTATCTAAACATGGTAAGTTATAGTGCGTTAGTTGTTTGTTGGTATGAATATAATTGAAGCCTCACAAGGAGGCTTCAATTATAAATTCTATTTAATGTTTAGTTATTTAAACAAACCGGAATGTTTGTCGTCTCTTGCGTCCCGCCAGCCCCCAAGCCAACATGAACGAGCATCCATTGATTGATATGGGCAATTCTCTGATGAGCGGCCATTTAATCCCGCTTTATAACCTTGCGATTGTGCTCGTTCTAAACGGTCACGCTTTTGTCTCTTCATAGTTCAGTCCTCATAGATGGAAGGCATAATGCTTCGATAAATATACTACTTTACTATTCACACCCTTTTCCGTTAGGGTTTACCATAAACATTTTATGGTAACAATATTAAGAATCGGACAAAATTAACGCTTTTTCAAGTATAAAAAAGCCCGAAGTCACAGATTGTGACTTCGGGCTTACTCTTATAAATCAGTTTTATTTAATTCGCTTTCTCATGAAACCAAACAAACTAAGCAGTGTCAGAGCACCAAAACCAAAACCAGCACCTTGACGTTCTGTCGCCGTACTTTCATAAATACGATCATCTCCCGCGTTATAAACTTCACCTGCAATTGGAACAAGCTTAACGGCAACTATCTTTTCGGTACCATTACCATCACCACAATATGCATTATGAGCAGTTGAATCATATTCTCTTGCCGTAGAACCACTTTCATCAAAACACTTAACTGCCGTTGCAGAAATAACACCAGCATCATTAATATCTGAAGCGTCATAGATTCGATATTGGTTATTACTACTACTTTCCGCACCACCATTGGTTAAATTATCGATTAACTGTGCTTTCCCACCTAAAATAGCTTTACGAGCCACAATTCCCGCTGTATCCACCTCAGAAACTCCAGATGTCTCGCCATATGGATAAATAAACGCACGTTGGCGTCGTTGTTTTCCATCGTATTCTCGGAAGTTTTCTGAATCAATTCGGCCAACAATCTCATTGAAATTATTAATGCCTCCCATTTCACCACCGGCACCATCGAAGAAGATTCCACCAGAAAAGAAAGAAGCATTAGAGGATACTGAAGCATCAGGAACGATAAACAAACGATTTGCAGCAGCACCATTTTGTGGGTTGTTACCAGAACGTTTTGCTTGACCAACGACAACTAAGTTTTTATTTATGTTTGTCGCTACTGAGTTTGTATTAGTATTATCATCACCAGCATCTACTTGAGCGTCATTAATTTGTGCTGAACTGATATCAGATAAAGCTGTAGTGCCTTTAAATATGGTGGCATTCATGTGTTGGTCATCGTAATTGTTATAACCTACACCATAAAATACATTAGGCGTTACAGATGTATCAACATACAGATCACGCATGCTGCCTTGTGAATAGTAGTCTCCATCCTTCTCTGAACCACCAGCTCTGGCTATCGAAATAAGATTGGATGCATCCCAAACGGCAGGCGATGATGAATAATAATACCTGTTGTCTCCAACACCACTTTTAGTTGATGTACTCCCCACAACATAGGTACCATCACTAGCCCATGCTCTGGATTGAGGCTTTGTTAAAATATCAGCATTAGCAACATCTGAAAATACTTCATTACGTTTACTTGAAGTACTATAATTACCAATAGGAAGAGTGCTCGCAGCTCCACTCACTTTACTAAATGAATTAACTACAGAATTAATAGCTGTCGATTTTATCTCCCCAGTTCCTTCAACAAACGCAATTGAATTTTTAGTATTATCCGTTTTTTCAACATTCCAACCACTATAATATTGTGTATCAGCCCAATATTCACACGTCGAATAACCTAATTGATAATTGCAGTAATCTTCAAACCCATCGTAATCATCTTCAATGTAGCCAAATGAGTTATCCATCGCAAATGGAACTTCTTCTCGATATGAGAACCCTTCAGCACGATTACGAGTTTCTCCCGCTAATTTATATGCAGCTCCATCTCCACAATCGTTAGTAAAACATCCTTTAGGGTCCGTGGTCATTCCTGGTTGAATCGCCGTTCCATAATACTCGGTCCCAGAAACGCCAGGCGTTACTTCCACCACTTTATAAAGCGCCGCTTGCGCAGGAAGCGCAGCGGACACCAAAACAGCTAATGTGGTTAATTGTAATTTACTACTCATTTAACTTCCTATTGTAGAGCTTCAAGTTCTTCCCAACGCTCGAATGCCACTTCCAACTCTTGCTCAGCTTCTGCTAAACGCCCTAAGACTTCATCAGTCTTTTTAGGATCTTGTTGGAAGAAAGCCGCATCGTTCACTTTCTCTTGAAGTTCAGTAATTTCGTTTTCTAATTTCTCTAATGTTTCAGGAAGCTGTTCAAGCTCACGCTGTAACTTATATGATAATTTCTTTGGCTTAGCTGCCTGCTCTACTTTTTGAGTTGTAGCAGCAACTGCTTCCGCTTTTACTTTTACTGTTGGAGCCATTGCATCACGAGCTGCCTGTACATTAGCACGTTGACGTTGTGCATCGTGATAGCCACCTACGAATTCTTCGATCTGGCCCTCACCTTCAAAGATCCAACTGGTCATTACTGTGTTATCAACGAACTGACGATCGTGACTTACTAATAATAATGTACCCTCATAGTTGGCAAGTAATTCTTCTAAAAGTTCCAATGTTTCGATATCTAAATCATTGGTTGGTTCATCAAGAATCAATAAATTGTTTGGACGAAGGAATAAACGCGCTAGTAATAAACGGTTTTTCTCACCACCTGATAATGCTTTAACAGGCTGACGAGCACGCTTTGGAGAGAACAAGAAATCTTGCAAGTAGCTCAAAGCATGACGCTCACGGCCATTCACTGTCACTTCTTGCTTACCGTCAGCCAAGTTATCGATAACCGTTTTTTCTGGGTCTAACGCTTCACGATATTGGTCAAAGTAAGCCACTTCAAGTTTCGTACCGCAATACAATTTACCTGAATCAGGTTGAAGTTGGTCAAGCATCAGTTTAAGCAAGGTACTCTTACCACAACCATTTGCACCAATTAAGGCAATGCGATCACCACGCATAACATTGAAGCTGAAGTTCTTAACAATGTTTTTACCATCAATTGAGTAATGAAGGTTTTCAGCTTCAAATACAATTTTACCTGAACGATTACCACCATCCACTTGAATGTTCGCTTTACCAACGACTTCACGACGATCTGAACGTTCACGACGTAATTGTTTTAATGCACGAACACGACCTTCATTACGAGTACGACGCGCTTTAACACCTTCACGGATCCACGCTTCTTCTTGAGCAAGTACTTTATCAAATTGAGCATTCTGATCTGCCTCTACACGTAGAGCTTCTTCTTTTGCTAGCAAATATTCGTCATAGTTACCAGGGTAAGACGATAAGTTACCGCGGTCTAAATCAACAATACGTGTCGCCATTGATTGAATGAATGCACGGTCATGCGAGATAAAGATGATTGAGCCTTTAAAATCTTTTAAGAAAGTTTCAAGCCATTCAATCGTCGTTACATCTAAGTGGTTGGTCGGTTCATCAAGAAGCAATACATCAGGATCAGAAACTAAAGCACGAGCCAATGCCGCCTTACGTTGCCAACCACCCGATAAATCGGTTAATAGCATTGAACCATCAAGTTTTAAAGACTCTAAAACTGATTGAATACGTGTATCAAAATGCCACGCATTAAGATTATCAATTTGCTCTTGTGCTCTTGCCAATTTATTAATGTTTGATTCACTTGGATCAGTCGCTAATAAATCTAATATATGGTGATACTCTTTTAAGTATTTCCCCGCTTCTGCTAGGCCTTCAGAAACATAATCAAAAACACTGCCTGTTTCATTACGCGGTGGATCTTGCTCTAGGCGAGAAACCACCACATCTTGATTAATTTGAAGTTTGCCGTCATCCATAATGATGTCACCAGCAATCACTTTCATTAGCGTTGATTTACCTGCACCATTACGGCCAACTAAACACACACGCTCATTTTCTTGTAAAACGAAATCAGATTTGTCTAATAACGGATGATCACCAAACGCTAATTGACCGTTATTAATTGTAAGTAATGCCATTGTCTTCTAACCAATTCTTTAATTGCGATATATTGAATGGCCAATTTAGCTCAGATAAGCCATTGGCCACCACTGGTATTGTGACACCGTAACGAGAGAAAAGCTCATCGTTGAACGCTATGTCTACCGTGTCTACTTTTTCGATATCTACACCCACCTCCACAAGCAAGTCAAACGCTTGCTCGCAAAGATGGCAGCCTTCCGTGCTATAGAGAGTTATCATTCGTCTCTAATCTTCCTTGTGTGTGATAATCCAACAGTTATGAATGTGTTTATTACGAGCAAAATCAAGTGGCAATGTTTGCTTAGAAATATTCTTAGCTTGAAGGCCTGCTTTCTCTAGTGCTTCGTCATCCATTTTGAAATTACGTTTGTTGTTCGAGAATACGATCGTCCCGTTCTCACGTAGCATACGTTTTAGGTTCTCAAGTAACATGATGTGATCACGTTGAACATCAAACGTCTGCTCCATACGCTTAGAGTTAGAGAACGTAGGTGGATCGATAAAGATTAAATCAAACTCACCTTCTGCTTGTTGTAACCATTGCAGACAGTCAGCTTGTAAGAACTGATGTTGAGTTCCTGTTTGATCATTCGTATTCATGTTCTTCTGTGCCCACTCTAGGTAGGTACGAGACATATCAATCGTCATGGTAGATTTTGCACCACCACAAGCAGCATGAACTGTCGCAGAACCGGTGTAAGCAAATAGGTTTAAGAAATCTTTACCTGCTGCCATTTCACCAATCATTTTACGAGTTAACTTATGATCTAAGAATAAACCCGTATCTAGGTAATCTTGTAAGTTAACAATCAGTTTTACACCGTACTCATCAACATCAAAAGAGCGAGATTTCTCAGCCAATTTTTGATATTGATTTTTACCTGATTGCTTTTGACGAACTTTCAAAATTACATTATTCGTTTCTACACCGGTCACAAGAACCGTTGCACGGATCATGTCAGTTAAACGACGACGAGCTTTGTCTTCTGAAATTTCTTTTGGTGCCGCGTACTCTTGAATGATGATGTAATCTTTGTATACATCAATAGCCGCGTTGTAATCAGGTAAATCGGCATCATAAAGACGGTAACATTCTAATTTCTCTTTACGAGCCCACTTACCAATCTTAGACAAATTCTTTTTAAGACGGTTCATAAACTCAGGAGCAACTTCAACGTTTACGGCTTCTTTACGTTCAGCTGATTCAGTAATTGAGTAGTTTTTCTGAACACACGGTAATGCACCATTGTTCAGTTTAAATTGCTTATCTGCTCGCATACGTATACATGCAAGTAAATCATCATTACTTGAATAGATTGATGCAGTACAACCACCAAACTGTTCTTTAAGTTGACGACCAAACTCACTGTACAATGCAATCAATGCTGGCTCAGTACTTAAACGCTCACCGTATGGTGGGTTACAAATCACTACGCCATTTTCAAATCCTTCTGGACGCTCAATCTTAGTTGCATCACCAACATCAAACGTAATTAAATCTTCAACGCCGGCACGACGAGCATTATCACGAGCGGTTTGAATTACACGGTAATCACGATCAAATCCGTAAAAATGTGTATCTACTTTCTTAACACCACGACGACTCTTCACTCGCGCTTCTGAACGGATCTCAGCCCAAAGCTCTGCATCAAAATCATTCAGTGCTTCAAAACACCACTTTTCACGTTTAACACCCGGTGCCATTTCACATGCCATTAGCGCCGCTTCAATCAGTAACGTACCTGAACCACACATTGGGTCTAATAATGGCTTGCTCTCATCCCATGTACTACGAAGTACTAAGGCTGCTGCTAATGTTTCACGCAGTGGAGCTCGACCGGCTTCAGTACGGTAGCCACGTTGATGCAAACCAGAACCAATTAAATCAAAACCAAGAATCCCTTTCTCGCCAGATAAACGCATATGTATACGTAAATCAGGTTCCGCTTTATCAATATTTGGACGTTCTAAATCTGCTTTTGTGAAACGGTCAACAATCGCATCTTTTACTTTCAATGCACCATATTGGCTATTTCGAATCTCACGGTTCGTACCGTTAAAATCCACCACTAACGTTTTATCTGCTGTGAAATAATTAGGCCAGTTAATTGCAGAAGCACCTAGATATAAATCCATATCATCACGAACATCAAACTCAGAAAGAATTTGAACAAAACGAGAAGCGATACGGCTCCATAAACAACAACGATAAACAACCTCAACAGGAGCTTCAAACGTAACCCCGGCATAAACTAATTTTGGATCAGTAACACCAAGTGCAATAAGTTCGTCAGCAAGTAGGTTTTCAAGGCCTTTAGAAGTAATGGCTAAGTATTTTTTCATGGGATTCTTTTGGTTATTAAATTGCCTCGCATTATACATGAATCTTACTGAAAAAGGATAAATAGATTGTAGATAAATACCTATGAAACAAGTTCATTTAAGCCTTTTAAAACAAATACTTATTAAATATAAAACCGACCGATCATTAATTATGTTTCTAAGCGGAAACTAAAAACCATCGAACAACCCTCACCTAAACTGGACTACTCCAGAATAAAATAACGGCTGTAATATTCTTACATTTACCGTTAAATGAGGAATCGAATAAGAAATATGCTTTATTTTTTGTGCTTTATGGCCATTTTTTTTCATGGTGTTTTTTTGTACTTCTTGACTCTATGTCTCATTTTTAATAGACCGAAATACAAATAATTAACTTTTTTTAAGGATATTTATCGGAAAGCTGAAATGTACAAATGGCCAATAAGCCATTCATATAAAGAATAGAAGCGATGTTTGTAGGGCAAATAAGGCGTGATAAGTCTTCAGGAAAGGGATTACAAATACATAGAGATAAGCGTGGCTTCTCGTTAACTAGCCCACTAAGGCGTAATAGGCAGAGTTTACGACTTGCATTTTGGCCATACGATCATGCATAACTTTAATTGGTTCACAAAATGCCATGTATTTAATTGGATTAAGTGCAAAAGAGTCCATGTCGACTAGCATACACATACTGGCACATTCGTAATTCTCTACAATAATAAAGTGCCCTTCTCCCAAATCATTCTTAAGAGAAACAATTTCGCCCTCTTCAGGAGAGTAACCGCAGCCTTGAGGTTCAAAAAACCAACTTTTAGGTAGCATTGGTTTATGAAAGCGTTTAGCTGCGACGCAATTAAGTGCTAATTCAACTTTACGAGGTTCAGAAAGCGGTAAGAATGAAATGTGTTCTACGAACATTTGGTAAGCAGAGGCGTCATCAACAGAGAATTTACACTCAGAGAAAGCACTATCAATAAGTACTTTATAAGGTAAGTTAACACGGAATACCATGTCCATACCTAAATCGAGCATTAGTGATTGTGCTTTATTGTCGTAATACCAATTCCATGTATCACTGGGTTTAAGCATTATCATTTCTCTCTTGATAAAATGGGAAGAGTCCCTTAGATAGCCAGTCACCAATTACTGAAAATTAAGCTGAAATTAACTCCTGTTTTCAACTCAAAATAATACTGGTGCAATTAATCATTAATTTTACAAGAGGTTAGCAATAAAAAAAGGGGAAATTTTCATTTCCCCTTCCGTTTGAATGGTTTGTAAGCAACTTTCGTTACTTTTTATAACAATTAAATATTATTAATAATATCTTTAACTAAAGCTGGACCTTTATAAATGAAACCAGAGTAGACCTGAACTAGATCTGCACCAGCCATCATCTTCTCTTTTGCTGCGATATAAGAATCAACACCACCGACTCCAATGATTGGCAACGAGTCTCCAAGTAGCTCTTTTAGACGACGTACGACTTCAGTACTGCGAGTTTGAATAGGACGACCACTTAGGCCACCCATCTCTTCCGCATGCTTCATGCCTTCAACCATTGAGCGATCTAATGTTGTGTTCGTTGCTATCACACCATCAATTTTATATTTCATTAAAGAATCAGCAATTTGAGATAATTCATTATCGTCTAAGTCCGGAGCGATCTTTAGAGCAATAGGAACATACTTACCGTATTTCTCTGCTAATTCTTTTTGCTTCTCTTTTAATTGAGAAAGAAGATCATCTAATGCTTCGCCATATTGAAGAGTGCGAAGCCCTGGAGTGTTTGGTGATGAGATATTAATCGCGATATATCCTGCGTATTGATATACCTTTTCCATACAAATTAGGTAATCTTCTGTGCCCTTTTCAATTGGCGTGTCTTTGTTTTTGCCAATGTTAATACCAATAACACCATCAAATTTTGCTTTCTTTACGTTCTCAACTAAATTATCAACACCAAGGTTATTGAACCCCATGCGATTGATTATCCCTTCAGCTTCAATTAGGCGGAAAAGGCGCGGTCTATCATTACCGGCTTGAGGACGAGGTGTCACTGTACCCACTTCAATAAAACCAAAACCCATTGCGCCAAATGCTTCGATACATTCGCCGTTTTTATCAAGACCAGCCGCAAGGCCAAGAGGATTTTTAAATTGGATACCCATTACTTCTACAGGTTTAGAAGCGAGTTTTTGACGATAGAAGAGATCAAGCGGAGTGCCTGTAAAGCGTTTAAAATTTTGAATAGCTAAATCATGTGCTTTTTCAGCATCAAGTTTGAAAATGCCAGCTCTGGCGATGCGGTATAACATTGTAGCTCCAAAAAAAGTCCCGAATAAACGGGGAGTCATTATTCACTGATTTTATTCACAATTCAAACTTAATCGTACTTTATTCGTCATAATTTATTGCAATCTAAATCCATACTATAATTAAAACAAATAACAATTCAATAAAACAGATTATAAATACAGGTGAATGCGGAAAATGTCGGGTAAATAAAAAGGCAAAGTGAATAAACAATCACTTTGCCTTTTTCTATGCAAACGTTTAGCTAAACGTTACCACTCGTTATTTTAAGAGTGTGATGAACAACTTAAGTTAAGTAAAGTTAGCTCTCTTAATGCTACAGAGAATTTAGCAAATTCATGCACCGAACCTACTTTAAACTCATTGAGAATGTTGTCCCAACGCCCTACTGATGCCGTATTCTTTTTACACCACTCTTCAATCGCACTTTCAACTGAACTACTGTCTTTATACTCATCAAGAACAAGTTGAGTTAACTGACGTTGTTGCCAATCTAAATCTTCACGGAAAGAAGCTCGAGCTAATGCTTGCCAATGATTATCAACACTTTGGTTATTAATTTGTTTTAAGAACCAATGAAGAGATAATTTGTCCCCGAGTACATAGTATAAACGAGCAGATATCGATACAGGTTGATTCGTTATTTCTGCAACAACTGAAATATCCATTGCTGAATATAAGCTGCTTAAACGAGCTAATGCATTACCTAATTCACAGGGTACCCCTAGCTCTAAATAATGATTTGCTTGTTCAATATGCTCCACTACTTCATCTTTCACTAAGTAGCTATCTAGATTCGCTTTAATATCATCAACCGCTGGTTTGTATTTAGCTATCAACTCTTGAATCGTTAGTTTTTGTGAACCATTACGCAATAACCAACGCGCTACTCGACGAATCGTTCTACGCATCGTGAAGAACGCATCATATTGCGCTTCTGTTGTGGCAATATTATCTAGTTTACGAATTTCTTTAAATAAATCCCCGAACTCAAAAATTGCTCGAGTAGCAGAATACGCATTAGTAATATCAGTGACACTGTAACCAGTTTCTTCATGCATACGAGTGATAAAGTTGCATCCCATTTCATTCACCATCTGATTTGCTAGGCAAGTCGCGATAATTTCAGAACGTAAGGGATGATTATCCATTGCTGCTTTATAGTTACGCTGTAACTCATTAGGGAAATACGTGGTAAGTAAATCAGCATGATATGGATTATTTGCTATTTCATCACACGCTAATTGCTCTTTAAGCACCATTTTTCCGTAAGCGACAAGAACCGAAAGCTCAGGTCGAGTTAATGCCTGCCCCATTTTCTCACGTTCAGTCAATGTTTCGTCATCCGGAATAAATTCCAATGCACGATCTAACTGACCTTGTTTTTCTAAGTGATGAATAAATCGGATCTGCTCTTTAACTAATGAGGTTCCTTGTTGCTCTGTCACCGAGATCGATTCCGCCTGACAATAAGCATCATCAAGAACAATCTCACCGACGTCATCTTCCATTTTTTGTAATAATACGTTACGTTGTTTATAGGTAAGATCACCATTGGCAACCAAACCATTAAGTAAGATCTTAATGTTTACTTCGTTATCAGAACAGTCAACACCACCTACATTATCAACAAAATCGGTATTAACACGGCCACCTTTAAGCCCATATTCAATACGACCCAATTGAGTCATACCTAAGTTACCACCCTCACCAATTACTTTCGCATTTAGTTCTGAACCATTGATACGTAAGGAATCATTAGCACGATCACCTACATCTGCGCTGGTTTCTTTACTTGATTTAACGTAAGTACCAATACCACCGTTCCACAACAGGTCAACATCCATCTTCAAGATCATCTGAATTAAATCATTCGGAGCTAATGATTGTTTACGAGTCCCTAGCATCTTCTGAATTTCAGGAGAAAGATCTATCGATTTAGCTCGGCGTGAGAATATACCACCACCTTGCGAAATCAGATCTTTATTGTAATCTTCCCAGCTTGAACGAGGTAATTCGAATAAACGAGCACGCTCAGGCCAAGTCAGTTCCGAATTTGGATTAGGATCAATAAAGATATGCATGTGGTTAAATGCGGCTTGAAGACGAATATGTTTAGATAGCAACATACCGTTACCAAACACATCACCCGCCATATCACCAACACCAGCAACGGTGAAATCCGTCGTTTGGCAATCAATATTCATTTCACGGAAGTGACGTTTAACCGATTCCCAAGCCCCTTTTGCAGTAATACCCATGGCTTTATGGTCATAACCATTAGAGCCACCAGAGGCAAACGCATCACCTAGCCAGAAGTTGTACTCTTCAGATACTGAGTTAGCTAAATCAGAGAACGTTGCTGTCCCTTTATCTGCTGCAACAACTAAATATGGGTCATCATCATCATGGCGAACCACATTGTGTGGTGGAATAACCTCTCCTTCAATGATGTTATCTGATACATCCAATAACGCACGAATGAATTGTTTATAACAACGTTGACCTTCAGCAAAAATATCATCCCGCGTTGTGAAATGATGTTGCTTCTTACAAACAAATCCACCCTTTGCGCCTACTGGAACAATAACGGTATTTTTAACTTGTTGTGCTTTTACTAGTCCAAGAACTTCGGTACGGAAATCTTCCTGGCGATCAGACCAACGCAAACCACCACGGGCAACTTTACCACCACGTAAATGCACACCTTCAATATCTGGCGCATAAACAAAGATTTCAAAAACTGGCACGGGTGCTGGAATTTCAGGGATATTCGATGGCTGCAGCTTCAAAGATAACCAGGGTTTTGGTTGTCCATCGTCTCCGGTTTGATAGTAGTTAGTACGTAACGTGGCAACAATCATCTCAACATAACGACGAATGATACGATCATCATCTAAGCTTTCTACTTTATCTAAACTTGCGTAAATAGAGTCTAGTTGTTTTTTCTCTTTCTTCTCAGACCAACCAGCCGCAGGATCAAATCGCAGTTCAAAGAGATTAACTACGGATACTGCCAGTTTGGTGTGCGTAGATAAGGTATCTTCAATGTATTGCTGGCTGAATGGAAAGCCCACTTGACGCATATAACGAGCATAAGCACGTAAGATGGTAACTTCACGACCCGACAATCCCGCACCAAGTACTAAACGGTTAAAGCCATCACTCTCTAATTGTCCACCCCAAATTTGAGCAAATGCTTCTTGGAAACGGCAACGAGCTTGGCGTAAATCAACTTCTTCCGAACCGTTATGAATCATAGAGAAATCTAAGATCCAATCAACAGAACCGTCACTTTTCTTAACGCTATATGGTGATTCACCTATTACTCGTAATCCTAAATTTTCAAGCATAGGCATTACATCAGATAAATGAATTGGCTCATCACGATGAAATAGTTTTAACTTAACGTTCGCTGAGCCTTTTTTCTCTTCTTGTGGACGATAGAATAACATCCCCAACTTATTGTCATCACTCAACAACTCAAGAAGCTCGATATCTGCAACCGCAGACCCAGGAAGTGTCGCTTCTTTATATGAACGAGGAAAAGCTCGTTGGTATTTCTTCGCAATCGCGGTACCTGTGCTTTCACCTAGATTGGCAACGATCACATCACATAGGCGATCATCCCATGTTGATGCCGCTTCCATTAGATTATTTTCAATATCTTTCACATTAATGTCGCCGTTATTATTATCTACACGAACAATATAATGAGTTCTTGCTAAAGCACTCTCAGAGAAGAACGTCGTAAATTCAACTTCTTGATCTGAACCAAAGTAGTTCTTCAAAATACGCTGAGTTTGACGACGAAGTTCAGTGTTATAACGCTCTTTAGTCACATACACCATGCATGAGAAGAAACGACCAAATGGGTCACGACGCACAAATAGACGTAATAAATCACGATCTTGCATTTTAACTACGCCAACACCCACTTCAAGCATCTCTTCTTCCGTCGCTTGAAACAGTTCATCGCGTGGATACGTTTCAAACAAATTGGTTAATGCTTTAAAAGAATGCGAACCTTTAATGTATTGGCTTGATTCTAAAATACGCTCGACTTTATTACTTAGAAGCGGAATGTTAGATACGCTTTGGTTATAGGCAGTTGAAGTATAAAGACCAGTAAAGCGATGCTCACCAATCACTTTCCCTTCTTTATTCAATCGTTTAATACCAATGTAATCGGTATAAGCTGGGCGATGAATTCGAGACTTTGTATTCGACTTTGTTAAGATCAACAAATCTGATTTTTTCGCTGCTGCCCGCGCAGAAGATGGCATATCAGATAATTTAGCCGTATGGATACGAGAATCTAACGAAAATAAACCTAAGCCAGTCTCTGCGGTTGGCGTTAACTCATGATCGCCTTCAATAGCAACCAAATCAAAATTCTTATAACCCATCAATGTGAAGTTATGATTTTGCAACCAAGTTAAAAACTCAATGGCTTCATTCACCTGTTTTTTAGCAATCGGAGAATCGTTATCCTGAAGCTCTTTAATCACATCTGACAGCTTATCTGACATTGGTTTCCATTCATTCACCACACGATGAATATCTTCTAAAACCAAGAGTAATTCAGATTGAAGCGCTTTCATTTCAGAGAGATCATTTAAATGATCCACTTCAAAATGAAAAAGAGTTTGTTGCATTTTACCATCACTACTACAGATCGAAATAATCTCACCGTTCTCATCACGAGTAAAACAGTGTGGACCGTGCAGCATAAAATGACTTGTCATATCAAGACGGGTTAATGCCATTTTAACGGAATCAACCAGGAAGGGACTGTCTGGCGCTACAATCTCAACCACACTGTGGGTTGATTGCCAGCCATCTTGGCTTAATGTGGGGTTAAAGACACGAACCGAAATATCAGACAGATTAACATCTGATAAATGGTTCCAAAGACTGAGAGTTGCGCCATACATATCTGATTCATTACGTTGTTGTAAATCATCATCATCAATATTGGCAAATAAACGCTGAGCAAGTTGCGTTACTAGGGATTGTTGAGGCATTTCAAGCTTTTCAGCAATTAGTGCGTACACTTTCTCAAGTAGTACTGGAACGATAGGATCACGCGTCGTCATAAAGCGAATGCTCCGTTTCTTATGATTAGAATTATTTATATAGTGTAGCAGTTGAAACTGCTTATGCGCCTTATATTGTAAGGATAATATGACGGAAACGTTATGACTTTTTTACGTGCTAGAGTCTTTATAGTTAGAAATGTGATTAAAGTAGAGGTTTATCCTACTTGCTCAAGATTTACAAAACGATTATTTTGGTCAACCGTTAAACGAAAGCGACCTTTCACTCCCAGTTGGGTTAAAAATGCTCGAAAACGTGATGCTGGTAACTGAAGTTTTAACCCTTGTTCTGTCATCACCAATACAGTACTGGCCGTGCCAGAATAATGGCTTAGAAAGGATTGGTAGTTAACATTAACTCGAAAATAATAAAACGTATTCATGGTCTATAAGTATATTTATTCTGTAATAAGAAAACGAAGTATAAAGAAAAAATGGCCAGTATAAAATACTGACCATCTCATTCTTAGATCATATTAAGATCGCACTATTACGCCAGTGCCTTTGTTACTTTTTCAAACAGATCTTTAGCTAGGTTATCTAGATCCGCCAAGCGCTGTAATTGCTCTTTCATTAGCGTCTGACGATCACTATCGTATTTCTTAAACTTCAATAATGGATCAATTAAACGCGAAGCAACTTGTGGATTACTCACATTGAGATCAAGTAATATATCGCCTAAGAACGCATAGCCTTCACCTGATTTATTATGAAAATTCACCGCATTATTAGCTGCAAATGATCCAATCAAACTACGGATACGATTCGGGTTTTTTAAGCTAAATGCTTTGTGATTCATCGTCTCTTTAATTGTAGATAATACTTCAATACTTGGGTTTGAACCCTGTAAAATGAACCACTTATCCATAACTAAGCCGTCATGAGACCATTTTTCACTAAAGTCATTCATCAATGTTTCGCGAATCGAAAGTTCTGCTGAATTAGCAGAAACCATCGCTGCCATTGTGTCTGTCATGTTATATGAGCTCTTATATTGCGCTTCAACTAATGACTCACCAACGTCTGTTTTTGCTAAATAACTTAACGCAGAATTTCGTAAAGATCGTTTACCAATTGCATTATGATCCACAGAATAAGCGTCTTGTTTCAAGCTGTGATAAGTTGCAGAAAACTCATCTTTAAGATCATTTGCTAATGTTTGCTTAATAAAACCAAGAGCAGTATCAATCGCATTTACATCAACCGTATCAAACCAACCTGTTATCTCATTATGATTTGGCAAGACAAGCATTTCAGCAATAAAAGCATGATCTAATTCTGGGTTTAATAATACACCACGGAACGCATCAACTACCGGATCTGGCAGAACCAATGAGTCATTATTTTGAACATGAATAATGTTCGCTCGAATATAATTTGCAAGTAGCATTTGCCCTGCATCCCAACGAGCAAAATCATTTTTAGCATGAACCATTAAGAAAATTAATTCTTCATCACTGTAAGCGTAATTTAATTTAACTGGCGCTGAAAATTCACGAAGTAAAGAAACGACTGGTTTTTCAGAAACCTCTTGGAAGACAAACGTTTGTTGTTCTTCAACTACATTCAATACATTATCAATACTTTTATTGTTACAGCGTAACGGTATCACTGCCCCATCTCGTGCATAAAGCTCAATATCTAATGGAATATGCAATGCTAACTTTTCAGTTTGATCTTCTGTTGCTGGTGTATGCTGTTTCACTGTTAGCGCATATTCTTGTTTTGCTTCATCGTATTCAGAAGTAACAGATAAAACGGGCGTACCCGATTGACTGTACCAAAGACGGAACTGAGTTAAATCAATTCCAGACGCATTTTCCATTGCTAATACAAAATCTTCGCAGGTTGCAGCCGTACCATCATGACGTTCAAAATAAAGCTTCATCCCTTTTTGGAAATTTACTTCGCCCAATAAAGTATGCATCATACGAATTACTTCACTCCCCTTTTCGTATACAGTCAGCGTATAGAAGTTATTCATTTCTATTACTTTTTCTGGACGAATGGGATGTGCCATTGGACTCGCATCTTCAGAAAATTGCGGGCCACGCATAATGCGAACATTATTAATTCGGTTAACAGAACGAGAACCTAAATCCGATGAGAATTCTTGATCACGAAAAACCGTTAAGCCCTCTTTTAAGCTTAATTGAAACCAATCGCGACAAGTAACACGGTTACCAGTCCAGTTGTGGAAATACTCATGACCAATTACCGCTTCAATACCTAAATAATCAGTATCGGTTGCCGTCTCTTGTTTTGCTAATACAAACTTAGAGTTAAAGACATTTAAGCCTTTATTTTCCATTGCACCCATATTAAAGAAATCAACAGCTACTATCATATAAATATCAAGATCATATTCAAGGTCAAAACGATCTTCATCCCACTTCATCGAATTGATTAGAGATGTCATTGCATGAGGTGTACGATCTAAATTTCCTTGATCAACATAGATTTCAAGGGCAACATCACGACCTGATTTGGTTGTATAAGTATCAGTTAATACATCAAAATTACCCGCGACTAAGGCAAAAAGATACGCAGGTTTTGGAAATGGGTCTTGCCAATGAACAAAGTGTTTATCCCCATCAAGATCACCATGGCTAACACGGTTACCATTACTTAATAAATGCGGGTACGCTTTTTTATCTGCTATTACTTTTGTCGTAAAACGCGCTAATACGTCTGGGCGGTCTAAATAATAAGTGATACGACGGAAACCTTCCGCTTCACACTGTGTACAAAAACCATCACCTGATTTATATAAACCTTCAAGTGCTGTATTTTCTTGTGGATTCACTTCCGTCACAATCGTTAACGTAAAATCACCACTCACATTATGAATGGTTAACTGTGTGTCTGTTTTCGTATAGTCACTATGATCAACATCATTAATTTTTAATGACACTAATGTCATTCCTTCGCCTTCAAGAAGCAAGTCCGTTGATTTTTTTAGTTGCTGTACTTTTGAGGTCGCTGATATAAATGTTTTTGTATCATCAAGATCAAAAACTAAATCAATGTCTGAGATGGTAAATTCTGGAGATTGGTAATCACTGCGAAATTTAGCCTGAGGTTGTTGGCTCATAATATATCCTTATGATGTCTATCACTAAAATGAATACAAATAGATATCTAGTGACAGTAACTAATTAACCCAACTATTTTCGCATAAGATCTAATAAAAATGTTAACTAAAAGTGGTATAGACTCATATTTCTATCCTTAGAGTCACACTATTCTCTTTGTAATAAGGCGTACATTCCAAACTGATCATTCTTTAACTCAAATACATCTTCTTTAATTATAAACGTCGATTCCTGTTCCCCTTCTTCATACAATAAAACAAGATCGTTATTTTCAAAATAATAATAACCAACCTGTTGATTCTTTTTTCCTGTTTCTGAAATAACCTCAAGTAAAAAAACAAAATCAGGACGTAGTTTCAAATTTAACGATTGAACATTACTTACCATAATGTCTTCACCTGATACAAGTTTTGAATTCCATGAACCGACCATTTGATCTGGAACGACTTTAAAAAATTCCACCCCATTTAAATAAAGACGATTATGACTGACTTTATAGTTATAAACTTGAGACTCTTCTCCTTTTCCCTCAAAGCGAATACTGTCTTGAGAAATATTAAATGTTCCTTGCCATGTCTCCGCCGTATTAGTGGCAATCTCGATCATTTCTATTTTGAATTCATTTTCTGAACTTAGTGCTATATGAAGAACATCATAATCATTATCGACGTGATCTGGTTTAAAAAAATACCAATCACCAATAAGAAATGGATTTTCAAAATAAGTCAGTGATTTATTATCAATCTCAACCTTTGCATTAGATACAAATGGACTCATAAAGAAGAGTAATATAAATAAGGTCATCAACTTCATAACAAGACTCCAAATAAGATAGAGAATATGTATTTACTCTCATATCTTAAGCCTAGATGAAATTTAACTAATTTTCTGTTTTTTAGGCATAAAAAAACAGAAGCCAAATGACTTCTGCTTTTTAGGAGCTATAACTCTATTAACTTTTTTGATTCATTAATGCTAAATCAATCGTAATCGAAACCGCTTCATCTAAATAAGCATCCGGAACTTCATAATCTTTCGGGATATCATCAAGAGTTTTAAATTCTTCTTCTTTAAGAAGTTTTTGTCTCTCGTTCACTCGCGTAAGACGACGAACATCAGCTTCATCACTTTCTTTCTCACGAACTTTCTTATTCAATGAAATCGAGGTAATGTCTTTATCTGCTTTATAGCGAGCAATATCTTCTTGAATAAATCCGAATTCTTCATCCGTTTTAATTCGTTCAATATGTTTTTTCGCTAATGGTTCAATTGTATTTACGATCTGATTAGTTTGATCATAAGTTGCCGCTTTAATGCTATCCCAAGGAAGCGCATTATCTTCAACACTTTCGCCAGTTTCTTTAGGATCAATCGCTGTTGGGAACGCAATATCAGGAACAACACCTAAGTTTTGCGTACTACCACCATTGATTCGATAGAACTTTTGAATCGTATATTGAACATGGCCAAGTGGTTTATCAAACAGATCATAAATATGATTTAATGATCTATGTTGTTGAACCGTTCCTTTACCGAATGAGTTTTCACCTAAGATAACGGCACGGCCATAATCTTGCATTGCTGCAGCAAAAATCTCAGACGCAGATGCACTGTAGCGATTCACTAATACCGTCATTGGACCGGTATATGAAATTTCACCATCAGTATCCGCATTAACATTAACTCGTCCGTAGCTATCACGAACTTGAACAACTGGGCCAGCAGTAATAAATAATCCTGATAACGCGGTTGCTTCAGTTAATGCACCACCACCATTATTGCGTAAATCAACAATGATGCCGGTAATATCTTGCTTTTTGAGTTCATCAATCTGTTTTTTCGTGTCTTCAGCTAGACCAACATAAAAACTAGGTACTTCTAACACACCTACTTTCTTGCCGTTTTGCTCGATGACTTCAGATTTAACTGCTCTATCTTCTAGACGGATCTTATCTCGAATAATTGTGACAGTGTGACTTTTTGAATCATTACCTTCTGGTAAGATATCAAGCTTCACTTTTGTCCCTTTTGGTCCTTTGATAAGCTGAACAACGTCATCTAAACGCCATCCAATCACATCAACGATTTTTTCACCTTCTTGCCCGACACCGATAATTCGGTCTCCTTCAGAAAGTTGTTTACTCGTTAATGCTGGTCCACCCGCGACTAAAGAACGAATAACCGTATAATCATCCGTTGCTTGTAATACTGCGCCAATGCCTTCTAATGAAAGATTCATTTCAGACTGGAATTGTTCAGCATTACGAGGAGATAGATAACTGGTATGAGGATCCACTTCACGTGCAAATGCATTAATGTAAAGTTGGAACGCATCTTCATTGTGACTTTGAGTTAAACGCTTAAGCGCATTATTATAACGCTTGCCTAACATCTCTTGGATTTCAGGCCAATCTTTACCTGTCATAGACAAGTTCAGCGCATCATATTTAACACGTTTACGCCACAGTTCATTTAATTCAGCTTCATCTTTTGGCCAAGCCGCTTCAGAGCGATCAAGTTCAAGAGACTCATCAACCGTATAATCAAACTCTTTATCTAAAAGAGATAGCGCATAAACATAACGTTCAAAACGACGTTTGAGTGATAAGTTATAGATATCAAAAGCGGCTTGAGAATCACCGACTTTTAATTGGTCATCTAACTTAGTAGATAATGGGGCGAATGAAGTAAGGTCAGCTTGAGTAAATATATTACGATTGTAATCAAGCATGTCTAAATATCGCTCGTAAATGGCAACTGAAAAGTCATCATCTAATGAGAAATGCTTGTAATGAGAACGTGTAAAACGAGAAGTAACACGCTTACTTGCAGTTGCATGCTGCGTTTCTGCGGTTAATACAGGTAAGTCCGTTTCTGAATACTTGGCTTCGAGAACCTTAGCTTCAAGTGCGTGTGCAGACGCTGCTAGCATTACGCCAGCAGCAATCAGCGAGACTCTAAATCGACAATTCATGCGTCGGGAGTGCTCCTTTATGAACGAAGATTCTCCGCTTTAACAACCATTTGTAGGCCATTTGATAAGCGAATTCGTACATCATCCTTGTTAATTTCAACGATTGTCGCAGGCATATTACCTTTACCCATGTTAACGCTTACGTTGTTACCAACTGTAATTTCTTCTGCGTTTAGAGCACGAGTTTCAACTGGTTGTTCTACTTTTTTAGCAGCAACTGGTTGAGGACGACGCTTAGGTGGAGTAGCAGCACGAGCTGTTTTCTTAGCTTTTGCTTCTTCTCTTACTTTTTTAGCTTGCTCTTTACGACGAGCCGCTACTTTTGCTTTGCTTTCTTCAAGAGTAGCTTTAGCGTGTTCAATGTGCTCTTCTTCTAGTTCACCACAAGGGTTACCATCTAAATCAACACGAGATGCGCCCGGCTTAACACCGTGTAGGTAACGCCAAGAAGAGGTGTATTGACGTAAACCAGCACGTAGCTGAGTTTTACTTACTTTAGGATCATCACTTAAACGCTCAGATAAGTCTTGGAAGATACCAATTTTAAGAGGTTGAGCTTCGCCTTCTAAGATAAAGCATTTCGGGAAGCGTTCAGCAATGTATGCAATTACTTCTTTGCTGTTCGCTAATTTTTCAGAGTTTTCCATGTAGTTTCCTGATAGTACGGTTTATCCCGTATTTAGGTGTATTTCTAGTAAAGATATTCCGCTATTATAGATACTTAAGCGTGAAAAACCACTACTGAAGGAAAATTAAAGTCTCTTTTCTGCTTCTTTCATGAAATCAATCAGTCCTTTTTCATCAATTTCACTAAATCGTGCAATTTTTGGGCTATCAATATCCAATACCCCTGCCAATTTGCCATTTTTATAAAATGGGATCACAATTTCAGAATTACTTTCAGCATCACACGCAATGTGCCCATCAAATTGATGAACATCTTCAATACGTTGAACCGTCTCTGTAGCAAACGCGGTTCCACAAACACCCTTACCTATCGAAATGCGAATACAAGCAGGTTTTCCTTGGAATGGTCCTAAAACAAGTTCATCATCTTTAAATAAGTAGAATCCAACCCAATTGATGTCATCCAGTTCCATATTCAATAAGGCACTTAGGTTCGCAAGATTAGCGATAAAATCTCTTTCACCTTCAATAAGCCCTATCGCTTGTTGTGTTAAACGTCGGTAATGTTTTAATTCCATTTGTTATTTTCCTTTATTCACTTGCGACTCGTTCTATACTGAGTACAATGCCGGATTAAACAGTAATAGGAACCATTCTCACCATGAGCAGTATCATTTCATCTACAATTAACTGGAATTGGCTATTAAGGCAAGCAAAAACCTACAAAAAACGTTTGGTTGCCGCAAATGCTGTTGCGATTATTGCTACACTTATCAGTGTTCCAATCCCATTATTTATGCCATTGATGGTTGATGAAGTTTTATTAAATAAACCATCTACTGGTGTTGAATTATTAAACAAGTTACTCCCTACTGCTTGGCAAGGCCCAATTGGTTACATTTTACTTGTCCTTGTCTTAGTTATCTTGATGCGAATAGTGAGTCAGATACTTAATATTTACCAAGGAAGGCAATTCAGCTTAGTGTCTAAAACGATCACTTATCAAATCCGCCTTCAATTATTGGATAAGCTAAGTCGTATTAGTATGAAAGAATACGAGTCTCGCGGTAGCGGTGGTATTAATTCTCATATTATTACAGACATAGATACTATTGATAAGTTCCTTGGCGCTACATTAAGTCGCTTTATTGTTTCTTTTTTAACGGTAATAGGCACGGCAGGTGTTTTACTGTGGATTAATTGGCAGCTTGGCTTATTTATTCTTTTGGTTAACCCTATTGTTATTTATTTTTCGCGTAAGTTAGGAAGCCGTGTAAAAGAGTTAAAACGCAAAGAAAATCAGTCATACGAACATTTTCAAACTCGCTTGATTGAAACTTTAGATGGTATCTATCAATTACGAGCGTCAAATCGTGAGCGAGCTTTTTTAGAGCAATTAAAGGATCAGGCAGATAAGATTAGGCACAGTGCTGATCAATTCGCATGGCAATCAGAAGCGGCTGGTCGACTCTCCTTTTTGTTATTCTTATTAGGCTTTGAACTTTTTCGTGCTGCTGCGATGATAATGGTCCTACTTAGTGATTTAAGTATTGGTGAAATGTTTGCCATATTTAGTTATTTATGGGTCATGCTCTCTCCTATTCAGGAATTACTTAGTATTCAATTTTCTTGGTATGGTGCATCAGCAGCACTCAAGCGCATTAATACACTATTGCATATTAATGAAGAGCCTAAAATTGAATCAAACACCAATCCTTTCCACGGTAAGAGCACAACCGAAATAACGATTAACAATTTAAATTTTAGCTATAACGACGAATGCCAAGTATTAAATAATCTATCCTTAACTATACGCGCGGGTGAGAAAGTCGCTCTTGTTGGTGCCAGTGGGGGCGGTAAATCAACACTTATTCAACTATTATTAGGATTATATCAACCTAGCGACGGGCACATTCTATTTAATGGTCACAATACAAAAGACATTGGTTTTGAAAAAATAAGAAACCAAATCTCGGTTGTATTACAACAACCTATACTATTTAACGATACATTAAGGCATAATCTAACGTTAGGATCAGACTACTCTGATGATTTATTATGGCATGCTCTTGATGTTGCTCAATTGCAAGACGTCGTAATTCAACTAACAGATGGATTAGATACACAGATTGGCCGTCAAGGCGTTAAACTTTCAGGTGGCCAACGTCAGAGACTCGCTATCGCAAGAATGGTATTAACTGACCCTAAATTTGTTATTTTAGATGAAGCAACATCAGCATTGGATACGGCAACAGAAGCAGCGTTACATAAGGCATTAAGTGAATTCTTAGTTGGAAGAACAACATTGATTGTTGCTCATCGCTTAAGCGCCGTAAAACAAGCCGATACCATTTATGTATTAGATGATGGTAAAGTGTCCCAATCAGGCACACATCATGAACTGGTTACACAGCAAGGACTGTATCAAACTTTATATGGATCAATTCAAAGTTAATAAATTGGATATACACCGTGGAAGACGCTAAATTTCGTCGCTGCCACGGCTGTGATCTTGTCGTTAAAGTAGCGAAGGTAGAAAGAAAGCAGAATGCACACTGCCCTCGCTGCAATACACAACTGTATCGTGGTAACCGAATTTCATTAAACAGTGATTTAGCCATCGCTATTGCTGCGTTATTGCTATTTGTACCTTCACATTTTTTTCCAATGGTTACCATCCAATTATTTGGTGTCATGATCCCCGCTACGCTGCCTTCCGGAACCATCACTCTGATGGGGGAAGGTTTCCCTATGCTCGGGTTATTAATCCTATTTTGTAGCTCTATTGTGCCTTTCCTTGTTTGTGGTTCGGTCGTGACTGCGCATTTAGCCCTAAGACGAAAATGGTTTCCCCTCTTTAGAGCCAGCATTTCAACCATTCAGCATTTAAAAGACTGGATGATGCTCGATGTTTTTCTTGTCAGCTTAGCTATCGCCTGCTTTAAAATACAAGACCATGCTGATATTTTTATTGGCTCAGGCTTGTATGGATTAATTCTATTGCAGTTTGTTACATCGCTATTATTAACTCATGTCAGCGCAAGACGCTATTGGCGTGTGTGGCAAAGAAAACACCAACAGCACATTGAAGCGCCAATTATTGAACCCGAGAACTCCATACATTGCGGGCATTGTCACTTCACACAACAAAAAGGCAGTCACTGCATTCGATGTAAACGCCCTATACATTCAAGAAAACCCAAATCCATACAGAAAACATGGACCTATTTACTTACCGCTGCGATATTTATCATTCCTGCAAATATTCTCTCTATATCTATACTGTTAACTAACGGTAAGCGATTAGAAGATACAATTTTTTCAGGGGTTGCAGGGTTAATAAAAACCGATATGTATGGCATTGCCATTATTATCTTTGTTGCAAGTATCATTGTACCTCTCGCTAAAATTTTTGGCTTAGGCTATTTATTATTATGCGTTCAGTTTAAACGAACCGTTTTTCATCGCCAAAGAATGTCAATATATGTGGCCGTAAAATGGATAGGTAAATGGTCCGTAATGGATTTGTTTGTAATCTCGATTATGATGACATTAATCGATCGTGGACAAATTCTAGATTTCACTCCCGGCCTTGGTGCTGTTGCCTTTGGCTTAGTTGTGGTATTTACCATGCTAGCCGCAGAAAGTTTTGATTCTCGTTTAATTTGGGATAATTATGAGCGAAACAAAGAATCTTGATTCATCTATTGAACAAGTGAACATAAAAAATGAACGAGGGATATCTCCATTATGGATGCTACCTCTCCTTGCGCTGTGCCTTGGTGGCTGGCTGGTCTATTCCGCTTTTATGGAAGCGGGTCAACGTGTGCAGATCTATTTTGAGGATGCACAAGGTTTGATTGCTGGTCGTACGACTATTCGCTATCAAGGCCTTGAGGTAGGTATGGTAAAAAACATCACCTTATCTGAAGATCTTTCTAATATTTATGTCGATGCAGATATATACCCAGAGGCATCAAGTCTTCTTAAAGAGAATACGCAATTTTGGCTTGTTAAACCTCAAGCGTCTTTAACTGGTATTTCAGGGTTAGATGCGCTTGTTTCCGGTAATTACATTGCTATTTTACCCGGTTCTGGAGGGGCTAAAACCACCTTTACCGCACTAGCAAATTCCCCAGCAATTCAACCAGATTCAACGGGGTTAAGTGTAACGCTGAGATCTAAAGATTTAGGTTCAATTTCTGTTGGTTCAAAAATCTATTACAAGAAAATACCAATAGGTGAAGTGTATAACTTCAAATTAGATCAAGAGTCCGATAATGTTCGTATAAAAGCGCTTATCCAAGAAGAGTACGCGCATTTAATTACGTCAAAAAGCCGCTTTTGGAACGCCAGTGGCATTGGCGCTAACATCGGTTTTAGTGGTGTTGAGGTTCAGTTTGAAAGTTTATCTGCATTAATTGGGGGTGCGATAGCTGTTGACTCCCCTGACGATGGTGCTGAAATAGAAAATGGCAAAGAGTTCCGCCTTTATTCAAACATTAAAACGGCGGGTCGTGGTATCCCTATAAAAATCACATTACCTGATAACAATCAAGTGAGTCCTAATGGCTCTGCGATTATGTATCGAGGCCTTGAAATTGGTCAAATCAACAGCTTAAAACTGTCTGATGATAAAAAAGACATCATTGCTTCTGCCACTATTGAACCTTCTTTTAGTGACTACCTTAACGATGGTTCTCGCTTTGTGCTTGAAGAAGCTAAATTAGGCCTTTCAGGTGTAGAGAATATTGGAAATCTTGTCCGTGGTAATTTCCTTACTTTAATCCCAGGTAACGGTGATAAATCACGAGCATTTACAGCAATAAGAAAACCAGAGCTTATCAAACAAGATGCAAGAGCCCTTACCTTTTCCTTATATGCAGATCGCTCTTTTGGGTTAACACCAGATACTACGATCTTATATAAAGGCATTAAAGTCGGTTCAGTAACTCACGTTGCATTAGTGAATGACCGAGTTAAATTCGATGTGATGATTTTTGAAAAGTACAAACATCTAATTAAATCTAATAACAAATTCTTTGTATCTGGCAGCGTTTCCGCAGAACTAACCGATTCTGGTGTAAATATTGATATTCCACCAACGCAAGCGTTGATCTCGGGTTCAATAAGCTTCAGCAGTGAAGGTAAAGGTTATAAGCAAAAAAGCTACACTTTGTTCAAGAACAACTCTCTTGCAGAGCTCGCTCAGTTCAAAACAGAAAAAAGTACAGAGCTGACTCTATTTAGCCCTGAACTACCACCTATTACTAAGAACAGCCCTATTTTATATCGTAACCTTGTTGTCGGTAAAATCACCGATTTCAGTTTGGGTAATGATGGCGTCAACATAAAAGTAAACATTGAAAAGCAATACGCGCACTTGATCCAAAACGATACCGTATTTTGGAATTATTCAGGCGTAAATGTTGAAGCCAGTTTAACGGGAGTCAATATTCAAGCCGCCCCACTCATGTCGATGATCCGAGGTGGCATCGGTTTTGACAATATGCAAGGCGTAGAAAACAAACTAGGTAAAAAATGGAAGTTATACTCAAACCTATCTGAAGCACAAGAGTTTGGTAAAATAGTTGCCTTCACTGCGAAAGACAGTAACTCCATATCAAAAGGAACCTTGATTAAATATAAAGGCGTGTCCGTTGGTGAAATAAGTAAAATTACACCAAACTTTAAACAAGGCAATGTTTACGTACAAGCTCGAATCTACCCTGAATACGTAGACCAAATTGCAGTATCAGGAAGCCATTTTTGGGTGGTTAAACCAAACATTAGTCTCTCTGGTGCTGAAAATTTAGATACGCTACTTGGCAGCTATATTCAAGTTACACCTGGGGATGGTAAAGCTCGAACTCAATTTAGCTTAACAGACCAACCTCAAAGTAATGAGTATATTCCTTATACTTTAGAGTCAATTACACGTGGGTCTGTAAAAGTAGGCACCCCTATTTTATTTAGAGAAATGGAAGTCGGTGAAGTAACTGATGTTAAATTAGGTGATTTATCTGACCGTGTTATTTTCACGATTGGCATTGACCCTGATTTTGGCTACCTTATTCGTGAAAATACAGTTTTCTGGAATGTCTCTGGTGTCAATATGTCTATTGGCTTGAGTGGCGCAAAAGTACAAGCTGGCACAGTCGACAGTATCTTACGTGGTGGTATTGCTTTCTCAACCCCTGATGATGAAGCCCTGCAACCTAAAGCAAAAGCAAAAAAATCTTATCTATTATATAAATCAGCAGAAGAAGATTGGCCTTTGTGGAATGCAGCAATACCGAATCCAAACAAGTAGCCATACACACATAAAATAGTTAAATTTAGGCAACCAAACTTCACATTGGCTGCCTTTTTTTATTTAAGGCCTAAATTTGTCCTATAACTACCGATTCCATTTAGACAATAGTGTTAATTGCGTTTACACTCCTTGCCATAACATCACCCTATGAGATCCATCCGTGCACGATAATATTTTTCTACCTGAAGCCTTCTTAACGCAAGTGCAAGAAACCATGCCTTCCCACCTTTCAATGGAAGATTTTGTTGCTGCTTGTAAACGCCCTTTGCGCCGTAGCATTCGTGTAAATACATTAAAAAACAGTGTAGAAGAATTTAAACAACGCGCCGATGAAAAACAATGGAAACTAGAGCCCGTTCCTTGGTGTGATACTGGATTTTGGATCACAAGACCAGAAACAGACACGGTGAAATTAGGCAGTACTGCTGAACACATGTCAGGTCTATTCTATATTCAAGAAGCCAGTTCTATGATGCCAGTAACGGCATTATTAAAAGATAATGATAACATTGAAATGGCATTAGACATGGCCTCTGCCCCAGGCTCTAAAACCACACAACTTGCTGCGGGCATGAAAAACCAAGGCGCATTAGTTGCCAATGAATTTTCATCAAGCCGAGTAAAAATACTGTGTTCTAATGTGCAGCGCTGTGGCGTTAGCAATGTTGCTCTTACCCATTTTGATGGTCGAGTATTCGGCGGTTGGTTACCTGAAACCTTCGATTCTATTTTACTAGATGCCCCTTGTTCTGGTGAAGGGACTATTCGTAAAGATCCTGATGCGATGCATAACTGGAGCCCTGAATCAGTCATTGAAATTGGAGATACTCAACGCGACCTAATCGAAAGTGCTTTTCATGCTCTTAAACCGGGTGGCGTGATGGTTTATTCTACTTGTACGTTGAATCATCAAGAAAATCAGAATATCTGTCATCATTTAATAGAACAGTTTGGTGACGCGGTCACGTTTGAACCGTTAGGTGATCTCTTTGAAAATGCAGAGAAAGCATTAACTAAAGAAGGTTTCTTACACATCTACCCACAGATCTTTGATAGTGAAGGCTTCTTTGTTGCTAAAATCCGAAAAAATTCAGCAACAGTCGCACCTGAAGTTAAAAAACGCTTAGGTAAATTCCCCTTTGCTCCCGCTTCAAGCAAAGAAGTAACAGACATCGAAGCAGAATTAAAAGCCACCTTACAACTCTCAATCCCAGAAGCAAACGAGTTATGGATAAGAGATAAAGAAGTATGGGCTTTTCCTAAACGTATGAAGCCTTTAATTGGTGAAATGCGTTACCACCGTATTGGGTTCAAGCTTGCGGAAACTCATAAGAAAGGTTATCGCTGGCAGCACGAAGCAATCATGGCATTGGCTGATGCAGACAACCCTACCGCGAGTGAGTTGACCATTGAACAAGCCCGCGAATGGTACATGGGTCGTGATGTACGCCCTGAAATCGTAGGCAAAGGCGAAACCATTGTTACTTATTGTGGCGCCGTTATTGGTCTAGGCAAATGGGTAGGAAATCGCATTAAAAACGGATTACCGAGAGAATTAGTTCGTGATGGTAACTTATTCTAACTAAACGAACGATAGCCATCGTACAGTTAAAGGAATCAAGATAAACTGTACGGTGGGTTATATACAACAGAATTAGGAATACGGACATGCCTACGCAGTATAGAATAAATAGGATTGTCGATATTGGGGACACATTGCACCGTTGTGGGTGTGCTCCTTATAAAGTAGAGCGTTACACCACTTTTTACGCCAATAAACACGGTGTAAATTGCATGATACAGGCAACACCAACCGCCATTAATTATCAGTTTCCTGACGATAATAACACAGTGATATTAAAGCGACACAAACCGGCTAGTATTGATTTAGGCCTGTTGGCAAATACGATAATTCAATTACAACAACCCTTAACCCCGGTACCATTAGCTCCTGCAGAAGGAGTGTCTTACCCTACTTGGATTGTTCTTTTAGCAAACACGTGCATCCCTCCCGCATTTTTAATGCTCGTAGGTTCAACCTATGAAGCATTGTTTGTGAGTTTTCTTTTGGGGTTTATTGTTTGGGCTTGCCAAGCTATTTGTACTAAGCGTCGTAGCCTTGCTGTTGAATTCTTTAGCGCAGTCATTGTCACTCTCATTGTTACTTTTATTGCCAGTCTCGGCATCCCCATCCCCGTTCTTGCACTTTGTATTGCTGCCATCGTCCTTTTTGTCCCCGGATTATCCATTGCCAATGCACTTGAATGTTTAGCATTTAATGATCTTGTTTCTGGAACCAGCTTACTCGGTCAATGTTTCTTAACACTCATCAAACTCTTTATTGGCATTATTATTGGGTTACATATTGGAGAGGCTCTTTGGGGCGTACCCGAGTTCATCGATTATCAAAACGAATTTCCACTCTGGTTACAAATTGTAGGACTTCCTCTGATCTCTTTTTCCATTGGGGTTATGTTTAAAGCCAGACCCATAGATATGGTTTACAGCTTACCGGTCGCCGTATTAGGCATGTGGGGGCCCTTCTACCTTGGCTTTGATGGCGGATGGGTTGTTGGAACTTGGGTTACCACCGTTTTGATCACGCTCTATGGAACATGGATAGCAAAAAAGTTAAATCTGACTGGTATTATTTTTATCATGCAGGGGATTATAATTTTAGTTCCGGGAAGTCGAGTTTTAGTCAGTGCAAGCCAAAATGTATTTGAAGCTTCTATACTTCCTATCCCAAGTATTGGCCTATCCGCCCTTTTCATGTTCTCTGCTATTGTCGCAGGTCAAATTACAGCTTATTCAATCTACTCCCCTAAAATAGATCAAGATTGATATCCGTAAATAAAACACATAAAAAAGGCCAACTATAATAGTTGGCCTTTTTCTATTTCAAAAAGCGATTATGCACGGCTCATGAACTTGTGTTCAGTCGTGTTGATTTTCACTTTCTCACCGTTAGCGATGTATTCTGGAACTTGTACAGTTAAACCCGTTGTCATTGTCGCAGGTTTAGTACGAGCACTTGCAGAAGCACCTTTAATTGAAGGAGCAGTATCAACGATAACTAAATCTACAGCTGAAGGTAATTCAATTGCAACTGGCACGCCATCAACGATTAAAATTTGAAGACCTTGCGTCTCTTCAGAGATGAAAAGTAATTCTTCTTCGATAGCTTCTTTGTTGAAGTTATATGGAGTGTAATCTTCTGCATCCATGAATACATACTCATTACCATCAACATAAGAGAAAGTCGCACTACGACGGCTAAAATCAGCTAAAGTAATTATATCATCTGATTTAAAGCTCTCATCTGCTTTTGAACCCGTAGCTACATCATACATACGCATACGGAATAACGTTGCGCCAGCACGACCACTTGGTGTTAGCTTGCTGATTTCTTTAACGAAAAATACTTTACCGTTCAGTTCAATTGCTGAACCTTTTTTAATGTCGCTTGCCTTTGGCATGATAAAAAATCCATAAATAATTGGTAGGTGAAAAATACCATGAACTTTTTATATCTCCAATAAATATGTGCTTTAAACTCGTCATTTATCGGTTAATTATTAGGCATTCGAATCAATAAGAGCTTCTTTTCTTCCTTGCTGCCAAGATCTAAGCATAGTTATCGCAGTATAAAGCACAACAAACGACACTAACCAAGATAGCATCTCTACATCTAATGATTTAACGATGAAAGCAGCAATGAAAACACCGATGGATCCGGTAACGACAACAACGAGTGCAGCCCTTGAATTTAATGCTTCTTTTTGAATAAAATTACCAGAAGAAAAAAAGCAAAGAAACGCACATGAGCACATCATAATAGGAAATGCGGCCAATGGGTTCATTCCTAATAAATAAATCATCGTCATACAAGGGGCATATAAACCAATACCAACCGTCATTAATGCACCAAAAATAAAGTTACCAATAATGCCTATCACCAGCTTCTCACCAGATAACCCAAGCGCATCGCCACCTAATGGAAACAGATGAAATTGCCCAGCAAACATTAAGAATGCCACCACAAATAATGCGCCCGTCATAATCAGTCTAATAAGCTGGCGATCAAAATTTGAAACCAGTCGAGCCCCTATCGTTGCACCTGCACATGCAGAAACAATTAGGCTAAGTAATGTAGTTAAATCCACATTGATTGCAGTTAAGAATATCAAGGCCTGAAATACTGTCGCCATTGTTGCTTGAGCGTTCATTGTTCCTGGGAGATCTTTATCATCGAGAAGTTTAAATTGTTTATAGCCCGCTGTTTTTATAGCAAAACTTCCTACACCTAACGTGTCACAGAAATTAGCAAAACCACCAATCAGACCAATCGCTACCACATTCGTATTCTTCTCTGATTCTTTTTTTCTCATCCATAGCTTAATAAGCATATAAAGAAAAATCACACCACCAATAAGTAGACTAATCTGTAA
Source organism: Aliivibrio sp. 1S128 (assembly GCF_001691065.1). NCBI lineage: Bacteria > Pseudomonadati > Pseudomonadota > Gammaproteobacteria > Vibrionales > Vibrionaceae > Aliivibrio > Aliivibrio sp. 1S128. Next base: position 46,375 of record NZ_MAJV01000058.1, on the reverse strand, counting down.
GAGTAAAAGAACGGTCATGATACGCACACTGCAATAAATAAGGGCACAAATCATAGTCCAGTTTTATTTGAAAAACCAGTGAAGTCCCTTATGAACAAAGGGGTTAATAAAACCATAAGTAACAATCAATCCACATTATTAACACTTAAAGATAAACACATTCTTTATACCTATATATTTAGTAATTCAAGCGAATGAAAAATGCTTAACTATGTTTTTTTATCGTTATTTATAGAATAGTTTAGTGCGTTACTTTGTGAAAAAGTGATAGATTTGTTAGCTAACCTTATAAATAAAAATATCTTATGAAATCAAAATTATTGTGCTTATCTCTTTTGCTTGCCGCTTCCTGTTCAGCCCAGGCTGATCGCCTCAGTGATATTCAAGAATCAGGAGTACTTCGTGTCGGTACCACTGGCGATTACAAACCTTTCTCTTCTTTTGATGGTAAAAACTATTCAGGTTACGATATCGATGTAGCGAAACACGTTGCCAATCAACTTGGCGTAAAACTAGAGCTTGTGAAAACGTCTTGGAAAAATTTAATTCCAGATCTAAACGCCGACAAATATGATATTGCAATGGGTGGGATCACTCGTAAAATGCAACGTCAATTAAATGCAGAACAAACTCAAGGGTATATGACATTTGGTAAATGCTTTCTTGTTGCTAAAGGGACAGCAGAGAAATTTAATACCCTCGATAAAGTAAACGGAGAAAAAATTCGAGTTGGCATTAATGTAGGTGGAACAAATGAAATTTTTGCCAATAATAATTTGGAAAAAGCCATTTTTACACGTTATGAAAATAACCTTGATGTACCTCAAGCCGTCGCTGAAGGAAAAGTAGATGTGATGGTAACAGAAACCCCTGAAGCCCTTTACTATCAAGCAACAGATAAACGATTAGAAGCCGTTCGATGTGATAATCCATTTACTAAGAGTCAATTTGGTTACCTTATTCCGAAAGGCGAGCAAGAACTATTAAATACAATGAATTTCATTATGGATGAGATGAAGCTGAAAGGAATTGATGACACATTAATGAAGCAAAACTCACTTCGCTAACGTGTTCTAAAATCAATCTTGCTTAGGATAAATAAAAAGAACGTATTGAGAAATATCAGTACGTTCTTTTTTATATTACGATCCCGTTTGAGATCGTCTTTTTTGAATAAAGTGGATAATAAACTTAATCACAATTGGGAATAATCCAAGTAAAGCTAAAGATCCTAAGATCTCAGGAGAAATAAGCCCAGACAAGGAAGTAATCTCAGACAACTGTGTACCTGCATTAAGGTAAACCATGGTCCCTGGTAACATACCTAATTGACTAAATAAATAAAATCGTCCTGCACTTATCTTAGTTAATCCCATCAATAAATTAATAATAAAGAAAGGAAAAATAGGAATTAAACGAAGCGTTAATAAATAAAATGCCCCATCTTTTTCTACCCCTTGATTAATTGGGACTAATTTATCTTTAAACTTACTATCAACCCACTCTCTTAATAAATAACGACTGCTTAAAAAGGCGATGGTTGCCCCAATACTACTTGCAAAAGAAACAAGTAATAGGCTCCACCAAAAACCGAACAGAGCGGCGCCGAGTAACGTAACGACTGCAGCTCCGGGAATGGACAATGCTGTAATAACAACATAGGAAAAAAAGTAAGCAGCACTGTAAAAGAACAGATTTTCTTGGATGTCGCTTTGAAGCGATTGATGAAACTCTTTAATTTGCTCTAATGTAAGCAAGTGTCCAAAATTGAAATAAACAACCGCAAATGAAGCAAGAAGAACAATTAATAGTATTAATTTTTTATTCATAACTAGCTCCCTACTTTAGCATTCATTGTTTTTTCCAGGTCATCAAAACCGCCAACATATTTGCCTTCTAACCAGATCTGAGGCACGGTTACTGGTGTTTTCTCGCCAATAATAGCTTTAACTTCAGGGATCATTCGGTATAAAGCGGCACTGTCTTTTACGACATCATGATAAATATACTCTATACCAGCCTCATCTAAAGTCGCTTTTGCTTTAATACAAAACGGGCACGTTGCCTTACCAAACACAACATTGCCTTTAATATCATCTTGCTTGGCGACTTGTGCAATAACCGCCTGAACTAAAACACCGCGATTTAATGCTTCACCTTCGCTGATCACTTTATCTTCAACAATAATAATCGGAGCATGCCATGCCTTAAGCTTTAATGGTTCCCACCAGTGAGATAACCAGTCTTTCACTTCTAATTCGATTGGGATCCCAGCAAGTTCAGTATTAAACGTATCTTGAAGAATATCTTTGGTTAAAGTGCATTCACCACAAGGGATATTAACCTTAAATGGTCCCCAACTACCTGCCCAACGATATAACGTAATTTTAATTGGCTTCATAATTTTATCCCTTACCGATACAAATTAAACTGAACTGTTTAGTTTAATTTAGCTTATATCAAACTTAAGTCAACCATTAAAAACAAAAAGACATAATTAGTTAACTTAATGATAGTCGCTATTTTTATGCTATGAATACGGTATAGGCGATAAATGGTGAGATAACCATCTATTTAATTGTGATTAATCTGCTTAGTCTTAAAACTATAGATAATTTGAGAGTTCTATCAAGTTACCATCCGGATCTCTAAAATAGATAGATACGATCTTACCCAAGGCTCCTGTTCGCTGGACTGGCCCATCAATAATCGTAAGACCTTGCTCTTCTATGTGTTTTTTTACTTCTGTAATGCTCGTGTTCACAATAAAGCAAAGATCAGCACTTCCGGCTTTTACATTCAGAGCTTTTGGCTCAAACTCATTGCCTTGTTCATGTAGATTGATCTTCTGATCACCAAACAACAAAGCGACTCGTCCCTCACCAAAGCTTATGTGCTTCATTCCAAGTACTCGAGTATAAAAATCTACTGTGTTATTAATGCTTTTTACTGTGAGTACAAGATGATCTAAATGACTAATTTCCATGATGGCACCCCACCCTAAATATTATTCCGGCTTAAAAATGATATCTATAAACAATTGATGAGCTAATTCAATAAGTAATATATCTTTCGTTAATTGTAGTGACGCTAATAAGCCGTTATAAACTAGCCCTGCTTTTTTAGCTTTCAACTCCGCATGACTAATATCATGCCTTTTTAAAAGTGCGATTAATAAATCTTGAGTTTTTTGCTTATATTGTGCACTAACCTCAGTAATAGCCTTATCTTCATTACTGTATTCACTAAAAGCAAGCTGGAAGTAACAGCCATTAAATGAATCAATATCAATACAACTAGCAAGGCCTTCAAAACGTAGAGCTACTTTTTCTTCTAGAGTCAGGTCTGTATTCTCAAAAATCACCTTTACACTCGATAAAGATTGCTCGCTAAAGAGCTCTAAAGCCTTGGCTATCAGGTTTTCTTTAGACTGAAAGTATTTATAAATAGTTGCCTTTGACAAGCCCGTCGCAGCCGTAATTTTATCCATACTCGTACCATGAAAGCCATATAAGGCGCACAGTTCTATCGTTTTTTGTAACGCATTCAATCTCTTTTCTTCTTTCATGACATCTCTCTCCTCTATTGGTTCCATAATAACAAAATAAACTGTTTAGTTCAAAATCGGGTTGACTTACTTGAGATTACATATAAATTAAACTAAACAGTTTAGTTTATATCGGAGATGAGAAATGGAAAATAAGACACCACGAAGAATACACAATGAAACGTCTTTAGGTTATAAGATTGGCGTTTTTGGCGTAATTCTTACCTTGTTGTGGATAGGTATTTTTAAATTTACCCCAACAGAAGCAGCAGCAATCGAACCTCTTGTGATTAATCATCCTTTAATCGGCTGGATATATCACTTTATATCGGTACAAATGGTTTCAAACATCATTGGGTTAACCGAAATTGTTATTGCTATCGGACTTATCGTGGGTTTCTTTAACCCTAAGGTTGGTTACTTCTCTGGGATCTTGGCCCTACTCACCTTTATTACAACATTAAGCTTTTTAGCCACCACCCCAAATACATGGACAATGGTTGATGGCGTGCTAACCACTAACTTTTTCTTATTAAAGGATATTGTGTTTATTTCTATATCATTATTAGTCATTGAGCATAATAAAAAACACATCTAGAACTTATAAAAAAAGCCTGCTCAACATATATTAAGCAGGCTTTTATTTTTTGATGTTAAACAGAAATCACGACAACACTTGGTAAGTTCTACTTAATACCAATCATAATAGTTATGAATGTTTAGGGATTGCTCTTGGTTTACCTTTTGAATCAATCGCTACATAATTAAATGTTGCTTCACACACTTGGAAGCGATGGCTAATTTCATCTTCTTTAATTGGTTTTACCCAAACTTCTAAATCAATCGACATTGACGTACGTCCAACTTTCGTACATTCACCATAACAGCAAACAACATCACCAACACTCACCGGTTTTTTAAATGTAATGCTCGATACAGAAACCGTCACAATACGCCCTCCTGAAATTTCCTGGGCTAAAATTGCACCCGCCAGATCAAGTTGCGACATAATCCAACTACCAAAAATATCACCATTAGCATTTGTATCGGCAGGCATAGAAAGAGTTCGAAGAAGAAGCTGCCCTTTTGGTGTTTGATTGGCGTTTAATTCAGTTATCAAAGTAATTCTCCACATTAAATATTTTGAGAACCATATCACATTTTGAAAATATCGGCAGAAATATTCATTTTGCTAAAGAAGATTCACCTAACGTTGCACTTAAAAAACCTGCTCAGATTATTCTAAGCAGGCTATCCTTTTTTCTTAATCCATTAAGCTTTTTGATTTAATGGCTTTTTTCGATAGCTCTTTCGCGAATGCGGCTATGTCATTCTCAAACTGTTTAACACTCTCACGAATATCATCTAATTTAACCGTCTGCATGTTTCTGTTTTCCATAATGACTTTGCCATTCACGATTGTCATATCTACATTGCTCGGGTTCGCTTGATAAACCAATGTGGCATACGGGTCATAATTTGGCATCATATTAGCGGACTGAGTTTCTACAATAATAATATCCGCTTTTTTCCCGACGTCTAAAGATCCAATTTCATTTTCCATATGCAGCGCTTTAGCTCCGCCGATGGTTGCCATTTCAATCACTTGCTCTGGGATCATTATCGTTCTGTCTGAGTATTTTAAACGCTGCATATTTGCGGCATAACTCAGTGTTCTCCATAGATCCACTTGGTTTGAACTCATTGGTCCATCAGTACCTAAACCAATTCGCATATCAACACGATACATATCCCACGCGGGGGCAATACCTGTTGCGCCTTTTGCGTTCGCCATTGGGTTATATGAAATACCCGCATCCGCCTCTTTAAGTAAAACCTGATCGTGTTCTGATAAATGAATACCATGTGCAATCACAACGCGTTCATCAAGTACTCCAATCTCATCTAAATACTCAACCGGTGACGTCGCTTTTGTTGGATCTTTAATTCGAGTTTCTTCGTTTGGAAATTCAGCAACATGAATAAGTACGGGTACATCTTCACTTTTTGATAATTGATTAATTTCTTGAAGCTTCTCTTTACTCACAGTATAAACCGCATGGGGAGCGAAAGCTGGCGTGATCAGAGGGTCATTCTTATACTCTTCAATAAACGTCTTTGCGTACTCAATACCACCATAAGGTTGTTTTGCATCCACCACTGGAAACTTAATTACGGTTTCACCAAGCACGGCTCTTAAACCAACTTCTTTTGTTGCTTTTGCCATTTCATCCATGTGGTAATACATATCAGCATATGTAGTTACACCGCTTTGTGCTAAATCGATAGCCCCTAACTTAGTGGCATTATAAATTAATTCTCGACTTAGTTTTTCAGACTCTAACGGGAAGAAATAAGCAAATAATCGATTTGATATTCCTTCTTCACCTAGACCACGAAAGGCTATCATTGGGAGGTGATTATGAGTATTAATCATACCTGGCATTACGATACCATTTTTTGCATCAATCACTTTTGGCGCTTGGTATTGATTTAATAACTCTACCGTCCCAACAGCCAAAATCTTATCATTCTTAATCACAACAACACCGTCATCAATCACCTGCATCGCAGAGTTCATTGTCAGTACTTGTCCATTATTTATGATCATATCGGCATTATATTTTTGTTTTTCTGTCGCCAAACCGCAACCGGAAAGTAAAACAACACTTAAACTAAATACCAAACTTTTAAGCTTCATTCCTAAACCTTAATTAAATATTCCCTAATAAGGAGTCACGTAAATTTAAAGGGAAAAATAAACTTACCGTCTTTAAGATAAGAAAAAAGAACGTAAAGCGTTTATAGCTATACGTTCTTTTCTATTTTTATTTTAACGCTGATTAGGCGTTATAGTTCATACATTTTATCAAACTCACGTTGCGCTAAAATTTCTTCAATTTTTGAGCGAGCATCAGGTTTGATGTTTGCATCAGAACTTGCTTGTTTTGCTTTCTTCCTTGATTTAACTTCACGTACTGGTTTAATTTTATCAGTCATACACTTCTCCATTTGATAACTGAAGTATAACATTATTTTAATTACTATTATCATAGTATCGTCAAATCATTCAAATTTAATAAATAAAAAACAAGCTTTAATTAATTTATAAACTGCTTTCCTTCACATTTATCAATCTTACTTTAAAAGATTATTTCAACTAATACTTGATAGCTATCACCAATAATGTAGTGGGATGTGAAAAATGCATATTTCACTTGGCCAATGATCTCTTCTGGTGGCGCTTATGCATTTAAGAAAACCACCTCTGGTTACAATGCGAAAGATACTGGTGTAAATAACCCAACAGCAGTTCATGGTCTTCAATTCTTAGTTGATATGGTAAATAAGGGGATCGTTAATCCAAATATGGATTATTCAGTGTCAGAAGCCGCCTTTGCTAAAGGGAATGCTGCAATGACAATCAATGGACCTTGGGCATGGGGGAACTTAGATAAACTTGGCGTAAATTATGGCGTCGCGGTTTTACCAACACTCAATGGAGGCAAAGGAAATCCATTTGTCGGTGTGTTAAGTGCTGGTATTAATGCTTCAAGTCCGAATATTGATCTTGCCGTCGAATTTCTTGAAAACTACTTATATCAAGATGACGCTTTAAAAATCATGAATGATGATAAACCGCTAGGAGCAGTAACATTAAAGTCGTTCCAGAAAATATTAGAAAGCGATGAACGCATTAAATCCACCATGATTAATGCAGAGAATGGTGAAATCATGCCTAATATCCCACAAATGACGTCTTATTGGTTCTCTGAAGGTGCTGCGATTGATAATGCAATGCAGGGAAAACAAACCGTCAAAGAAGCGTTAGACATGGCTGCACAACAAATTACAAGATAATCAATCAATACAAAGCTCGTACTCTACAATACGAGCTTTTTCTTATTGAAGAATCTTATCTTAAAACTGCAATGAATCACCTTGCTCAGGAAAAATGAAATTAACACCTAACTTATTTGCATCCGCTAGCTGTTTTTTGATCGTCACTTTAGGATCTTCACTATTCTTTAAGCTATATTTAATATGACTAATGACAACATTCAAACCATTTAATGACCCATTTCCATTCATGCTTTCAAGTACTGTCAGTTCTTTGAGTAGCCAGTTTGGTGTTAAATGCCCAAATAGCGATTTATCTGGTGTTTCATTCGTAAAAGAAACTTCAATGATAATTCCTTTTAACTTTCCTTGTTTTACAAAAGGCGCCAATGTTGACCAAGCAGTTTTCAATGCTGAGCTTTTTTCTATTTCATCAGGCCCTGTATCCCCAAAATAAGCGAATACATCTCCTTTTATATCTTTTAAAATAAATGCGGTTGATTCTCCACCAGAATGAGACAGTGGTAAGGCCATTACGCTCATTGTGGTATTCAAAACAGGAACCCACGTCGTCGGTACCAAATCGACGTAATTGTATTTATTTAATTTAAAACCATCGCCTTTATTACCAAAATTAGGCCATGCCGACCAGTTAAAGTAATTTTTCATAAGGTCTTTATTTGTCGCTTCCAGCCCATAGATCGGTTTTTTGCTGTCATCTGGAGAAGAAATAATTAAGCCTGCCACATGATCTAAATGAGCATGACTAATAAAGTAACCTTTAATTTTTTCATTTAATAAATACCCTACTTTGGTGTAATGGGTATCATCTGGCAACGCTATATTTTTAAAAGCCCCTTTCTGCTCTGAAACAATCAATCCATTCACGACAGAACCGGCATCAAGCATGACAAAATTTGAATCTTCCTTACTTTTAATTAAAAAAGCCGTTAAATTTCCATCCTGTATCCCTCCTTTACTCCCTAACGTTACTGTCTCAAAACTGATTGATTGAGCCGAGAAAGAAAAGACAGACAAACACGTAAATAACACCGCTAATTTATTTTTAAACATATCCAACCTTATTTATTTGGCACACCCTTGTGCACAATCAGATAATACAATGAGAAAAATAAATGGTGTATTAAATATTTAAAACTATTGATAAGAAAGAAACTATAGGTAACAAAGATTCCCTTCCATGGAAAGCAAATCAAGCAATTGATTGTCTATTTTCTAATTATCCATCACTGTTGAAGTTTCATTCTGCTTTCTAAATTGTTCCGGAGTTACACCAGTATGCTTTCTGAACATTTTAATAAAAGAAGACCCTTGGCTATAACCAAGCTGATACGCTATTTCATTAATGCTTATGGATTCTTTCAATAATGTCATTGCCTTAACTAGTTTTGCTCTCTGTCGCCAATCATTAAAGCTCATTTTTAATTCTTTTTGAAAACGTCTTGCTAGCGTCCTTTCTGTACTAAATACACGTTTAGCCCAAACGGATAAACTCGAATCATCTTCAGGCGTTTCTTCTAGTTGCGTCAAAATAGGCGCTAATAACTTATCTTGCGTTGATGGTAAATAAATTTCAATCGGGTTTATTTTTACTAATCTATCCATAAGCACATAGCTAAGGCATTTATCTTCTTCTGAGCTCACCATCGTTGTTTTTCGTTCAATCAAGTCATCAATTATTGCTCTTAATAACGGTGTTAATGGGATCATACACGCGTGTTTAGGAAACTTTTCACTCAACTCTGCCGTAATATTAATGGCGCAATATTCGATGTCACTCCGATTAAATGCTCGGTGCTTTTGGTAAGGAGGCGGCCAAATAGTATAGTTTGCAGGGCACACCATTTTCTGTTGATCGACTTCCATTTCTAACACGCCTTGCTTAATTAAATGCAACTGCCCCCAAGAATGAGAATGTGGCAAAGTTTCTGTTTTTGCTTCAATAAAAAAATAGTGGCAGAACACATCTGTTGGCAGTGTTTCTGTCAATTTAGGCATGAATTTTTTATATGTCGTAATCGCTATATCCGGTGTCATAAATGGTATACCACTGCTCTCTGTATTAGTGTGACAATTCTGTTAATTATCAATAACAGAGATTATTATGAATTTATTTTTCCCAATCACTGCTGTATTTATTTGGGCAGCAAACGCAGTAGTAAGTAAACTAGCCACTGGCGCAATAGAACCGGGGGCAATTGCTTTTTATCGCTGGCTTTTCGCTTTATTTATCTTGCTTCCGTTTTGTGTAAAACCGGTATGGCAACAACGACAATTAATAGTGAAGCATTTAGGTAAGCTCGCTATTCTTGCTTCACTTGGCATGGTATTAAATCAATGCCTTGCTTATTATGCTGCACACACAACCAGTGCAACCAACATCGCCGTTTTTTTATCCTTAATGCCCCTATTCAGTTTATTTCTAGCCGTGCCTTTATTAGGTAAACAGTTAAAGCAACAAGCATTAATAGGAGCCGTTATTTCATTCTCTGGATTACTGTACATGCTCAGTGAAGGCAGCCCTGTCAGCTTACTAACGAAGGGAATTCAACAAGGTGATAGTTTGATGTTTATTTCCAGTTTGGCTTATGCGCTCTATTCAATATTGCTGAATAAATGGAAGTTACCTCTTAAGCCTTGGACTTCTGTCTTTTGCCAAATTACGATTGCAACTCTATTACAACTTCCCCTACTGCTAAGTAGTAATTCCTATGCAATTACCACAACTGCCTTTCCTATGGTTCTGTTTGCTGCTGCATTTGCTTCCGTGTTAGCCCCATGGTTTTGGTTGAAAGGAGTTCAGCGAATTGGAGCAGCCCAAGCAACCTTATTTATGAACCTAGTTCCAATATTTACCGTGCTCATTAGTCTTCTCTTTTTAGGACAGTCACCAACGGTATATCACCTAATTGGGGGCGGTTTTGTCTTTATTGGCTTGCTATTAGCTCAAGTGAAGATAGTGCCTTGTAGAGTTAACTTTAATCCTGATGTAATCAAATAATCGTTATCAACTACTCTCAGTATTTCTCATAATTGTCTGATAGTTATAAAAAAGCCGATAACATTATCGGCTCTTTTTTTCTATTTAGATTCAAAAGCCCGAACTAATAATCCATCACCAGATACCTGATAAGCACCTGATTCAATGAATAATGATTGCCCAGCTAACAACACCGTGTCATTAAATTGAACCTTTCCTTTGGCAACCAATAATATTGAACGAGACATCACCGTTAAAGATTGTTCATGCTCAGTGACTTGGCATAACGCTAGCCCGAAATCAGTCTCTGTTGGTTGCAATATTTGTTCTGATTCAACAAGCATTGGCACTAACTTTTCAGGGGTAAACGGAACAAATTGAGTACAAGCCATTAGCTCTGCCGTATCAATATACTTTGGGGTAAGCCCTGCTCTTAATACATTATCTGAACACCCCATTAACTCAATACACGTCCCCTTTGTGTACGCGTGAATCGTTCCCGCAGGTAAATACATCGACTCACCCGGCTCTAACGTTAAACAATTCATATAAAGCGGCGCTAATATTCCAATATCACATGGGTAGTAATGTGCAAGCTCAACCAATTGCTGCCACATTGGTTCGTTACAAGTAATAGCAATAGATAATGCTTGTGCAATAATCTGCTGTTTATCTTTTTGTGTTAGTTGCAACAAGGATAATAATAACGTCTGATGATTAAATGTTTCACTGTGTAAGATAGTCTTTAATGCATCTGATTGAATTAAGTTAAGATTATCAATAATCTCTTCTAACGGCCTAAACCCCACCATTATTTTAAAAGGTGACAGCGCCATGACCATTTCTGGTTTAGCATAAGCGTCTTTATAATTTCGTTGTGGTGCGTCTAAAGGAATATGTTGTTCATTTTCACGCTCAAAACCGGCTTTGGCTTGAACATTATTTGGATGTACTTGAAGCGATAAAGGTTGCGATGCACTCAATACTTTAAACAAAAATCGAAGTGGCTTTTGTTCAAGAAACTTATCCAGTGTTTGCCAAGAGCTATCATTAAGTTGAACTTTAGAAGGTAAGGATGGATGCCCCCCTAACCACAGTTCCGCAAGCGGTTTATCATCTTGGATCGGAAGACCAAACAAACCATAAAGTAAGTGGGATCCCCATTGATAATGGCGCTGCCCTGCTTCAACGTTATATACAGTATTCATTAAGATTGCTCTTTAATTGCAGAAATGAGCGCAGATAAGCCTTTTTCCACTTTTATGCGCGGACAGCCTAGGTTAAGTCTCACAAAACCTTTTCCTGCAACCCCGTAAGTACTGCCTTGCATGATGGCAACTTTATGATTTTTAATTAAGCATTGATTTAATGCATCCATATCTAACGAAAAAGAAGACAGATCAATCCATGCGAGATAAGTAGAATCGGGAATTTGATAACCAATACTTGGTAGCTCCTTCGCCAATACCTCTTGAACATAGCGATGATTTTCATATAAATACGACTTTAACTCATCAAGCCACGGTCCACCTTCTTGATAAGCGGCCATTAAGCCAATAACACCAAGAATAGAAGGAGAAGAAAGCCCATCCACTTGTTTAAGGTTAAATAAATAATGTTCTCTTGCAACATCATCAGCAATAAAAGCATAAGCCCCATTAAGCGCCGGAATGTTAAATGACTTTGATGCAGAACTGACTAAGGCCCAGCGACTCCCCATTCCAAACCCTTGCCAAGGCGTATGAGGTTTAAAACAGATGTCCATGTGGATCTCATCACTGATCACTGCCACATGGTATTTTTCACAAAGAACCGCCATGCGTTTCAACTCATCAGCAGTCCAAACTTTACCTGTTGGATTATGAGGGCTGCACAGCAATAAAATCGTGTTATTAGGATCAGATAATTGAGCTTCAAATACATTCCAATCAATTTGATACCCTTCTGAAGAAGGCGATAATTGATTTGGAATAATCGTTCGTTCTAATCCTAAAATCATTTTATCAAAGGCATCATAAGCTGGAGTATGAATAATAATACCTTCACCTGCACTGCTCCATTGACGGATTAATTGCGAAATAATGTAAATAACAGAAGGTCCATAAACAAGATGGTTATCATCAAGCTCAGCATTGAAACGGTTCTTAAACCAATCGTTAATCGCTCCTTTGAAATCACTGTGATCCCAACGGCTATAACCAAAAACAGGATGCTCCATTCGTGATTTTAGTGCATTCATAACCACAGGTGGCGCAGCAAAATCCATATCTGATATTGTGAATGGCAAAAGATCGGCCTCACCGAAGCGATCAGCAACGTAATCCCATTGAGTGCAGTAACTGCCTTTACGATTGATTTGCTCAGAGAAAGTAAACATAGCGACTCCAAAAGCTCATATTTATATGAACTAAAAAACAAAGAGTGTAAAAAAGGTGGAGAGAACCTCCACCTATAAAGATTAAGCCGTTGCTGACATTAAGGATTGCATTTCATTTTTTACAATATGAACTTGCGCGCCAATAACAACCTGTAAGCTATGTTCATCAAGCTTAACGACACCAAGAGCGCCATACAGTTTTAGCTGAGCATCATCAACCAAACTCATGTCTTCAACCGTCATACGTAAACGTGTAATACAGTTGTCTAATGACGTGATATTTTCTGCACCACCAAGTGCCGCAAGGATAAGTTTTCCTTTACCACCAGCCGTTGCAATAATTGCCGCTTCTTCTTTAGACATCGCAATATCTTCTGCTTCACGGCCCGGAGTTTTAAGGTTGAACTTAAGAATCGCAAACTTAAACACAAAGTAATAAACCGCGAACCAAACACCTGCAACCACAGGAACTAAGTACCATTTAGTAGACAGACCTTGAAGCACACCAAAGACTAAGAAATCAATAATGTTGCCATCGGTATTACCAATAGTAACGTCTAGCATCCCCATGATCATGAAGCCAAAGCCAGTTAAAATTGCGTGGATAAAATACAAAACTGGCGCAACGAATAGGAACAAGAACTCAAGTGGTTCGGTGATACCACCAACAATACAAGCAACCACACCAGAAACTAATAACGCTTTAATCTTGCTGCGGTTTTCAACTTTAGCACAATGGTACATCGCTAAAGCAGCACCAGGAAGGCCACCTAAAAACGCAGGCATTTTACCTTGAGATAAGAAAGCAGTAACTGATGGAGTGAAGCCTTGAGTTTCAGAACAAGAAAGCTCTGAATAGAAAATGTTTAATGCACCAGACACCGTATCACCACACACTTCCATCGTACCGCCCGCTTCAGTAAAACGGATAAGCGCAACTAAAATATGATGAAGACCAATAGGTAAAAGTAGACGTTCGCTCATGCCAAATAAGAAAGGACCAAAATCACCTGCACCCGCAATTACATGACCAATACCATTAATACCTGCCGCAAAGTAAGGCCAAATAAAAGGAACCAATAAACCAACAACGCCTAACGTAATGGTTGAAATAATAGGAACAAAACGAGCACCACCAAAGAAAGCTAATGCATCAGGCATTTTAAATGTGTAGAAGCGAACATGCAGCTTAGCAACGATAATACCAACGATAACCGCCCCTAAAATACCCGTATCAATCGATTCGGTCCCTAAGATAGATTTTACACCGTAAGCTTCACGCAGTACTTCATTGTCAAGTACGCCGTTCACCGTTAGGTAGAAGTTAACCGCTAAATTTAATGCCGCGTAACCAACTAAACCCGAGAATGCAGCCACCCCTTTCTCTTCACGAGCAAGACCCATAGGAATCGCAATCGCAAACATGACAGGCAGATAAATAAACGCAACTAAACCAATTTTAGTCATCCATATAAATAAATACTGGAAGATTACATTATCAAAAAATGGCATTGCTTCTTTTAATGCCGCACTTGAAAAAGAACTCCCGATACCGAGTAAGATGCCCGAGAATGCAAGCAAAGCAACAGGAACCATAAAGGTTTTCCCTAAGCTTTGTAAGAACTCCCATAACGTCGTTTTATTCGCTTTTTGCTGCATAAAATATCCTTAATTAATCACTTAAAATAAATATCATTGAGTAATTTAAACCTCTTCATTGATTTAAATTTTCTCTTAATCTTGATCAATACAATACACCTGACAAATTTTGGTAAAACGTTTTACCAACAATCTTGTGCGAGTGATCACGATCTTTTTCCATTAGATTGATAATTAAGCTAGAATGGCGTCAATAAATGTGTTTAATTAGGTAAAACGTTTTATCTAATCGTGGTAAAAGAAGTGCTATGACTAACAAAAAAGCAAATATAAAGGATGTTGCAAAACGAGCGGGAGTCTCAGTAACAACCGTATCAATGGCACTGAGTGATAAAGGACGGATCTCACCTGAAACCATTCAAAAAGTAAATCAAGCGGTACAAGAACTCGGCTACATTAAAAATCGCACCGCTTCTAATTTAAGTTCAAAACAATCATTATTGATTGGCTTAATTTTAAGAGACATCAGTGACCCCTATTACGCTGAAATAGCAGCAGGATTAAGTGAAGTATTAGAAGAAAAAGGTTACATGCTTTTTCTTACCCAATCAGGCACAAATCAAGATAAGTTTGATCAATGTATTGAAACCATGGTGGCTCAAAATGTTGGTGGGATTGTATTTTGCCCTATCCGTGATATTGGCGTTCCGAATATTCAAAAAATACAAGATTTAAACTTACCAATAGTCTGTGTTGCTCGAGCCAAAGTAGGACAGCAGATTGACTTTGTTGGGCCCGATAATATGCAAGCTGCGAAAATTGCTACAGAGTATTTGATTAAACAAGGGCACCGTCAAATAGCTTACGTTGGCGGACAAAGTGATTCATTAAGTAGAGCCGAACGTTTAGGTGGTTATTGCAGCACACTAATGCAATTTGGCTTACCTTTTAAACCTGAATGGGTTGTTGAATGTGATAAAAGTCAAACTGCCGCCGCAGAAGCAGTAAATCAACTAATTAATAAAAATCCAAAAATAACAGCAATACTATGTCATTATTCATCAACCGCATTTGGTGCTGTTTATGGTGTTAATCGCTCTAATCGCACAGTGGGTAAAGATAATTACATTGGACAACAAGTCGCTATTATTGGATTTGATGACGTACCCGAAGCTCAATTAATTCAACCGTCATTAACCTTTGTGTCTTCTCCTATTCGTGATATTGGTCGCCAGGCTGGACACCGGTTAATTCATCAAATACACAATAAAGATAGCACCCCACAAAGCCTGATTCTAAACCCAGAATTAATTGCTCGTGACTCTGCTTAATCAATAAAAAGGACAGTCACGCGCAACCAATAATAATGCTTGAGTTTATAATCTTATCGCTCAAGCATCTAATAGATGATTTAAAAAGTACGTCTAACTTGGCTAAAGCGATAAAAAACCAAAGACAGAAGCAATAAACCACAGCCAACCAGTTTATTCATTGGCATCGATTCATCATAAAACCAAACACTGAGTAGCATAGTCCAAATAGGTTCAAGTAACATTAAGATCGCAGCATTAGTTGGTGTTACCCACTTCTGTCCTATCGTTTGCAATAAATAGCGCAGACTGGTTGCAAGTAACACACTTAAGACGACCCACTTCCACGTAATTACACTCACCTCTTGTGGCCATGTTTCTGATAACAGTGATAACACGACACCCAAACAACCCACCGTAAATAATTGTAATGTCGTTAATAAAATCGTCGGTAAACTGGCTGAATACTTACTGTTAAAATTAAAATGAGTCGCAAGTCCTATTGCTGCACAGATAAACCATATTTGACTTGCCGATACATTCCACCCGTCATTCCATGCTAATAAGAACAGACCAGAAATAGCAATTGGCAAAGAGAACCAAAATGCTCGTGGTGGCCTAGAACCAAACAGTGGCCAAGCAAGTAAAGGGACAAATAACATAGAGAGGCTCATAATAAATGCCCCTTCACCCAATGTGTCACTGATCGAAATAGCATGGATCCAACAAAATAAGGCTGAAGAAAGTAATACGCCAACCCCCATTGAACGAAGACAATCTTGCCACAAGGCTTTTTTCAAGGCACTGAAGCAAAACGGCAATAAACACAATGATGCCAAAATAAAACGAATACCAATAAAAGCAAATGGAGGTAACTCTTGAATTGCTTCTTTTGAAAACACCCACCCAGCGCCAGCTAAAAGAGTGGTTATAATTAAAACAGGTTCTGCACGAAGTTTAGTTAGCATAAAGACACTTAATAGTGATGAAGACAGAAAATGGTGGGTATTTTAATACGCATCAAGCGAGACATACAGATTTATAAACTAATTTATCACTTACTCATAATAAAAAAGAGCATATTGATATTATCAACATGCTCTTTACTACATTATTCGCCCACAATCGTTACACTGTCACTAATGACTTGTTATTTATGCCCTTCTGCCGTGATCTTTATAACGTCGATCACCACATTACTTGCCGCCTTTAATGAGTTAACCGGTAGGTATTCATAGATAGAATGGAAATTATGTGCCCCAGTAAATATGTTCGGACACGGCAATCCTTTCTGTGACAATACCGCACCATCATAGCCACCACGCATAGGCACCGCCTTCATCGTAATGCCATTTCGCTCATACGCTTCTTTGGCGATATCAATAGGGAAACTCGCATCCCCTTCCAAACTGTTTGCTACATTCTCATAGCGATCACTTAGGTTGATAGAAATACTTGACTCACCCCATAATTTCGCAAAGCTGTCTGACAGATTTTGTAAAAATGTCATGCGATCACGATAACCATCTTTATAGAAATCGCGCACATCCATTTTTAGTACCGTTTTAGCACTGTTGCCAGATAACTCTTTCACCCAATAATAGCCTTCACGACCTTCAGTATATTGAGGAGCTTCACCACCTGGCACCATACTAATGAATTGATGAGCCATTAATAACGAGTTTTTCAATTTCCCTTTTGCAGACATTGGATGTGCAGATTGCCCAGTAAACGTAATAATTGCATCACCGGCATTCCAGTTTTCATGAACAAATTCACCAATACCACAGCAATCAAGCGTATAACCAAAATCAGCACCGAAGCTTTCTACATCAAACGCTTTAGCCCCTCGCAGGCCCTGCTCTTCATCAGGAACAAAAGCGACTTTCACCGTACCATGAGGAATATCAGGATTCGCCTTTAACACTTGCAATGCATTCATGATTGCAGCAATCGCGGCTTTATCATCAGCACCCAATAAGCTTGTTCCATCCGTTACAATAATATCATCGCCAATGTAATCCACTAATTCTGGAAACTCAGCCTCTTTTAAGGAGATATTTGATCCTGCATTCAAGCAAATATCACCGCCTTGATAATTCACAATATGTGCTTTTGTATCATTGCTTTGCTCTGCACTCGTATCTAAATGCGCAAAGAAAGAAACCGTCGGAATGGGTTTTGAATCTTCGCTTGTTTCTATATTCGCAGGCAATGTCGCCGTCAATATTGCGGTATCACGTAGAACAACGTCTTCCATCCCTAAAGCGGTCAGTTCTTTTGCTAATAATTGAGCAAGAACCATTTGTCCATCAGAAGAAGGCATAATGCCTGCCGCGCCTTTCTCTCTGCTCGTTGTTGTATTAATGCGTGTGTAACTTAAAAAACGGTCAATAATATCCATAGGAAACTCCAATGCTTTATTCATTTTCAATAAATGTTCGATAAAATACGATGTGCTCAGCTATCACACTAAAATCTGTGAACAAATTAATACGGTAACCAAACCACCCGTCATAGGAATAATGGTTCGTTTTGCTAGCTCAATTGGAGATACGTTTGCCACACCCGCACAGGCAATAACTACACCTGCAACTGGAGAAGCTGAACGCATTAACCCTGCCGCTAATTGCATAGGAAGCGCAACATGAGCTGCGGCGGTTCCTACTTGAGCTGCGACTTCAGGCGCTAAGTTTGAGAAACTAAAGAATGAGGCGTTACCAGAGCCAGACAACATTGTGACAAGAACAATGATAACCACAAGAACAAGAACCATGGCTAAATACCCTAATCCCATATTTGATGCAGAGTCGAGTAATAAAGCAATAAAACCAATTGTTGTTAAACCGGTAACGAATACTTGTGCCGAGATAATTAAACTTACCACGCCAGTAAATACGTTACCCATGCCTTCTAAATACACTTTTAAAGAAGCCGCAACTTCCTTACCGTTACGGGTATAAAGATAATCACACACCATTGCGATAAACAGAGAGATAAACATCGCTGTCACTACATCCATACGAACCGATGTCACCGCAAATTTACTGAAGGTTAATAGAAGTAATAATGGTAATACTGGTAAAATAGCGAACCATTTAGGCGCTTTACGTTGTTCTTTTGCATCAAGATTGAACTCGTGAGTAACGCCTTTCTCTTCGTCTTTTTTGTCAAAGTAACGCTGACAAACATAATGCAGAGTAGCAATCACCGCCATCGCAGCCATTGCGACAGGAAGTTGGTAACTTGCAAAATACGTCGCGACATCAATGCCAGAAACTTCAGCTGCTTTGTTTGCTGCAGAAGACGCAGGACCTAAATCCAAACAACCCGTTGTTGCAACAACCGCTGCTGCTGCCGCCGGGTTACAACCAACACCAACAAGCACTGGGTACATAGCGATAAGTAGTAACAGAGCTAACCCTGTTGCACTTGGAATAAAGATATTGATTAATTGGCCAATAATGTAGGCGAATGCCAACACTAAATATGGGTTTTTAATATAAGAAAGCGGTTTAGTCGCAATTTGCACCATCGCATTTGCCGCACCAATGTGACCCATGTATTTAGAGAAACCACCAACCGCCATGATGATAAGGCCTAGCTTCGCAAGGGTTGATGATGAAATAACTTTTATGACTTCAAAAAAATCAACAATGATCGACCCTGTTGGTGTACCACCTTTAGGTAAAAAATCGGTTGTCCCATTAAGAACACCCAAACCTATCATTAATAAACCAGAAAGAAATAATACCGCCTGAGTATTATATTTCTTTATAATAAAATACCCTACGCCTAATATTATTGGTAACGCTAAAAAAGCAATCATAACAAACCTCATTATATTATAAATATAGAAAACCGTACTCATTTAAATAAATGAGCATTAATTAAAAAATTATATCGATTCACTCCTATTAATTAATAACAGTGAATTTCGTGTATATTATTTCATTGTGTCTTTATTTATCAAAAATACTAAACTCGTCAAATAACCCTTCGATACGCTTAAAGCGATCGTTTTTTTCTTTTTGTTTCGATAAGCCTTTAATAAAAGCCTCAATTAATGCAAAACCTGAGGCTCTGTTATTAAAAAAGCCATCACTTGCACTCTCGACAGAAAACTGGATATCACAATAAGCCACAAAAGGGTTTACAGGCTGATCAGTAACTAAAATAATTCGCCCACCAAATTGATGAAACCATTTAACTAAACGTATCGTAATCGTTGAGAATCGATGATAAGAAATAGCAAATAAAATGTCGTCTTTACTCACATCTACCAGTTGATGAGGTAATGTTGAAATATCAGCTTTTAGCCACACCACATCTTTACGTAAGTACCTTGCTAGTAAGTAAAAATAATTTGCTAATGCCTCTGATGACGCACTTCCAATTACGTATAATTTACCTTTAGGGTTTTGCATATATTCAATAGCACGATCAAAGTCAGGCTCAGAGATCATCGAGAAGGTTTTAGTCATATTAGACATGACTTCATCGTAATGATTTTTTAATACATTATTTTTATTATCAGTAGGTTGAAGTTTTTCATAGCG
This sequence comes from Aliivibrio sp. 1S128, assembly GCF_001691065.1. Taxonomy (NCBI): domain Bacteria; kingdom Pseudomonadati; phylum Pseudomonadota; class Gammaproteobacteria; order Vibrionales; family Vibrionaceae; genus Aliivibrio; species Aliivibrio sp. 1S128. Next base: position 26,142 of record NZ_MAJV01000058.1, on the reverse strand, counting down.
CTCTACAGGTGTCGTAAGTGTTAATGCTAGATCATCAGCGACGTGCTTTTTAAACTCTAAAAAGCCACTAAAACCTAAATGCTGCAAAAATCGTCCTAATGTCGCCTTCCCTACACCTATTTGCTTACATAGCTCATCAATCTTGGCAAATGGCAGCATAGTATAATGCTTCATAAAATACTGAGTAATTCGCTTTTCTGCTTCAGTAAGCGCACCCAGTCCATTTACCGTATTTATGAAGTCTTTTTTATTCATGGGGATTATTTCCCAAATATGTAATCTATGGGATATATTTCCACTAATCTAATGATACTTTCAAGGGAATTAATTTTTCCCATACTTATTTTGTGACAAACACACACAAAAAGTAAGGAATTAACATCTTGTTAAAATAACCACTGTAAATAACAACAATTAAAGACACCCAGTTTTACCCAAAAAAAAGGCCACTACAGTAGTGGCCTCTCAATCATATTCTTGAATACACTCTAGAATAAGTGAATATTTATATTACTTAATATTAAGCACATCACCAATAAGCAAACGTTTAGGGTTTTCTATTTGAGGATTTAATTTAAGTAAATCATCTAATGAAATCCCTTGTTCTTTTGCGATACTGTATAGAGTGTCATCTTGTTTGATAGTGTAGTACATGCCCGCATTATCAGCATCTTGTTGTGCTTGTGCTGCTAATTCACCTTGTACGGCATCTAAATTACGAATAACTTGGTAAATTTCACCGTCAATGTCTTTTTGTTTCTGTAGTTCAGCTTCTAAAGTACTGACTTTTGATTCTAATGTGTTTATCTGGTCAGTTTGATTTTTTTGTTGAGCAATAAGTTCATCATTTGATGCACAGCCAGTAAGAACTAATGCAGACATTAGCGACGCTATTAGAAGAACATTCTTTTTCTGTTTCATACTTTTCCCACCACTTCATCTTTTTGATAAAAACCATGACTATTGTCTTAAAAATAGAATGTATGCACAAGTAATAATCAATTTTATCATTCGATTTTGATTGTTTAGTGCCATTTAACCATAATACTTAATGGCAATATTATCAATTTCACCTTTTGGATTATCTAAACTCGATTCAAAATGACATTATTAGCTAAATCAGGAAGTCTTTCATAAACCTTGATGGTAGATTTATCACGGATTTAAAATTTCATTTAGTATGCCCGCCAAAAATCCCAGAAAAATAACTAGATCTTAAACAAAGATGCAGATAATCAAACCTCTAACTAATTTGTTCAGCTGCGCTGTCCGGGATCATAAATCAAATTAATTCTGAATCCTTAGCTGATAATAAAGACCCATTTTATTTTCATCACTTATCTGTGATCTTATATACCCTTTACACAAAGTTCAGTATACACACGGACACTTTCAGGTAAAACTAAACACATTGTTATCCAATACAAAGCGGTTAAGATAAATTAATCTATTAACGCAGAAATATCTCTTCTACACACGTTTAAAAACAGCACGTTTTTTCTCGACACCAACATATAGGTAACCACCATGATAAAAATGCTCGTTTGTGATTTCGATGGTACCATTAATGGCGGTTCGTCACTGGGCGTAGACCAGTTTTCAGCATATCTAAATACACAACCCGATCTACAATTTATTATTGCTACTGGTAGAACGCTACCTTCGATTAAAGAAGGGCTGACAATGCATAACTACCCAAAACCGCAGTGTATTATTAGCGATATTGGTACGCATATTAATTATGACTATGATTTAATTGCAGATGAATATTGGCAGCGCCAATTGCAAGCAAGATGGAATAAATCAGAAGTACAAGCCGCTTTGCGAGACATCACGTTTTTAGGAGAATGTAATGCATCGCACCAAGGTGATTATAAGATCACTTTTGAGGGAAAACTTGACCACAAGCAATACTCAGCGATCTCGATGGCACTTGCACAACAATCGATTGATGTAGACATCACCTATTCCCATGATTGGTTTCTTGATATCACCCCAAAGGGTATAAACAAAGCCAGTGCCATTCATTACATCATGCAAAAATACAATCTGACTGCAAAAGAAATTTGTGTCGCTGGAGATTCGGCCAATGATACCACCATGCTGACCATGCCAGGAATTAATGCCATTTTAGTCGCAAATCATTATCACGAAGTCGCTCATTTGTCTGCACTCAATCACGTATATACAAGCAATGCTTCCCATGCAGAAGGTGTATTAGAGGGGCTAATATACTGGCAAGATATTGCAACGAAAAATAGTATCTGTAAGTAAGCTTAAAAGTACCTAATGACATACTAAAAAAGCCATGGCTCTGTTGATATCAGACTCACTGAACAATTTGTATTAATAAATAAACTCAGGCGGAGCCACAGTATAAATACCCTTTGTAAGTTTTTTGATATTCATCAGAGTAGCTTAAGTATTGGAAGGAAATACCAAAAAAAAAACATTAGAGCAAAAGAAAAGCAGTTAGGATGACTATAAAAATTCACGGAAAATAAAAAACTAAGCTGTTGATAAAAAATGAATTACAGACACAAGAAATCCCACGCTAGGTGGGCTTTTTTATATAATGTGGTGCTGTTTAGATAACCCTGCTACAGAGCAATTTTTTGGCCGCGTAAAGAATATATCCGTTACTACAACCACGCTCGACTTCATACAACTACAACGTTCGGAAAATTAACCATACCCCCCCCAAATAACCTAGCTAACTCATCGGCATACAGATATAAAAATAATAAACGCAAACATTTGAAGGATGTGATCATACAAATGCGATTATAAAAAAACTGCAATCCCCCCTACTCTACTCCTACAAAAAAATGGTAAGCAAGCAAAATGACTGAATATAAATATTCAGTCTATCTTTCACACCGAACGATATTTCATCAAATTGAAATGAAATCCCCACCGCCTTGTGCAAATGAAACGTTAAATATTTAACCATTCACTCATGAATAAATTTTTACAATAAAATCAGGTATTTATATGTTAAAGAAATTAATTACACCAATTACACTCGTCACATTTTCTCTATTAGCGAGTAATGCCATTGCAAGTGTAGAACAACCACACCGTTATCTTATCAAAAACGTGAATGTTTATGATGGTAGCGACAAGTTAGTTCCAAACCAAGATGTACTTGTAGAAGGAAATCTCATAAAGCAAGTTTCTGAAAATATTACGACAACAAAAGATATAGAAATAATTGATGGCGAAAACAAGACCCTAAGCCCTGGATTTATAGCTACTCATGAGCATCTCACGGCTCAGATGTCTTTTGGGCAATTAGCGACGTCTGACTCTCGATTTATAGGTTATGTTGCTACCGATACAGTAAATACCTACCTAATGAATGGCTACACTGCAGTACGAGACGTAGCAGGAAATACGTTTTCTTTAAAGAAAGCAATAGACCAAGGTTACGTAACGGGACCAAGAATCTATCCATCAGGGCCAATGATTAGCCAAACAGCAGGCCACTCGGATCACCGTTTTGATGCTGATGGTTCCAATGTTCGCGGGAATGGTACTTGGGATACGATGGCTCGTAATTACGATATGGTCGTTGTGGATGGTGTACCTGAGATGCTTAAAGCCGTTAGAGAAAATTTAAGAAGAGGTGCTACACAAATTAAGATTGCTGTAGGCGGAGGAACTGGCTCTATTTCTGATCCACTCGATGTTGTTGAATTTAGACCAGAAGAGATTAAAGCAGCAACTGATGCGACAGGTGATTGGGGAACATATGTTCTATCACATGTCTATAACAATAGAGGTATTCGCCGTGCCATTGACAATGGCGTAAAAAGTATTGAGCATGCAAACCTTATCGATGAGAAAACATTGCGCTACATGAAGAAAAATGACGTGTGGTTATCTCCTCAAGTAAGTGTTTATACTTTCATTCCTAAAGGTTACACCGAAGAACAGGCAGATAAACATCGTGAAGCATATGCTGGCCTTGATAATTTATTCACTATAGCTAAAAAGATAGGCTATGAAAAAATCTCATTTGGTACTGATATTATTACAGACCCTGAAGCAATTAGAACAATGAATAATGAATTTGTTCATCGTACAAAATGGTTTTCTAATGCAGAGGTTATGCAACAAGCAACGTCTAACTCTGCTGCATTACTCGCTCTATCAGGTAAACGTAACCCATACCCACATCCAATGGGTGTAATTAAAGAAGGGGCATACGCAGATTTATTATTAATCGATGGTAACCCACTTGAAGATATTACAATTCTTACCAACCCGACAGATAACCTTAAATTGATCATGAAAGACGGTGTAATATACAAAAATACACTTTAAATAATACATTCGAGTGCATGGATGCACACGATACTTTAAAATAACGAGCACTTACCTAGGCGACTTCACTTTAATCACTTGTATTGCTAAATATCACTATTTTGTGTTGTTTACTTGCAAGATAAGATCAAAGAATATCTCAATAGTCAAAGCTATTCCCTCATTTTAACTCACACATCATTCCAGCTCGTATCTCCAGTAATATACAGCCACTTACATGTATTAATAGAGTTATCCATACAAGCATACTTCCATCGCTCAGCACTGTCTGAATGGCCAGTAAGCATGATTTATAACGTTTCTCATCTAGCAACAAGTCGTCATCAGCAACGTCAATGCTCTTCGTTTCCACAACAAAAATCTTAGTTATATCACTGGTTTTATAGCCCTAAACAGCGCTTAGACCTAGAGGTTTGTTTGCATAGTCAAAAACGAGAGTAATAGGTAAAAGTGTTGGAATGATTATTTTTGTCGTAATGGGTCGGAAATAAAGCCTAATGAGTAGTTGATAATATAGTTGTAACTTAGATGACAGGTTAGCTAAGTATCAAGTCAAAATAAACGAAGCTAAAAATCAAAATCGGCCAACATAAAGAATGTTGGCCGACTTGCCATATTGTTGAGATTATTCGCTACCTTGTAATACCCATCTGGATAAGTAATTGGTCATAGAATTGCGCAGGAAAATTCATTTATAACAAGGAGTCAATTGCAATTAACTAGTTATTCTAACTACAAAATTGACAAAGAAGTTAGAAAGGAATTTAACCAGCAAGAATGACCAAGTATTTATTTAGATTGGTATAAGTAAGGTATTAATAGCTTTTCATCTTCAAGCCCATTTAATAGGCCATTGCGTAATTTAGGGTCAATTCCCGATTGAGTCGCACTGTCCCAATCATATTGCATCATAATTTTGCCTGTGCTTTCAATCACCATCACACTGTCTAATGCTTCGCTATATTGGTAGTTATCGAACAGTTGGTCACTAAACCAAACACGCGATAATTTATTCATGAGTGTTTTATCTTGGTCACTAGGGTGAACACTCATACCATCTAATTTAAACGCTTTATTAAACACGAAAGGCAACTCTGAACCATGGCAAGCACCACTAATACAGCTAATGGATTTAAGTAAATCTGTAATACCAAGGTTTATTTCATTGTCAAAGCTCCAAACATTAAAGCTCGGGCGATAATTAAAATGATAAAAGCTCACCGGGACATTATTATCGTCACTCTGTTTTGCTTTCAACCTTGCAGGTCCTGCAAACACAATTGCATTCACTAATGACTTAAATTGCGACATATTATCGCCAGCACCACCGAGGGTACTTTCCGAATTAGGGTAAAAGTCGGTTAACGCTAATAATTCATTATTAGTTTCGCTGTTGCCTAACCCTAAAAATAATTTACTGACGGCTTCATAAGCACTGCTCGGCAAGTCGTCTAATAGATCCTCAATGGCCAGTTTAGTACTCGCATCTTGCACGGTTAATGCAGATAGCTCATCCTGTAAACGCTCAACATTGTCCTCTTGTGCTAACCACTGTTGCAGTGTACTGACCTGTAGAGATTGAGATGCTAACGCATCGTTATTGATAGCATCTTCACTGATTAATTCAATCAATGTCGGAATTAAAAAGGTTAACATTGGCAACATACTGACGGTATTGGCTTCATCGGCATTCACACCGAGTACGGTTGGAATAGTCAATGCCGTTTCCATCGGTTGTGTGGTCACATGTAAACCTTCGTTGGCACTGCCAAACAGCGGTTTATAATATTCTACATAAGGTGCAAAGGGCATTAATGTCGCGATAGGTGTTATCTCATTCGAGATTTTGCTGATAACGCAGGTTGCGCCATAGTCGATTTTATCAGTATCAATGCAATCAAGTCCTGTCCATGCACCAATACGCTCGATTGGATCAAGTACTTTGCTTTGTAATTGCATAATTTCATCAACTGACAAGCTATCGAGCGCTTCAGTCGCAAATAACTCACTACTGTAGTCATTTATTTTGCTGGCCATTTTTTTAGCTTGCCCATAGTTTTGATAATCAAAGCCATACGGATTACTTTGCATGATAGCGCGTTGTATGTAACTCCCCGATACCACATCATCCCCTTCGGTTTGTTGTAATATACCAATTGACATTGCGCCTGCCCCTTGGCCCATCACGGTGACATTAGCTGGATTGCCACCAAACTCAGTAATATGTTGGTTAATCCACTCTAGTGCCCTTTTTTGATCACCAATGGCAAAGTTGCCACCTTCAGGTTGTTCGGTCCATAAACTCCCCAATATACCCAGACGGTAGTTTATGCTCACCATTAAAAAAGGGTTGCCATCATCAATGCCTTGTGCGACGACGGTATCACCCTGCGTGATTGCATCTGATGCGCTACCCTGCTCAAAATCGCCACCATGAATAAAAACATACACAGGTAAATGATCACCGGAATAAGTACCTTCTGGTCGCCAAATATTTAAGTTTAGGCAATCTTCCGATTGCACTTGCTGCGTTGAGACGACCTGTGGACACGCATCACCAAATTTTGTGGCATTAATATTTCCCGCTAATTCACTGGTAACACTATGTGCAAAGCGATCTGCACTCGCATAGTTAACACCTTTAAAGGTTTCAATCGCCACTAAGCTTTCATCACCCGTTTGAGTCGTGATAACGACAGATTCCTGTAATGCTTGTAATGTCGCATGCTCGAATTCTATCGTAATTTGTTGTGGCGGTAAGGGTAACAGCGGTAAGGGCTCAGAGGGAATAACGGTCGTTTCCTCTTCGCTATTACAAGCAGAGAGTACCACTGACACACTAAGGGCCAATAAAGAGTGCTGTATTAAAGTCTTAGTCATGATAATAGTTATTCCATAGTAATGATGAGCCTAATGTTGATAGGCTCATCATAAAGAGAGATAAGAAATAACAACAATCGCTTTTGATGGATCACGCCCTCCTTACAACCTTCACCCGCATTCTCACGCCAATAGTATCGCATCTAGAGTATCGATACGGTGAGATTAAAAGCCACTACCAAGATTAAAGTACAACGCCTGCTCTTCATCACTAAAAGCCACATCAACACCAATATGTAGCCCATAACGGCGCGCTATTTGATAACGAAATCCAGCACCATAGGCATCAACACGATCCTCTTTAGCTGACTCAAAACGGTTTTCTGTGTGGGTCATACCTACACCATAGAAACCAGATACCGTCCAACGATGATCAATGTCATAGGTTACTTGTGACTGTAAAGTGACGACGTTATCCCCTTGAAAACGGTAGGAAGACACCCCACGTAATTTCACGTAAGGCTGCGCCGTGGGTGACACAAAACTATCTTCACTGTTAAAAGCCTGATAGTTACCTGCAAAAGCTAATGTCCAATCCTGTGCAATGGGTATGTACCCTTCACCATTAAGCACCAAGTTTTGATAATTTGAATCACTGCCAATATTTTCGTCATAGACCATATATTCAAGACCGACAGCATGCCCCTCGGTCGGAAAGAAAATATTATTTCGCGTATCATAGTCGGCGGTGACACCAATGCCAGAGGTAAGAGAATCGTTCCCCAAGGTAAGTCCCATTAGTTTATCAACCCATTTCTTATCTGAATGTACCGAGCTCTTCATTGCGACTTGTTTTATGCCTAGCATTAAAGGTGTACGTGCGATCCTAAATTGTAGTTTTTGCAACATACCAATACCCTTTGTTTCTGTACCGAACTGCAACGTTTGTCTAGCCCCTCCCAATGAGAACTCTTTATATATTGCTAAATTAGCCTGACCTAAGCCGATGCCACCGGTATAACGAATGGAATCGCTTAGCCAAGAATGCCGGTGTCCAGCAAAGGCAAGCCACGTACCATTTTGGGTTCCCGCAGCCCCCACCAGTGTAATAGCAGCGGGCATTAGCTGGGCCCCACCATCGAGGGAGTTCATCGCGAGTGTTTTACGCTTCTCTTTTTCTTCTTCTGTTTCATGCATAAACATCCCCATTAACCCACCACCGATACCAACCGCAGGCTCTGTTATCAAAATAGGAACAGGTAAAAAACCAAAACTATTCTCAGCAATATAATGCCCCATATCAAAGCGCAAATCCGTTGGATCTGAAAATGAAGCGTAAGTGGGTGCATTCCATGCCAGCGTTAGCACAGCAAGGGAGTTTAATAACGTATTTTTTCTCATTGAGCACTCTTTAAAAGTAAGTGTTAATGCAATACATGAGCGACACTTAGTAAAAAAGAGGCTCAATCATGAATAACACTGATTTTAAAGGAGCGAGAGAAAAAGCTTAACTCACAGAAAGAGGACTGAACCCTACCAATCATGCAAAGATTGTGGCGTAAGGAGAAGTATCAACGTCATCAAAAAAAGGCATCACGCAGGAGTATAAAAAACGATAATAAAAAGAAAGCAATAAATAAATATGCCTGTATTTATTGCTTTGAAGGTGCGGATTAATGAGGGTTTTGAATGGTGTCCAAATGTGCAATGTAGCGCTCAATTGCTTCTACAAACGAATTTTTAATCGTTTTAATCTGTTTTGAGTGTGGGCACCATAATGCGATACCAAACTTTACCCCTCTTTTCATTTCATCCGCAAACAGTGGCTCCACGTCACTCGCGGTGTATTCTGATTCGGTAAGGACTTTAGGCAATAACGCCCAGCCCAATCCTTCTTGTACTAATTTGATGACCAGAGTAAGTTGATCGATGACTTCATGGTTAGGCGAAAAGACTATTTTCTCGCTTAGTCCCTCATCAATAAAAGATTTTAATACAAATTGGCGCGATTTTTTCAACGCAGCAAATACCTCATCCGCTGGTAGTTCAGCCAAGTCAGATCCCTTTTTCACAAAAGGTAGAAACTCCAAATTGCCCAAAAAAGTGGCATCAAAGCTATGCATAGCACTACTTTCATGGATATTCACCAAACCAAAATGATAAATATTATCCATGATCCCCTGCTTTATCTCGGCTTTATTTCGCACTAAAAAGTTAACGCGCATCATGGGAAAATCATTCGCAAGTTGAATACGTATTTGAGATAGCATGCGTTGGGGCAAAATACTCGGGTAGGCTATGGTAATATTTTCTAACCCACCATAGGATAAACTCAATGCTGCTTTATCGAAAACACGTGCCTGCTCTATGGTTTGTCTCGCATAGTGATACAAAAATTTACCGTCGTCTGTTACGTTAACAGTACGGCCAACACGTTCAAAAAGTTCGACCGCTAATTGGTCTTCTAAATTAGTGATAACTTGACCAATCGTTGTGCGGTGCTTATTTAATTTAACCGCAGCTTTACTGAAAGAAAGCTGTTCATATACAGCAACAAAAGCTTGAAGTTGTTCGAGGCTAAACTGCATATTCTCATGTTCTTTTAATATAAAGTTATACATCAAAGTATATCATTAAGAATCTAAAAAACTAGTTCACTTATCCAGCGTGTACATTGTTCACTTATCAATGCACCGCATTCATTCTGCGAACGTTGAATGACTGATTAGCGTGGGTATATGCTCTGAGAGCCTTCTTTCCATACATTACCCCTGATTGCTTTCGCATAACCATACTCATACAAAGCATTCATATAGTGTAAATCGAACATATCCTGAGTCGATTTTTTTCCTTGAAAATCCTCTTCTATTTGAGTAAAAAAGAGAGCTAGATGTTCCACTTCACTAAAATATAACATCCTATATAAATCACCCATACTTTGCTGAACCACCATTGAATCGACACTTCTTTTTAACAGTTCAACACCTTTATCTTGCGTTGAATGGTATCGCGCAGTAAAGACACCATTACGTATCACATCTACCCTAGGCGTGGTCGTTAATCCCAATGCAATATTGATTTTACTGTAATCAAGATGGCCTGGCTTAAAGAAAACTTGTGCCGACATACCACCATCAACATGCAACTCTTCGAATGTATCACCTTGATAATTCACATCAATAAATTGCGGTGGAAACACCCCTGGAATAGATGCACTTGCCGTCAGAACTTGATGAATCAAGTGTACTTTATTAGGGAGGTCGCTTTGTGCAATGGCACCGATATTCCAAATAACTAATTCATCAGAATCAAAATGCGATGTGCCAATAAATAAACGTCGACCTGCACGGTGTTCTACAGCCATTTTTTCAATTATTTGCTCAGTATAAACCTGCTCAATAAAACGGAACATATCATTACCGTCGCTGAATGCATCCTTAATCAATGCATTGATAATATTGCCACTACCAAGCACCATACTGTCATCCATTCCTAAAGTGACGGCTTTTAAGTGAGATATTTCATCTCCCCCTATAAATACAAATGGCGCCATCAATGCCCCTGCACTGATACCCGTTACTACCGTGTATTCATTGAGCCGGCCACTATCATGCAAGCCATTTATAATGCCCGCTCCATACGCACCATTAGCACCGCCACCCGATAACGCTAAAATATTAAACCTATCCCCTTTGACCTTTAACGGGGTCGAGTTATCTTCCTTAGATAGTAAAAAATCGACACCTCCATCTGGCCATATTCGAAACGGCTCTGCTTTCTTGTCTTGTTGAGTCTCAATAGAGACCGCTCTGTAATTTTCTTTTGTCACACGTTTTTCAAGTGTATGCGTAGAACTACACGCCGTTAGCAATAGCGCTAAAATAGTAATGCCATAATGTTTATTTTCCATAAATTTCTCTTTTTATGCCCAATAACTAATAAAGTAGCTCGTTACATAGTCGCGTTAACAGTAATAACAGCGACGATAATAGGCCCTAATAATGTGAGTAAAATGGTGGACACCGCATAGGTAGCGGTGAATGAAAATACCGGTGTTGCATTACCGGCTTTTTCCATCAGAGCAGCAAAACCAGGATTTGCACTGCGCCCACCGACGATACAACCTAATGCTTCGATTGGGTTTTTAATGTTCAATACATAATATGAGAAGAAGAAAGAGAGAATTTGTGGAATAAGCGTAACCGTAGCCCCTAAAAACAACAGTGAGGTACCATGCGCTTTGATGCTAGCAAGTGCTTGAGGGCCGGCTTCAAGACCAACAATACCTACAAACATAGCAAGGCCAAAATCACGAATGAAGTTAGATGCCACCATCGGAAATGCACCAATGTTGAAATGGTGGTGGCGAAGCCATCCGAGCACTAAGCCGACTATCAAACACCCAGGGCCCGTGCCTATCGAGACGGGAGTGCCTGCAATACTAAAATTAATAAGACCAATGAATAACCCTAACGACATCCCTAAACCAAAGATAAAAAAATCGGTGGTCAAAGCGGAATCCAACCGTTTACCAATGTTTTTTTCAACACGGTTAATATCTTCAGCTGAGCCCGTTAACGCGATAACATCATTTTTTTTAAAAATTAAGTGCGGGGAAACTTCAACAGGCGTGCCTTCGCGTAAGTAATCCGTGATGTAAATACCACGGTAAGTACCTTCATTAGAAAAATCTTTTATTTGCTGTAGTGATTGTCCAATAAATTGACGATGACTAGCAATTAACTGGCGAGTCTCTTCTATACCCACAAACCCCTCAGGGATAGCGACTTCACTTCCAAATATATTATCTTCTAATTGGTACACCGCATCTTGATGACCGGTGATGATAATCACATCACCCTTCTCAAGACGTTGGCGACCATCACTTACTGGCACTTTGCCAACACGTTCAATCAATTCAATACGTACATCAATAGTAGGTTTGTTAATTTCATCGAGTGACTTACCAAGTGCAATACTTTTTGAATTCACTTCGTAAGCACGCGAAACCAAATTAATGACGGCATTAACCTCACCTGGTGCAAGCTCTGCTTTACCGTTCGACACTTTACCAGCAAGCTTAATTGCTTCAGCACGGATATCCCATTTCATGAAAGCCGGAATAATCCAAGTCACCATAAAAATAGGGCCCAATGCACCAAACACATAAGTGACCGCATAACCGACCGCCATATGAGTTTGCATCAACTGTTTTGCCTCTGTAGTTAACCCGTCAAGCTGACTTATCGCATCGCCCGCAGTACCAATGATGGCAGATTGGCTTAGCCCACCAGCGGCAAGTCCAGCAGCGGTGCCTTGATCAAGATCAAATAACCAAGCAACCGCAATAACACACACTAAACCAGTGACTGTCATGACAACCGCTGACAGGAGAATATTGATGGTTTTAACATTGAAAGCGTTAAAGAAATGTGCACCTCCTTGATACCCCACCGCATAAATAAACAGTGCAAAGAAGAGGCTTTTCATACCAGGATCGAAACTGACACCAAATTGCCCAATAATCACGCCTATTAATAATGTGCCCGCAACCCCACCAAGAACAAAGCGCCCAATGGTAATTTTGCCGACTAAGTAGCCGAGTGAAAGCGTAATAAATAGTGCAATAAAGGGGGACACACTAAATAGTTGATGAACAATATCCATAGTTTTATCACTTCAAAATTTTAATTAATCTTTTATTCACAACAAAATGGCGACGGAAAAGTACGTTTTGTCACGCCTCTTAACTTAATCATTTCATCAAGTTACCTTAAAAAATGGGACTAAATAGTATTAACCCATCATCAGAAAGTAACGCCATCATAGTGGGATAAAGCAATAATCATAAATCACATATGATGGATCGAACCCTCATTGCAATAAGCAAATTAACTATCAGTTTCATACTTTATAAAATATTTGATGAAATGAAGTACAGAAAAGAACAACACTCCCTTAAGTATCTATCAAGGCTTGATGGATAAGATCCATCATAAGCGATTTCCGACATCGCTTATCCTTCTATATTGTGACGGCACAATAATGACTAGGTAAAATATAGTGACTAACTCTATCCCCCACGAACTCATATTTGGTGAGATTTATATCCCCCCCTTATTACTGGTGGTCGCGTTAGCTTACCTGCTGACCAGTATTGTTAGTGCAATTAGTGTCAGGTTTGATTTCTACAAATATATTGCCGTTCCTGCGATTGCAGAATTGAGTTTACTTATTATTTTCACAGGCCTCATTGGCCGCTTAATTATTATTTAAAGGACAAAAAATGCGCAGACGTTACTTAAACACATTCATTCTTGTTTTACTCGCAGGGGGATCGTTGTACTCCTTCTATCAAAACGACAACATCAATCCCTGGACTCGGGATGCACAAGTACGCGCATCAATTGTAAAAATAACCCCGCGTGTTACAGGTCAAGTATCAGCCATCCATATCGATGACAATTCACACGTAAAACAAGGCGAATTATTATTTGAAATTGATGACAGAATGTATAGAGCAAATTTAAACCAAGCCATCGCAGCTGTAAATCAAACCAACGCATTGGTCGCTAAGGCTAAAAATGAACAAACAAGAGCAGTACGCTTAGAAAAATTAACACCCGGAGCAGTACCTGCATTAACACTCAATAACTTAGCAGTTGCCGTAGAAACAGCTACAGCAAACCGAGATGCAGCCACCGCAAATCAACAAGCCGTCGAATTAAACTTAGATTTTACAAAAGTGTATGCACCTGTAGATGGCTACATTACTAATTTAAATTTACGTATTGGTGCTCAAGTCATCGCAAATCAACCCGTTGTTGCCTTAATTGATGAGAATAGTTTTTGGATTGAAGGCTTCTTTAAAGAAAATGATCTACAGGGGGTTGCTGCGAATGATAAAGCGTATGTGACGCTGTTGATGAACGACAAATACACACTATCTGGTAAGGTTCTCAGCATTGGTTTTGGTATTGCTAAACTAGATGGAAGCACAGGCAACGACCTGCTTCCGACTGTAAATCCAAACTTTCAATGGATCCGTTTAGCACAGAGAATCCCAGTAAAAATCAAACTCAATAATGTGCCCAAAGAGATCCAATTACGTGTTGGTATGACGGCGTCAGTGCAAATTACCAAACAACAAACAACGTTTAATTAAGGCTATCATTATGTTGCATCAATCGACTAAAGAAGCAATTAAGGTTGGGTTAGCAGTCGCACTGTCCATTACAGCTGCATTTTGGTTGGGGTGGGATAAAGCCTATTGGGCAGTTATTACCGTGTTTATGATAGCAGCAACAGAGAGTTATTCTCATGCAATAGCTAAAAGCAGAAACCGTATTCTCGGCACTTTAGTGGGTAGTGTTTATGCGATATTCTTGCTAGGCAGTTTTGCACAAAATTATATTTTATTTATTACTTTCTACACTCTTTTTTTGGCGTTTTGTGTTTTTATGTCGTCACACAAAAAGTTTGGATATGCCTTTACCATGGCATTTACAGTAAATGTTATCGTCGCTTGTTCTGGAGGATTTAATGGCGATTATTCCTTTAGTTTAGCAATATTACGCATTCAAGAAACACTGCTTGGCGTGCTTTCCTACAGTTTTATTTTCCGTTTTATCTGGCCAATAAAGACCGAAGATATCTTTTTTGACCTATTTTCAAGCGTTACTCACAAGATAAAAAAGACAATAGCACTTCAAGGCAATAATTCTGAAGAACAAGACACTTTGGTAGTAGATCAAAACCCTGAACTCTTAGAGCAATTACAAAAGTTACATGAAATGTTAAATCTTCCTTTGCTCGATAGCCCAAGGCTTGCGCATGAAAGAAAGTATTGGAGATTCTCACTTAATAGCATAGAAAAACTTAATTCATTATTGCAGGATAAAACACAAGGTAAAAATATAGATGAATCAGATCTTGATAAAGGCGTATCCTTATTTTCAGAAAGCTTGCTATCTCCCAAAAGTAGTTACACTGAACTACAGCAATGGTACACCTATGAAAACAAGAAGGATCATGTAACATTAAATGTGCAAAACCACTTTAATATACCGTTAAGACAACGTCTAAAGAATGTGTTTAAAGCAGTAAGCGTTCTCGTGACATGTTTAATCATATGGATATATTTTCCAATACCGGGTGGCTATATTATGCCATTGATTGCCTCTATTTATGCGAATGTATTGGCCGAACATTCAAATAAGGTTGTCAATCTTTCTGCGTTAGCCATGGTAGCTGGATGTATAATATTTACTGCACAATATGTATTCTTGATGCCTACACTCACTGAAATATGGCAACTTGCAGGGCTCTACGCACTTAACGCCTTTTTTATATGGAAAGGCTGTAGCACACCATCATTAGCACCACTTCGATTATTAGGTGGTAACTTCCTCGTGATATTAACCATGGGGGCACTGCAACTCACCCCAAGTTACCAAGTTGAAAGCTCTTTACTTATGATCCCACTATTTTATATTTGTTTAGCAGTGACCTACTTTTACAACAAACTCTATCAAGTAAACTAATCAGCACCGCTTCACTGAAGCGGTGCTGAACCACCTGTTTAAATAATTGAGGATGCCATCCATCATAAGCGATTAACCCAATCCCCTTTTTCTCAATAAAATTCACTCATTACATAAATCAAAGACGTTATTAAGATTGACTAAGTGAGTGAAATAAAAAATGAAAAACTTTACCGCACAAATAAAGAAAGGAGTTAAACCGTCAGTTCATATTGGGTTCCTATTGGTCATCGCAATGTTTAATCATGCGATGGCAGCTTCAGTCACAGAGGGCGAGGCTATTTTTATACAGCACGGTATTAATGACGATATCCCAAGGCTTGGCCTAAGCTCTTTAACCAAAGGAGAGCAATTAGTTGAGCATGTCAATCGTCGCATTCAAGTAGGTAATGAAGTACGTGAATCAGAGATATTTATTATTCAAACGACAGATACGAAAGGTAATATAAATTTACGCATTAAGTATGATGAAGCTAAGCTTGCTGAAAGTGAAGATGTCATCACCGAAATTGAAAAGATTACCCGTACTGAATATCAACTGCGCGATTACGCACAAAGCTATGACCCTACTTCGGTCGAAGCCAAAAAGCTTGATGCAGAGCATACTGAAATCAGTTTCAATTATTCTAAATATGGACTACCGCAAGAGATCGCTTATTTTCGTTTTATGAATGTAAAGATCATCGTAAAAGATAAACAGCCGGTCAGCATGGTAATCAGTAACTCACAACCATTTAAATATGGCGATTATAACGTTGACCATTATCAGCAAAAAATAACCTTCAAAACATTGCAAACAGGCAAAATAATCACGGAAAAAAAACACATTGAGGCCAAAGGAAAATTTAAGCGAACATCAGATTTTACGTTAGCAATGACAATAACACCCATCTCTTATTATGATGAAGGTGGTGAAATCAACGTACTTAATGAAGCTTATTTAAAGCAAGTATCTGACCCTCGAATGCGAGACAAACAAGTCACTGTGCATGATTTCTTCCCGATAATGGGTGATATGGTGCGTCGTAAAGGGATTGATATTCCTAAAGCTTATGGTATTTCAATCGCCTCTCGTAGCCAAAATATGAATTTTGGATTTACAGACTTTAATGTCATGGGGGCAGACTTAAATGCCATATTTAATGCAGCGGGTTCAACTGCGTCGGTGACCGCAGAAAGTTTAACCGTGCGTGGCGACCTTAATATTCTACCGTTTTGGAATGTCTATGCGTTACTTGGAAAAATTAATGTTGATGCAAACATCGATGCCCAATATACCGGCTCTATTGGCCAAGGTATTAAAGACAAACTTAACGATAAATTGACTGGATTAGGGGATGCTTTTTGCGATGAAATTTCAGCCTTGTGTAATCAAACAAAAATCGGAGTACCGATTCATCTCGAGTATGATGTGGTAGGGCTTGGCACTACCCTTTCCGTCGGTTATCAAGAATACTTTGCATCCGTCTCCGCCACATATTCTCAAACGAGACTAAAAGGCACGAATACTTGGGGTGATGGCATTTTATCAATCCAACCCATGTTAGGGTATCAACTAGTTAATTACCGTACACAATTATTCATTGGTGCAGAGTACCAAGGCTTAAAACCGCGATTTACAGGTGAGCTGGAAGGCATCGACATTAACGGTGAAACCTTTTCTTATGATGTGGGTGTAAACCTTAATAAATGGGCATTTCTAGTGGGTTTCAACAAACAAATTGGCAAAAGTTACAATGCGACTTTACTGCTGAATAAAGGTGAAACACGAAGCTCTGCCACCTTAAATTTAGGCTACCGTTTCTAATACTCTATTATTACGAATTAAGCTCGGAACCATTATAAACTGATTTTTTAGTACTCTTTAAAAGGAGGGGAAACGATTAAAAGAATGTTTCCCAAAATGCAGGTATTAGTCTAAATCCGATAAACAGAATATTTAAAAATAAAGAGAACGTTTTATCAACTTTGTAGACAAATTTCTTGAATAAACTGAGGGGATAATAATTGAAAAGTATAAAACCCTCAGTTTTAAGCTCTTCAACGCGTAGCGATTTAATCATAAAAATAGCCAGCCCTTTATCTAATCTTTATTAAAATAACACCTCAGAAATCCTTATTCTGTCGTTATAAAAAACATTCATCAATGAACAATTAGCTACCAGTATATATCACCGAATTAATAAGCCCTCCCACATAATAACACTCATAACAAACAACAAAAAACCAGTGTATTCATCAACCTAAAACAGCATAAATCCTTTAGTTGTAAGTATCTGAGATAGCGCTCGACTGTGCCTCAGATGGCTGATTCAAATAGGTTATAACCCCAACCTATTTGAAGGGTTAGATCCTTCTTAAGCGATTAACGCCCTACGGTTTTCATTGATAATATTCACAACATGTTCAGACAGCAAGATAACGACAACCTTTATCAACAGATACATACAACAAACTATTCATTATATAACGATTAATCTTTTTATTATGAATGATTAAACAATACAATTTTCATTAAACTGGAGTAATACATGCCTCTTCATTCCAAAAATACAGTACGCGATAATATGCTAGACGATGTTTACGCATCAGAAGACTTATCACTATCAATGCCTAAATATAAAATGCCTGAAAATGAGCATGAACCACGCCATGCTTACCAAGTAGTGCACGATGAATTAATGATGGATGGTAATTCTCGTCAAAATTTAGCTACCTTTTGCCAAACATGGGTTGAAGATGAAATTCATCAATTAATGGATGAATGTCTAGATAAAAATATGATCGACAAAGATGAGTACCCACAAACTGCTGAAATAGAAGCGCGCTGTACACACATACTTGCAGATCTTTGGAATTCACCAGATGCTGAAAATACACTAGGCTGTTCAACAACGGGCTCTAGTGAAGCTGCAATGTTAGGTGGTATGGCACTTAAATGGGCTTGGCGCGAAAAAATGAAAGCACTAGGTAAACCAACTGATAAACCTAACATGGTTTGTGGTCCAGTTCAGGTATGTTGGCATAAATTTGCACGCTACTGGGATATTGAATTACGTGAAATCCCAATGGAAGGCGATCGTCTGATCATGACAGCTGAAGAAGTGATTAAACGTTGTGATGAAAACACCATTGGCGTAGTACCAACACTGGGTGTGACTTTTACTTGTCAATATGAACCAGTAAAAGAAGTTCATGATGCACTTGACCAACTTCAAAAAGACACTGGACTTGATATTCCAATGCATATCGATGGCGCAAGTGGTGCATTCCTAGCCCCATTCTGTGAACCAGAACTTGAGTGGGATTTCCGTTTACCACGTGTTAAATCGATTAATGCTTCAGGTCATAAATTTGGTTTAGCTCCTTTGGGTGTGGGTTGGATTGTTTGGCGTGATGCGAGTGCTCTACATGAAGATCTAATCTTTAATGTTAATTACTTAGGTGGTGATATGCCATGTTTCGCATTGAACTTCTCACGTCCTGGTGGACAGATTGTTGCACAATATTATAACTTTTTACGCCTAGGTAAAGAAGGCTACCGTAAAATCCACAATGCCTGTTACGACACTGCACGTTACTTATCTGATGAGATAGAAAAGCTAGGCCTATTCGATATTATTTACAATGGTCGTGGTGGTATTCCAGCATTAAGTTGGTCTCTAAAAGAAGATATTGACCCAGGCTTTAACCTGTTTGATTTATCGGATCGTATTCGTTCACGTGGTTGGCAAATTGCGGCTTACACAATGCCGCCTAAACGAGAAGATCTCGCTATTATGCGAATCCTAGTACGTCATGGTTTCAGCCGTGACCAAGCAGATTTATTAGTTGAAGATTTAAAACGTTGCATCGATTTCTTTGCTAAGAACCCTATTGTTCACAATAGTAATGCTATTGAATCTGCTGGCTTTAACCACGGTTAACCCCCCTCTTTTTTATCAAGTATTGAGAGTAGGTTGATATTCAACCGACTCTCACATCAAACATATTTCTATCCCGGAGATAATTATGAAAATCACAAAATCGGAGAGCATCTTTACCCCCCTTGCTTCTCTGAAAAACAAATTTGGCTTAAGCCTCCTTATTTTTGTATTAATGGCACTGTTATCTGCTGGTGTAATCGCAGCAGATAGCAGTGCAATTACACAGGACGTCAGTGGCCCAATTGCCTTCCTTTTTACCTATGTTGCAAATAATTCTTTTGTCTTTCTATTTCTATCAATAGCGATCGGTTATCCCTTAGGACAAATCACCATCAAAGGCGTTAATTTAGGCTCTACGGCGGGTACATTGTTAGTCGGTATTGCTATCGCGCTAACCGCATTTTCAGTTTACGGGTTAAATATTGATGCGCCTGGACTTGTGTCAGACATTTTCCTAATGATGTTTATGTACGCTATTGGCATGAAAGTAGGCCCTCAATTTTTCTCAGGGCTAAAAAGCGGTGGTATCGACTTCATCGTTATTGGTCTTATTGTTGTCTTTAGTAACTTCTTAATTGTATTTTTTGGTGCAAAATTACTCGACATGGCACCAGGTTATGCAGCCGGTATTATTTCAGGTAGTTACACCGTAACTGCTGTAATGGGCGTTGCGCAATCGGCACTGTCATCAGGTGCTGTTAACTTACCAGACGGTATGACCATAGACCAAGTTAGCGCAAATATGGCAGCGGGTTATGCAATCACTTATATCTTATCAAGCATATTTATCATCTTACTTATTAAATACTTGCCAGCAATGTCAGGCCGAGATCCTGTAAAAGCGGGTAAAGAAGCGGAAGCTATGTTTGGCGGTGGTGATAGTTCAGAACCCTTACCAGGCACCAGCGGTTTCTCTAATACAGGTCGACTGCCTTTAGATATCCGTGCCTATAACGTAGAACACAAAGAACTGATTGGTAAAAGTGTCATCGACCTATTTCATCAATTTCCACATGCGGCGATCTTAAAAGTAGTGCGTGGTGATGAAGTGATCGATGCTTCGGATAACCCAACATTAAAAATGGGTGACGTTATTGGTGTTCGTGGTAATTATCATGTCCTTATCGAAGGTGGTGATGAAACGGTTGGTACTGAAGTTGATGAGCCTAGAGCGCGTAATGTTGACCTTGAAGTTGCAGATATTCACATTGGTAAATCAGACTATATAGGAAAAACAATTGAAGAAGCGAGTAAAGAAATCGGATTTGGAGTACATCTTAAAGCGCTCTTTAGACAGGGTACTCAAATTGCAACACTACCAAAAACAGTACTAGAAACAGGTGATGTACTTCGTTTAGCAGGCTCTGATTGGTGTATTAAGCAAACCGCAACAAAACTTAATAGTGTACCGATTGTTGAAAGTACGGTAACAGAAACAATGTACCTTGCAATCTCACTGCTCATCGGTTTTGTTTGTGGGCATGCAAGTGTTAACTTAGGCGGTATTCCTTTCGCACTAGGTACATCAGCAGGTTGTATGCTAACTGGTATCTTATTCTCTTACTTTAGAACACGTAACCCAAGCTTTGGTGGGCCAATGAGTGAAGGCGCTCGTAGTTTCTTACAAGACATTGGTTTAAGTTTATTTGTTGCAGTATTAGCCGCTTCCGTTGGCCCTAAAATATTATCCTCGTTCCAAGGTACTGTTGTTATCAAAATAGCAGGGCTAGGTCTGTTGGCAGCATTATTACCGCCATTACTTGCTTGGATATATGGTTTAGTGTTCCGCAGAATGAACCCCGCAATTCT
Source organism: Aliivibrio sp. 1S128 (assembly GCF_001691065.1). Taxonomy (NCBI): domain Bacteria; kingdom Pseudomonadati; phylum Pseudomonadota; class Gammaproteobacteria; order Vibrionales; family Vibrionaceae; genus Aliivibrio; species Aliivibrio sp. 1S128. The sequence continues at coordinate 4,715 of NZ_MAJV01000058.1, read as the reverse complement.
AGCTGGCGCTTGTGCTGGAGCACGTAATAGTACACCTGCAATGAAAGGAGCTCAGGATGCATGTCAAAGTGACTTACCAGCTGTCGGATACCCTGTTCCTTATGCTCTAACCTCAATGATTGTATTGATATTAGGCTACCTAAGTATGGTGCTATAACTGATGAAAGCCTTAGATGAAGTGTAAACAATTACATCAATAAGATAGTAATAAGGAATATAAAATGACACCATCTAAGCGCGTCCATTCCATTAACATAGCGGTCAACGTGATGCGTTCACGTTTGACCGTTATTGGTTTTAACATTGCCGTTGCCTCTTTCCAAATAAATCGCCTTTACGGTACATCAAAAGGCATCGATGTAGCACAACAAGCAAGTCCACATATTTCCCTCTTATTAGCTATCGCCCTCTCTATGGCGGCGATGGTTAGTTATATCTATTCTAGTGAATACGATCAAGCTGGCACCTGCACTTCCTGGCATCTTATTGCAGGTGATTTATTAATGTATTGCGGGCTTGCATCCACTTTATCTGGTTTTTTTATCCCAATTGAGCTTATTTTAAGCGTAATGGCAGAGGAAAAACAGGCGTTATCGATACACTTTTCGTCCTTGAAAAATTTAATGTTATTTGTCGGCAGTATCAGCTGGTTTTTAGCCACTTACATAGGACCACTGCATGCAATATCTCATTCACCTTTTCCGAAGAGAACCAATATGGCACTCGCTTTCGGTTATTTTATACTGTTAAGTAGCTTAGGTGTTATTACTGCAACGGCGATGGCAATTGATATGAATGATGCAACAAGCATTTCTATCAACCAGTGGTTAATTGAGTTTTTACAACCAATACGCTGGTAAATATATTTCTTATATTTGTTTATATATCAGCACATCCAGAGAGACTCCTAGGTCGTTAACAGTAACGGCATCCAGAAAGGTATAACTTGATTCGATTTCAAACAACAAAAATATTACAATATTATCAATAACTTAATTAGGTGCTAATAAATAAGATTAGCTACAGTATTTGCTACAACCGTTAGAAAGTTACCTTCAAAAAAATTGGCAGAGGTTGCATTAAAATTTTCGACGTATACATGGATTTATGGAGATAATAATATTAAGAGGATATCAACGACGGAAGTCTTACTATTTTCAAAGGTATTAACGAATGATGAAGGGTTATTCAATAAAGAGCACGGGAATAAAAGCAATAAACGCATACACAAATTAAAAAAGCCCTCACTAGCGAGTAGTGAAGGCGATCATAGAAAGGTATTTAACTTTTTTGCGAAAAGGCGATTAGTTGATGCTACTTCACATTCCCTTTCAAACAGCCAACAATCAGGCCGTTAATATTTACTCACATAAGGCTCAACGATGGTATCTTCTAAGCTATATGCCATTTCAATTTGTTTCTGACCATCAACCAAATATAGGTCCTTTTCTTGTGACGTTAAGCGTAGTGTTCCGGTAACGCTGACCGCTTCATAAGGCGATCCGACTGCAAACGGTGTCTTAGTTTTAACTAAGATAATTTGATTTGCATCGGGTACCCCTTCATGCGAACAAGCTCCAAACGTTGGCACTAACAAAAATTCTGAAACCAATCCATCTTCGTAAGTAAGTGCAAGCATATAACCAGCCATTTTAATTGTCTGATCAGCAAATAATCCATTCGTTGAACTCATCGCTTGTTGGCGTTTTTCCATAATAACTAAACGCTGTTCAAAGAGGTATTCGATATCAATACTATCTGCTACAAGGCTTTCTTTTGCATCATCAGCTATTTTTAACCTAGCTTCAGACACTTTTTCTGGCGACTCTTTCTGCATCTCTATCACACGCGCAAGCACCGATAAATTATAAATTTGATCCTCTGTTAACGCTTTAAAAGGATCACTATAAGGTTCAACAACTCCTTGTAAATCTTTCCAAGTCACCGCGATAGGCGATGCCGCTTGTACAGCAGAAACGCTGCATAATAAAAATAAACTTAATAATAATTTTTTCATGTGGATACCTTAAAATTTAATACTCATACCATCAGATAATGACGTCTTGTAAATTAACAAACCAGGAATGATTGCAATGACAATTGCACTCACCTGAACACTTAACAGAATCAAACCATCATTTAAATTAAGCCCAGAAATGTCTAAATAAAATCCGAAGTGATTTGCAAGTGGTGCCTGTAATAAAAATAACAAACCGTATAGAAGAATGATGCCAAGTAAAATACCCGATAAACAAACGACTGCGGCTTCTCCTATAATTAGGGAGAAGATATGAACTGGTCTTGCCCCCATTGAACGTAAAATGGCCATTTCACGACGTCGCTCATTAAGGCTCATTAAAATGATGCTTAACATGCCTAATAAGCCAACTAACACAACAAATCCAGAAACAATATTTAAAGCAACTTCCGCTATTGAGAAAAATGCCCACAACTCTTGCAATGCAACTGTCGGGATAATTGCCGATAAAGGTTCTCCGTCATAGTTGTTCACATAATTTTGCATTCCTAATACAACATGTTTCGACTTAAGCCCAACGAAAACAGCATTGATATGCTCTGGTTTAATTTCCATCAAACGTGCAACGCGTTGCTCTTGTGACTCATGGTGCTGATGTCCTTCATGCTCTGCATGTTCATGGTCACTTTCTGAGTGCTGTTCAGCACGAGTATCGATACTATTTTCTGAGCTGAGTACACCAAAGTGGCCATCGCTATCAGCATGCATCGCTTCCATCGCTTCCAATGAAATAACTAGCGTTTGATCAATGGCGGTAAACGAAGGAGCAAGCACAGCACCAATATGGAAAGTTATGTTGTCATGATCGTGGCCTTCTATTTCACCGCCACCGTGTGTCATGATTATTTCATCACCAACTTGGTACCCAAGCTTATTAGCGACATCAGAGCCAATGACAGCAGAAAACATATCATTTGAAATATTCCCCGACTGAACGACTAATGACTGTTTATTCGCATAGCTAAAATGCTCAAAGAAAGACAATTCAGTTCCTAATACGGTATAACCTTTGTGAGAATCACCCATCGAAATTGGCACCGCCCACTCAACAGCAGAAGATTTTCTAATATCTTCGAACGAATCGTATTTAATGGTGTTGGTTGTATTACCAATATGAAAAACGGTACTCAATAAAAGTGGCGAAGAAGCCCCTCTTGCACCAACAATTAAATCAGTGCCTGAAATGCTTTTCATAAAACTTATTTTTGTTTCATCTTTTAATGTCTGCACGCCTAGAATCAACGTAATGCTAATGGCAATCGAAAACAGGGTGATTAAAAAAGTTAATTTACGATTGAATAAGCTTTTAAGCGCTAAAGAAAAGATAGCCATAATTACTTCTCCTGCTTAATCTGGTTAATGTCGGTTAAGTTAATGTGATTAGAAAAATGCTTTTTTAGGCTGGTATCATGACTGACAAATATCAGCGTAATATTTTCTTTCTCACATTCATTGAATAAAGTATTAATAAACGCATCTCGATGCCCTGAATCTAATGCTGATGTCGGCTCATCAGCAATGATAATTTCAGGTGAGCCTAACATCGCGCGAGCGGCTGCCACACGCTGTTGCTGACCAACACTTAACTCATTGACGCTACGCTGAAACAGCGCTTGATCGTTTAAACCTAAGGCCTTCAATAGGCGTATAGCCTCAATATTCAAGTTTCCACTACGCTGTAATGCTTTTTGTTTTCTTATCGCAGAGAATGAACAAGGTAATATGATGTTATCAATGACGCTTAAGTAGGGAATTAAATTAAATTGCTGGAAAATAAAACCGATATGATCGGCTCTAAAACTGTCCTTTTGACTCGGAGAAAGCTCCCTTAAATTCTGCCCAAGGATATTAATATCGCCTTTTTTCGGGCATAACACACCAGCAAATAAATTTAATAACGTACTTTTCCCACTGCCACTTGGACCTTCAATAAATAGATGCTGTCCAGCTTGAATATTTAAACGAAGCCCTTCAATAACATAACTTTTTTCCCAATAAAAACAGAGGTTGTTAATTTCTATCATTAATATCTACCTTAACGTTTTTTAGGTGTTTAAGAACGGCTTAATAAGTCGCGTTGTTAATCGCGTTTACATCTAATAGCAATTCCTTGATGTGGCAGATATTAAAGGTAAAATGCTAAAGCGTTAACTCTCTTAAAGAGGACGAAACCCTTCACAATCTAGCAACTATCATTTTTGTTTTTTATTAGATTATTCTTCAATTACAATACGCAATCCTTCTTCTAAAAAAGCGCCTGCTAGCACAACAGAGTCTTCACCAATAACGATAGCGTTTACAAAGATATAAGGGATACCTGTCGATAATGTTTAGGCTATTCTATTGCTGAGTTACCCGTCACTATTTAAGGCTAAAATGGCGATGTATGAATGTATGAATGTATGAATGTATGAATACTACAGAATGAACTTAAATATAAAACCAGTGTAAAGTAAGAGTTCTAGTGGCTAAGCGGTTCTTGCCATGCTTTCTAAGTCAGTTTGTGCCCGAAGCGCCCTAGAAACTATAAATTAATAGCCAATATTACGTAGTCACAACACTACCGTTTCTAACTTACCTTGAGTAAGATTAGCTCGCTTCTTAGTGATTGGTCGCTGGTAATTAAATATCCAAAACTTACTACCGATTGGCTTTACTCGAAGTGCAAGACCATTAC